>NZ_JBEPNP010000073.1:0-1009 GCF_040546335.1 Arthrobacter sp. UYEF20 | reverse complement strand
TGCCCCTCGAGCAGTGGAAGGCGAAGGAAACTGTTGAGCGTGGTCAGGACATTGTGTTGCCCAGTAATCGCCAGCAGTGCCATCGCTGCGGCTCCGATGACGCCCCAAAGCCACACCATGAGTCCCTGGCCGACGCCGTTGAAACGCGCCATCCGCCCTGCAACGTAGCCACCCGAAAAATAGGCGAGGAGCTGGAGCGACAGGAGCATGATCATAGCGGTCATGCCACGTGATGATTCCTGGCCAGCTCGGGGGAGCGGGTCCGTGCCGGGCAGAATGCCGGCACTGGCGGCCGCCGCAACCAGAGTAACCAGCAAAACGGCCATTGCGGTCGAGACCAGCCAGCCGAAGAAGGCCGAGCCGATCTTGATGCCGCCGAACCGCTCCTCTTCCCGGGCAAGCACGGTTTCACGGAGAGCGGCGGCGGCCGGGTCTCCTGGCAAAATACCGTCGACCGGGCCGCCTGTGTCATCGAAGTACCCGTCGTTCTCGCCATAGGGGAGAACACCGTCAGTCTCTTCGTAGAAGCGGTCGTCAATACTGTGCTCAGAAGTGCGGTTTTCCGTTTGATTCAGGGGTTCCGGAGTGCCGTCCCAGTCTGCGTCGAGTCGTCGCGCATCATCAGGACCGCTTGCGCTGACCATCACGCATCCTCCCTTTCAATGATCTACCGGGCTCACTTCCGCGGTGGCCCGGGCCGGACACTACTAAATTTAAGCGCACTCAGCCCGGTTCACGAGGGGCTTTGGGCCCGACTTTGACCTAGTGTCCAGTGGCCGCGCCGAGCCGTGTGTGAAGGCCGCCGGATCGGGCGTTTAGGCCGAAAAACGCAAGACGGATCTTGGCCAGGCCGGTCTCGGGCCCTCGGGCCCTCTGCTTGCCGTCCCGCCAGTTGGTTACTCCGGGGGCCGCGGCCGCAAAAAGCTGCAGCGGGTCCTAGGGCTAAGACCTATGAGACGGCATGGGCGTGGATGCACAAGCTCCGCCGCGCCATGGTCCCCCCCGAACG
>NZ_JBEPNP010000072.1:0-1066 GCF_040546335.1 Arthrobacter sp. UYEF20 | reverse complement strand
AGCCCTCACAGCCCACCAGATCCGCGACCAGGAATCCCTGGCAGCGTAACCGAAATAAAACGATGAAACTGTCTCAGAAACTTGACGTGCGCATACAGGGCTGAGGACACTCTGGCTGCTTTCGGCGGCCTCACCTTCGACTACGACCCTTTCCATTCCACGGAGGACCTCGCCGCGGTCAGCCAGGTGATCGCCCAGGGAACTGTGGAGGGGGTCCGGGAAGGACGGACCGGCACGGGCCTTCACTCAGTTGTCTTGATCCTGCACACAGGCCGCGTGGTCAAGGGCGAACTGCCGCGGGGCAATGACGGGAACGTCTACCTTGAACTCTTTGGCGCACGGAGTTCGGATCCCTTGTACTTCACGAAGGCCTTTCCCAAGGGAGCCACGGTCGTCGCGTTCATGGTGCCCGCCGGGGACGGTGCACCCAGAGAAGGAATTGACGCGACGATCGAGAACCCGAAAGCGGGCCGTCCGGACGGACAGGCGCTGTACCTTCCGGCGGGACCGCAGGGCCTCGTCCTTCAAGTGAAAGAACAAGACGTCGTATGGCCGCTCATCGGCGAGCGGGCGCCGGGAAAGATTGCCGATACGCTGCCAGGCGGTGACCTGATCAGAGGATAGCGGCAGAAGGTGCCGCAGCGCACGATCGTTGCAGCCGGAATCGAGTCAAGATAAGTGGCGGGCAGTCGGGCGAAGAGGAGTCCCAACGACGCTCGAGGCAAGCACAGCACCCAGCTCCCCTTGACAATTCCGGTTGAGAATCCTTGACCTGGTCTGATGGCTGGCGTAATCACGCTGAGGACAATGTTCGTGGCCGACGGCGCCGGCGGCAGGCGGGGTGGGGTCCGGCTGAAAGGCGCCGGATCTGCGGCAGCGTCCGGCTGGAACGCTGCCGGATCTGCGGCAGCGTCCGGCTGGAACGCTGCCGGATCTGCGGCAGCGTCCGGCTGGAACGCTGCCGGATCTGAGGCAGCGTCCGGACGAAAGGCGCCGGATCTGCGGCAGGGTCCGGATGATAATGGGTTTGGGGGTTAAATGCGGGAGAGCCTCCAGAGAAGTGTCT
>NZ_JBEPNP010000071.1:0-1085 GCF_040546335.1 Arthrobacter sp. UYEF20 | reverse complement strand
TGGGAGAGTAGGTCACCGCCGGACAACCATTAAACACGGTCGAGAGCCTCCAGACACTTCTCTGGAGGCTCTCCCGCATTTAACCCCCAAACCACAAACAACGCTCCAGCAGCTTTCGGCCGGACGCTACCGCAGATCCGGCAGCTTTCAGCCGGACGCTACCGCAGATCCGGCACCTTGGGAATACCTTTAATTGGCTATCTATTTTGGGCATGAGCATTGTGAGGCTCTACTTGGCAGGCTAGGGTTTGGAACTCCTACCGGCCCACCGGGGCGTAGGGTGCGTGGACCTACCTAGGAGCCCCACGATGAGCCTTGAATCTGACATCGCCCCAGGGAAGATCAGCACCAAGAGACACCGGCTTAGCCGCACGTCATGGCGGCACCGATGGATATCCGTGGCTGCAGCAATGCTGCTCGCGGCCGCCGTCTCGCTCGTCGGTCCGCCCGCGGAGGCCGCCACGCTGACCTTTTCCGCTACGGCCGATGCCGTAGTGAAGCGTGACAGTCCCACCATTAACTTCCGCACGGCAACAGGGCTTAAGTCTGATAGCTCGCCGGTTGAGATGATCTATCTCAAGTTCACGGTAACTGGCACCGCGGGCAGCACCGTGACCGGCGCAAAGCTCAGGCTGTTCGCTACGGATCCATCCAACTCGGGCGGCCAATTCCGACGGGTCCTTAACAACTCCTGGAGTGAAAACACGATCACATTCAACAACGCGCCCGTCGCGGAATCGCCAGTAGTGGCCTCGCGCGGCGCCGTTGGCGACAACACGTTTGTGGAGTTTGATCTCTTCAGCGTGATCAAGAGTGACGGGACGTACTCATTCCGCATCAGCAGCACCTCCTCCGACGGTGTCATCTACAGCTCCAAGGAGACTTCGCTCGCCACCCAGCGGCCCGGATTGACGATCACCACGAACACCACGCCGCCCCCGCCTCCCCCTCCGCCGCCGCCCCCGCCGCCCCCGCCGCCGCCGCCGCCGCCCTGCGCACGTCAAGTTTCTGAGACAGTTTCATCGTTTTATTTCGGTTACGCTGCCAGGGATTCCTGGTCGCGGATCTGGTGGGCTGTGAGGGCT
>NZ_JBEPNP010000070.1:0-1156 GCF_040546335.1 Arthrobacter sp. UYEF20 | reverse complement strand
ATCGGCGTGAACGAGGGCACTCTGGGGACCTGGGTGCGCAAATACCGTGAGGACCATCCCGATCGGTTCCTCACCGAGGAGAAGGCAGCCGTGCCGTGGGAAGAGCACCAGAAAGCGCTGGCCGAGAACGCGAAGCTGAAGCAGGAAATTGAGTTCCTGGGAAAAGTCAGCGCCTTCTTTGCAGCGAAGCAACGGTAGAGGATTTCTACGAGTTCATCGAAGCAGAGAAGGCGAACCATCCCGTCGCCTGGCTATGCCGGACCCTGAAGGTCTCCCGGGCCTCGTTCTACCGGTGGCGCAACCCTGCGGGCCCGTCCCCGCGGGCCGTGCGGCACCAGACGCTGGTGGAAGCTGTGGCCGGAAAGTTCAACGACGCCAAGGGCAAGGCCGGTAGGGACCAGCTGACCCGGATGCTCAACGCGGACGGGATCAGCGTTTCCCAACCCACCGTCGGGGCCATCATGCGCGAGCAGGGCCTGCGCGCCGTACGGACTCGGGCGTGGAAGAAGACCACCGAGCAGGACCCGCAGGCGAAGACCGCCCATATCGGGAACCACATGCTCGACGAGAACGGCAAGCGGGACTTCTCCTCCGAGGTGCCCGGCACGCGGCTGTGCGGGGACATCACGTACCTGAAGACCGGCGAGGGCTGGCTGTATCTGGCCACCGTGATCGATCTGTGCACCGGCATGGTCATCGGCTGGAACATGGACCGCCACATGCGCACCGAACTGTGCACCGGGGCGCTGGCCATGGCCCGCGATCACGGCTACCTGCACGCGGACGGGGCGGTGTTCCATTCAGACCGCGGCACCCAGTACACCTCTGCCGAATTCCAGGGCTGGTGCGCCGGGAACAACGTCACCCAGTCCATGGGCAAGGTCGGCGTGTGCTGGGACAACGCCGTCGCCGAAAATTTCTTCTCGCATCTGAAGACCGAGTTCTACCACCACCACAGCTTCACCAGCCGGCTCGCCGCCCGCACCTCGGTCATGGACTATATCGAGTCCTGGTACAACCGCAAACGGCCCAACGCCCGAGCAGGCCACCGACCGCCGGCGGCAGCCCTCACAGCCCACCAGATCCGCGACCAGGAATCCCTGGCAGCGTAACCGAAATAAAACGATGAAACTGTCTCAGAAACTTGACGTGCGCA
>NZ_JBEPNP010000069.1:0-1206 GCF_040546335.1 Arthrobacter sp. UYEF20 | reverse complement strand
TCGACGCCATGGCAGCCGACTCCCCCATCATCGGCTACGCCCTGACCCAGACCGGCGGCCAGCTCGAAAAGCTCGGCGACGTGTACGACTCCGCCCCGCAGGGCATCGCCGTGGCCAAGTCCGACACCGCACTGGCCGACGTCATCCAGAAGACTGTCACGAAGCTCATCGAAAACGGTTCGTATAAGAAGATCCTGCAGGGCTGGGGCAACGCCGAAGGCGCCATCACCAAGTCCGAGGTCAACCCGGCGGCCGGATCTTGAGTCTTCCCGCAGCCGACCACAAATCAGGTGCACAGATGGACCGCCACCAGGAGAACCACGCAGCACCGGTGCTGAATAAGGCAGTGCCGGTGCGGCATCCGGGCCGGTGGATCAGCGCTCTGATCATTCTCGGAGTGCTGGCCCTGTTCCTGCAGAGCCTGGTCACGAACCCCAACTTCCGCTGGGACATCGTGGGGAGCTACATCCTGGACACTAAGGTGGTCCAGGGTGTCGGCTGGACGCTGCTGCTGACTGTTGCCTCCATGGCCCTGGCGATTGTCCTTGCCATCCTCCTGGCGTTCATGCGCCAGTCGGAAAACCCGGTGTTCCGCTGGTCCAGCTGGGTCTGGGTATGGTTCTTCCGCGGCACTCCCGTGTACACCCAGTTGATCTTTTGGGGACTGATTTCCGTCCTGTACCCCAAGATCAGCGCGGGCGTCCCGTTCGGCCCGGAGTTCTTCAGCCTGGACACCAGCGCCGTCGTCACTGCCCTGGCTGCGGCGATCCTGGGCCTTGGCCTGAACGAGTCCGCCTATCTGGCGGAAATCTTCCGGGCCGGCCTCAAGTCCGTGGACCGGGGCCAGATGGAAGCCGCCGAGGCCCTGGGCATGGGCAAGACCAAGATCATGTGGCGGATCATCCTGCCGCAGGCCATGCGCGTGATCGTGCCCCCGACCGGCAACGAAACCATCGGCATGCTGAAGACCACGTCCCTGGTCCTTGCAGTGCCGTTTACGCTGGACCTGACCTTCGCCACCAACACCCTGGCCAACCGGACGTACCTGCCCGTGCCGCTGCTGATCGTGGCAGCCATCTGGTATCTCGTCATCACCAGCCTGCTGATGGTGGGCCAGCACTTCATCGAGGCCTACTACGGCAAGGGCGTGGACAATCTGGTTCCCGCCGCCATGAACCCGGCGGCCGCCAAGGCTGCTGCCGCAGT
>NZ_JBEPNP010000068.1:0-1270 GCF_040546335.1 Arthrobacter sp. UYEF20 | reverse complement strand
TGAGCTGCCGCGGAGTTCTCGGACAGTGGGCCCTCTTAAAATGGGGGTCTACTGAAAGTAGAGATCAGCATGACTGCAGCACGCCGGCGTTTCACCCAGGAGTTCAAAGACGAGTTGTGCCGTGAGGTGATCAATACGTCCAAGCCCATCAAGGATGTTGCCACCGCATACGGTGTCGGCCCCGAGACTCTGCGCAACTGGCTGAACAAATACCGCGAGGCCAACGGGGGCACCGAGACGGAGCTGACGTTGCCGGAACGGGCCCGCCTGAAGGAGCTCGAGAGGGAAAATCAGGAGCTGCGAGCCGAGACTCTGTTCCTGAAAAAAGCAGCCGCTTACTTCGCGCGGGAGCAGCGGTAGTGAGCAAGTACGAATACATCGACTCCCAAAAAACTGAGCCCGCCAACCTGAATTCGGTCGTGAAGATGTGCCGCTGGTTAGGCGTCTCAACCTCCGGTTTCTATCACTGGCTGACGCGCCCGCAATCGGCGACCGCCACCCGCCGGAAGGCCCTGATAGCGCGGATCCAGCACTATTTCGAGGAGTCCGAAGGCACCTACGGGTATCGTCGGATCCACGCCGACCTGGCGGCGGAACAGACCGGGTGTTCGCCCGAGCTTGTGCGGCACCTCATGCGCCAGGAGGGTCTGGTGGCCTGCCAACCGCGGCCATTCCGGGTCACGACCGAGGCCGACGCGATGGCCGCGGCCAACATGCCTGACCTCGTCAAGCGTGACTTCACCGCCACTCGTCCCGGGGTGAAGTTCGTCGGTGACATCACCTACATCCACACCTGGCAAGGGTTCATCTACCTGGCCACCGTCATCGACTGCTATTCGAAGAAGGTCGTCGGCTGGTCGATCGCCGATCACATGCGCACTGAACTCGTCGCCGATGCGCTCAAGAACGCCGCCGCTACGACCCTGATCGAGCCCGACGCGATCTGGCACTCCGACCGCGGCAGCGTGTATACCTCGGCCGGGTTTCGGGCCTTGGTGACCGGCCTGGGGATGCGCTCATCGATGGGACGCACGGGCGTGTGCTGGGACAACAGCATGGCGGAATCTTTCTTCTCCATGCTCAAGAACGAGCGTGTCTACCGGACCGTTTACGCGACGAAATCACAAGCCCGCAGCGACGTCATCCGCTATATCGAGGGGTTTTACAATAGTCGGCGCCGACACTCCGCGCTCGATTACCGACGGCCCAACGAAGTCCACTATGGTTATCGACAGCCAGCACTGGCAGCGTAGAAGAATCCACCAATTCC
>NZ_JBEPNP010000067.1:0-1273 GCF_040546335.1 Arthrobacter sp. UYEF20 | reverse complement strand
GGTTCCCAGCATTTCCGCTGGTCTCCCTCGTGGCGACTTAAAAAACAATACACCCAGACAACCCCCACCGCAACTCGGCCACTCTGAGCGCTCCGCTGGCCCCTCAAACCCCGCCGGCACTGGGCAGAACGGGCTACTGGGCCGCAAATCTGCCGTTCATCCCAACAAACCCAATCTATGCGGTACGTCACCCGCAGCGGCTCTGTGGTCGAGTAGGACGTCGGCAAGACGCTCTCTGTGGCCTCTCGGTCACGCTGCGCGGCTGTGCTCCCTACGAGCATTGCCTGATACTTCTCCGGACGATCTTCCGTCCATGTGTAACCTTTGGGTTGTCCCGGACAATACAGGGCATGGGGAACATTGAATCCGAGGATGACGGGCTGTGGTCGCGCAGCCTCAAGGGCGAGGGCGAGGCCTTCGGGGTGTTGTTCGATCGGCACCGCGACCGGGTCTTCCGGCACGCCTTCCGGTTGGCGAGGGATCGACATAATGCTGAGGACATCATGTCGACGGCGTTCCTTGAGCTGTGGAGGCGCCGGGGAAAGGTGAGGCTCGTTGAGGGTTCCATTCTTCCCTGGCTGCTTGTCACGACGACGAATATTGCACGCAACAGCCGGCGGGCAGCCTTCCGCTACAGCAGCCTCCTCCGGTCCCTCCCGCGCAACGATGAGGCTTTTGACGCGACATCTGATGGTTCCTACATGGATGATGCCGTGGACATAAACGTGGCGCTGGCCCTCGGGACGCTGAACACCACGGACTTGCAATTGGTGAGCCTGGTTGTCTTCGAGGAGTACACCCTCTCCGCGGCCGCGGCCGTCCTTAACCTGACACGGGGCGCTGCGAAGACCCGTATGCACCGGGCACGTCTACGCATGAAAGCAGCGATCTATGGAGCGGCGGGGGCAACGCCCGCCACGGTAGTGGAAAGAGAACGGCCATGAACCATCTTCGCGTCGATGAAACATTCAGCAATGCGCTCCGGGCGGAACTGGTCTCGCGGGTCGAAAAAAAGGCCCCTTCCCTGCGGCGCAAGCCCGCACGGCGGTGGCTGGCGGCCGGGGCAGTCGCCGGCGCCGGGTTCCTGGGCGGCATGGCTGCAGGAGTGTTTGTGCTGCCCGGGAGCCAACAGGCCACCCCGCAGCAGGCCAGACCCATTTCTTCCGCGCTGTCGTCATACTGCGGCCGTATGGTTTTGTGAGACAGCTTGTTAGGAGCCCTTCTTCACAATGACCGACCGTAAGAGGTATAGCCAGAAGTACAAGGACGACGC
>NZ_JBEPNP010000066.1:0-1413 GCF_040546335.1 Arthrobacter sp. UYEF20 | reverse complement strand
CGCGTTGACTCATAGAAAACCTCCGCGTAGCTGGATACGTTGCCTCAGTTGAATACCTCCGCGTAGCGGCGTGGTTTCCGGGCGGGGCGGCGTATGGGGACTATGCCCGTTTTCATGGAGCTAACGATGGTCCAGCGGCAAGCTGTGACAAAGAAGAAAGCCCTCGCCTACAAAAGCGCCGATCGTGCAGGAAAGTCCCGAATCCTGAACGAGCTGGTCGAGCTGACCGGTTGGCACCGCGACTATGCCCGGGCCGCTCTGCGGGAGGCCCTGGTCCTGAAGATCGTCAAGCCCAGACCGGGTCGGACGCCGGTCTACGGGCCTGATCTGCTGCCATCCCTGGTCACGTGCTGGGCGGTGCTGCGCGCCCCTGCCGGCCGGCTGCTGGCCCCGATGTTGCCAGTCTTGGTGCCGCTGCTGCGCCGGGACAAGGAGCTCGAGATCACCGACGCGCAGGCTGCTCTGCTGATGCGCATGAGCGCGGCGACCATCGACCGTAAACTCGCCGGTGAACGGGCGAAACTCTTCCCGCGGGGACGCTCGCACACGAAGCCCGGCACGCTCCTGAAATCCCAGATCCCGGTCCGGACATGGGCGGAGTGGGACGATGCCGTCCCGGGATTTGTGGAGATCGATCTGGTCGGCCACGAGGGCGGCAACAGCTTCGGGGAATTCTGCTTCACCCTGACGGTGACTGACATTTCCACCGGATGGACCGTGAACCGGTCCGTGCGGAACAAGGCCGCCAAATGGGTCTTCGAGGCCCTCGAACACGTCACTGCAGTGTTCCCCTTCCCGATCATCGGCATCGATTCGGACAACGGCTCGGAGTTCATCAACGAGCACCTGCTGGCCTACTGCCATGCCCAGCAGGTCACCTTCACCCGGTCCCGGCCAGGAAACAAGAACGACGGCGCCCACGTGGAGCAAAAGAACTGGGCAAGGGTCCGGGAGCTGGTCGGCTACCTGCGCTACGACACCGCCGCGGAGCTGGAGAAACTCAACGAGATCTGGGCGCTGGACCGGATCTTCACGAACTACCTGCTGCCCCAACAAAAACTCATCGAGAAGCAGCGGCACGGCGCGAAAGTGACCAAGAAACACGACGCACCTGCCACACCCCACCACAGGGCGATCCGGCACGAGAGAATGCGCAAACGCCCGATCATCCGGATGAACGCCGCCTTCAAACAGATCAAACCCGGCGCACTCTCACGCCAGATCCTGGCACTCACCAGCCAGCTGGAAACACTCTCCCGGGCAAAACAACCCGCCGCCGCCAAACCCATCAACAGGGCCTGGAACAACTGAAAATCCGGAGGTTCTTCAATGAGGCAACGAAGCCATCAACCGGAGGTTTTCAGATGAGGCAACGAATCACTTTTCCCGGAGGTATTGCAATGAGGCAACAGG
>NZ_JBEPNP010000065.1:0-1530 GCF_040546335.1 Arthrobacter sp. UYEF20 | reverse complement strand
CCCCAGAGCGCCATCTTGGCGGCGTTGATGGCTTTGGCCGCGGCGATCGCGTTGCGTTCGATGCAGGGGATCTGCACGAGTCCGCCGATCGGGTCGCAGGTCAGTCCGAGGTTGTGTTCCATCGCGATTTCCGCGGCGTTTTCCACCTGTTGGGGCGTGCCGCCCATGACTTCGGCCAGGCCCGCTGCGGCCATCGACGACGCCGAGCCCACCTCGCCCTGGCAGCCGACCTCGGCGCCGGAGATCGAGGCCTGTTCCTTGTAGAGCACCCCGACGGCGGCGGCGGTCAGCAGGAACTTCACCACCACGTCGTCGCGGTCGGCCTGGGTGGCCTGGTCCATGCCGGGGGCGAAGTGCAGGGCGTAGTAGAGCACGGCGGGGATGATGCCCGCGGCGCCGTTGGTGGGGGCCGTGACCACGCGGCCGCCGGAGGCGTTTTCCTCGTTCACGGCCAGGGCGATCAGGTTGACCCATTCCTGCCAGTACTTCGGGTCCCGGTGGTCGGGATCATGGTCACGGCCTTCCTTCAGCAGCCGCTCGTGCCAGTCGGGCGCGCGGCGGCGGACCTTGAGCCCGCCGGGCAGCAGGCCCTCGCGCTTGAGGCTGACCTGGACGCAGCCCTCCATCACGGAATAGATGTGCAGCAGGCCCGCACGGATCTCTGCCTCGGTGCGGGAGGCGCGCTCGTTGACGAACATGATCTCGCCGATCGAGAGGCCCCGGGCGGCGCAGTGGCGCAGCAGTTCCGCGGCGGTGCGGAACGGCAGCGGCAGGTCCTTCTTGGACTCGTCGAGTTCCTTGAGGGCCGCGTCCTCTTCGCCGTCGCGGACGATGAAGCCGCCGCCGACGGAGAAGAACGTGGCGCTGTGCAGGACCCCGCCGGCGGCGTCGGAGACGGTGAAGGTCATGCCGTTGGTGTGCCGGGGCAGGATGGTCAGCGGGCGCAGGATCATGTCCTTCACGCCGTAGGGCAGTGCAACGGATCCGGCGAGCTGCAGGGTGCCGGTCTCGGCGATGGCGGCGAGCCGCTCCTCGACTTCCTCGGGCAGGATCTGCTCGGGGTGGAAGCCCTCCAGGCCGAGCAGGATGGCGGTCATGGTGCCGTGGCCGTGGCCGGTCGCGGCGAGGGAGCCGTAGAGGTCCACGCGCAGCGAGGCCACTTTCTCCAGGACCCCGGATCCCTTGAGTTCCCCGGCGAACACCGCGGCGGCCCGCATGGGGCCCACGGTGTGTGAACTCGATGGTCCGATCCCGATGGAAAAAAGGTCAAAGACTCCAACAGCCATTCTCGGTTCCTCACTGGCTCGTGCTGTGGTCCGGCAGATGGTCCTGCCGGAGGGCTGTGCGGCCGCCGGTGGGCGGCACCGCTGCCGGATGCACGACGCCGGGCGGCAGCTGATGGCGGCGGCCCGGCGTCGTGAACTGTGTTCTGCTTCTACTTCTGTATTACGTCCCTCAGGCGAGGTTGGCAACCGAGGGGTAGAGCGGGTGCGCGGCGGCGAGGGCCTGAACCCGGGTGCGCAGGCCGGA
>NZ_JBEPNP010000064.1:0-1549 GCF_040546335.1 Arthrobacter sp. UYEF20 | reverse complement strand
GCCCTCATGGAAAATCAGGCCGTTGGGGTCGTTGAGCCAGGTATTCCGGGGTGCGTAGTGCAGGGCGGGCCGGAAAGCATCGGCCGTCGTGGCGGTCACGGCAGTCATGGGTCTGAATCTCGCTTCTGTTCTGTGCTGGGGCGTCCCCTAAGTGGGAACGACGTTTGCGTTGCCTGGGTTATGAGTTTTCGTGCCGCGGTCGCAGGCCTTCACCATTGCCGGTGCCGGCCGCGGGTTGGTCAGCAGAGCGCTGGCATCTTTCTGCAGGGTTTCGACGAGGGGCCCCGGTTGTCTCCTGCCGGGTGGGATGGCGGCTTGTCCACGGGTCGAATGCCGGCTTTTCCACAGCTCCGTTTGGCGGTTCTGTGGGACATGTCCGGGCGAGGCGCCCAGCCCGAACGTCTCAAGGCAGTACAGAGGTGCCGTGCGTGCTGGCCCCGGCCCTGTCCAGGCTGTGTGGTGCAGCAAATTCCTGGGCTTGAGGGGTAGCCGTGGTCAGCCTTTGACTCCGCTGGAGGCGATGCTGTTCACAAAAGAGCGTTGGAACGCGATGAAGAGGGCGACGACCGGCAGGGTGATCATCGAGGAGTAGGCCATGACCTCGCCCCAGGAGACATTGAGCTGGAAGAAGTACTGCACCCCGATCATGACCGGGCGTAGTTCCTCGCTCTGGACGACCATGAGCGGCCAGAGGTAGGAGTTCCAAGCCGGGAGGAAGGTCAGAATGGAAACCGTGGCGATGGCTGGCCCGGACAGTGGCATGACAATTTGACGGTAGATCTTGAACCAGCCGGCCCCGTCCACCCGGGCCGCTTCGTCCAGTTCATTAGGGATCGATTCGAAGTACTGGTGGAACAGGTAGATGGAAAAGGCGTTGGCCACGAACGGGATGATCTGCACATGGTAGGTGTCAAGCCATCCGGTGGTCAGTGACAGCGAGAACCCATTGATGTCCAGCCAGGGCAGCTGGTTGACCCACCAGACCAGCGGCAGGGCAAGTGTTTCGAAGGGCACTATCAGGGTGGCGATGATGAGAGTCAGGATGATTCCCTTACCGCGGACCCGCATCCGTGACAGGGCGAATGCCGCGAGGCTGTTGATCAGGACACCCAGAATGACCGTCACGGCCGAAATGCCGATGGAGTTAATCAGGAACCGGGCCGCGGGTACCCGGTCGAAGACGGCGCCGTAGTTATCCAATGAGAGGTTCCCTACCGGCAGGAATGCGGCGATGGAGGACAGGTCACCGAAGATCTGCTGGTCCGGCTTCAGTGAGGACACGAACATGAACAGCAGCGGGAAGGCAAAGATGACGCCGAGAAGAATTCTCACGATCCAGCCGGTGACGCCGCGGAACCGCCGCGGTCTCTGGACGGTTGAACTCTCGGAGGTTGAACGGGATCGGGCACGCGTGCCGGCTGCGCTTAAAGTGGTGGCCATGTCAGGACTTCTCTCGGGTGAGGTAGCGCTGTACTGCGGAGATGATGAGTACCAGCGCGAAGAAGACTAGGGAAATCGCGGAGGCGTAGGAGGTTTCCTGTTGCTTGAA
>NZ_JBEPNP010000063.1:0-1568 GCF_040546335.1 Arthrobacter sp. UYEF20 | reverse complement strand
GCATCACCTCCGCCGGACTCCGGGCTGACAGCGCGGACGCGATGAACGGCGACGCCGTGATGTACGACGTCGGAAAGATCCTCACCGTGGGCGGGGCGTCCGCCTACGACAACACCCCGGCCACGGCGCGGGCGTACACCATCGACATCAACAACGGGGTCAAGACGGCCCGGACCGCAGACATGGCCGTCACCCGGTCGTTCGCGAACGGGGTCGCGCTGCCCGATGGCCAGGTCCTCGTGGTCGGCGGTCAGGCCACCCCGGTTCCGTTCACGGACACAGCCGCCAGGATGGCCCCGGAAATCTGGAACCCGGCCACCGGAAAGTGGACCACGCTGGCCCCGATGGCCATCCCCCGGACGTATCACAGCGTCAGCATGCTGCTTCCCGATGGCCGGGTCTTCGTTGGCGGTGGCGGGCTGTGCAACACCTGCACGACCAACCATCTGGACGGCGAAATTTTCACCCCGCCCTACCTGCTGAACGCCGACGGCAGTGCCCGCACCCGGCCGACGATTGTGACCGCACCGGCCACCGCCGCCGCCGGCAGCACGATAGCGGTGACCACCAAAGCGCCCGTCACCAACTTCTCCCTGATGCGGATGAGCACCGTGACCCACACCGTGAACACCGACCAGCGGCGGATCCCGCTGACCGCAACCTCGGTGTCGGGCAACACCGCGTCGCTGACGTTGCCGGCGGACAGCGGCGTGCTGGTGCCGGGCAGCTATCTGCTCTTCGCAATGGACGCCAACGGAGTGCCCAGCGTCGCCTCGACGATCAGGATCAAGTGAAACTCTCGAACCTGGGACGTGGTCTCGCGGGTCCAGCGTTTGCTGAATGCGTTCCTTGGGTGTGGCGTTGGCCGGAATCCGTCCCAGACGCGTCCGGGACGATCCGGGATCCGCATCTGCCGCCCAAGGTTTTTCCATGCTGCCCGGCCTAGCGTCTGTCTTCTGGGGGACTGGTTCCGGAACTAAGCGCAGATGGGTCGTTGCGTCACACCCCGCCCCGTCGCCATGATCCGGCCCCGGGCAGGAACGCCGAAGCCAGCGAATCTGGTGGCGCCGTGTGCTGATTGTGTCGTTGACGACGTTAGGTGCCGTGATGCTCATATCGAAATGGCGAGTGATTCGCCCAGGGTCCGCAGTTCTGGTTGTTTTCCTGTTGATCATGGGGTACATGGCGGTGGATCCGCAAGCCTCCTCGGGCCCGACCGGACAGCACCTGCACAGCCCGGCGCTGCCGGCCGCCGCCGCGGCGGCGGTGGCGGTGGCGGTGGCGGTGGCGGTGGTTCCGCCCGACCCCTCGCGCGTGGCCGGACCGCACCTGCACATGCCCGCGGTGCTGCCGGCTGCCGCGACGGAGGCACTTCCGGCTGCTTTGCCCCGCACCGGGTGGACGGCTTCGGCCAGCGATGAAGAAGTCACCCGCACAAACGGCCGCGCGGGAAATGTTCTCGACGGCAGTGCGGCCACGTACTGGCACAGCAGGTGGTCCCCGGCGCCGGCCGCGCCGCTGCCGCACTCCATCACGATCGACACCAAGGCGACGCAAAGCATCGCGGG
>NZ_JBEPNP010000062.1:0-1641 GCF_040546335.1 Arthrobacter sp. UYEF20 | reverse complement strand
GAGGAGGCAGCGAACACCCCAGAACTGGCGCTCAGCGCCTAAACAAACCAAAGATCACGCGGCAACCGCGTTACACCACGCATTTGGACTTGACCAAGCCAATACCGCAGGCACTGCTGACAGGTGCCTGACTACTTGCGTAACCTTGGGCCCGGTGAAGATGTGACGCTATACGTTGATTGCAAACTACAAGCACTTTAGGAGATGACATGTCCCTCGTCCGCGTGCATAACTTCTCGGTCTCCCTTGACGGCTTCGGCACCGGCGAGGGCCAGCAACTCGATGCTCCGTTCGGTCACGCAGGCTCACGGCTGATGGGGTGGGCTATGAAGACACACACCTTCCGACAGATGGGCATCCCCGGGGAGTCGGAGGGATCCCTCGGCGTCGACGAGGCGTTCGCCAGCCAGTGGGCGCCCGGGATCGGCGTCGAGATCATGGGGCGCAACAAGTTCGGCCCTCAACGCGGTCCCTGGCAGGACGAGGAATGGAAGGGATGGTGGGGCGACAACCCTGTCTTCCACACCCCTGTCGTTGTCCTTACACACCATGCTCGGCCGATACTCGAAATGGAAGGCGAAACAACCTTCCACTTCATTGACGCCGATCCGGTCTCCGCGCTCAAGCAGGCTCGCGCCCTGGCCGGCGACCTCGACGTCCGGATCGGTGGCGGCGTCAGCACGATTCGACAGTTCCTCGAGGCCGATCTGATCGACCACATGCACATCGCCCTCGTGCCAATCGTCCTGGGCCGGGGCGAACGGCTCTGGGACGGACTGGAAGAACTCGAACAGCGCTTTGAAATCGAAGCGACCCCTTCCCCATCCGGAATTCTCCATCTGATCTTCACTCGTCGCACGGCCCGGTAGTCCGGCTTGGGAGCAATCGCCCATGAACGACCGTCCGTAAGACACCCTGCCCAATCGACGGGCCAAAGCGGCGCGTCGTTTTGCATGTCCCTTGTCTGAGACCTCTGTGTGCGGTCACCTACATTGCCGTCTATGCAGAGCGTAGACATCTCTCAAGGAACGTACGGTAACGGATCCCTTACCGGGCCCTCCACGTGGGCGGCGCTAGGTCTTGTGGGACTTCGTTGTCAGATACCTTGCCAGGGTGCCGCCGACCACCGATTTTGAAGAGCGCGTACTCAAACATGGCGAGAGCTTGACGGGCAGGGAACAGGGCAGGATCGGTGCCCGCAAACGAATCATGACAGACGCCAAGACCCGCTCAGCCCGAAAACTACTCAGCCAAGGTACTCCACCAACAGAAGTGGCCGCTAGTCTCGGCGTCTGAGTACCCACGCTGTATCGCTGGGTCCCAGCCAGCACAACCGCAGTCACCACAGCGCCGTAGCGCTGGTTTAGTGCAGAGGACTCTTGAAAAAGTGCACGACGGTGCACGGGACTTCTGACAATCCGATGTCAACAGTCCCCTGCACTCGCCCCGTCCTGTCGCACGACTTGGTGCAGACGACTTCTGAAAAAGGACAGGGCATTCGCCTGAAAGCCGCCGCAGATCCGGTCAGACCAGCCAGCGCCACCATCGTGACCGCTCCGGTTCCGGCGTCGGTTCCGGCTCCGGCTTCTCGCCCAAGGCCAGCGCGGCCTCGACGATGTCGTCCGCGGTGAGCGTCATGAC
>NZ_JBEPNP010000061.1:0-2015 GCF_040546335.1 Arthrobacter sp. UYEF20 | reverse complement strand
AAAACCCACACCACCACCACACCCCCGAAAGGAAGCGCGGCCGTGCCATGGTCCTGTTGCCTCAGGACCCAACAGTGTGCCAAACACTACCCAGCGAAACATTCCGGCCGCGTTCCAGGAGCACCCCTTCCGAAGAGAGAGTGTCCGTACTTGCCGCCGGCATGTGCCGCCAGGCACCTATTTGTTGATATTCCACCCGTGAGCACCCGCCGCAGAACTAGCGTCTGCGCAACGGGCGTACTCCTGACAAACCCTCCACACCCGCATACACGGGGCAAGGTGATTGTAGGTGCTCCTTAGAAAGGAGGTGATCCAGCCGCACCTTCCGGTACGGCTACCTTGTTACGACTTAGTCCCAATCGCCAGTCCCACCTTCGACAGCTCCCTCCCACAAGGGGTTAGGCCACCGGCTTCGGGTGTTACCAACTTTCGTGACTTGACGGGCGGTGTGTACAAGGCCCGGGAACGTATTCACCGCAGCGTTGCTGATCTGCGATTACTAGCGACTCCGACTTCATGGGGTCGAGTTGCAGACCCCAATCCGAACTGAGACCGGCTTTTTGGGATTAGCTCCACCTCACAGTATCGCAACCCTTTGTACCGGCCATTGTAGCATGCGTGAAGCCCAAGACATAAGGGGCATGATGATTTGACGTCGTCCCCACCTTCCTCCGAGTTGACCCCGGCAGTCTCCTATGAGTCCCCGCCATCACGCGCTGGCAACATAGAACGAGGGTTGCGCTCGTTGCGGGACTTAACCCAACATCTCACGACACGAGCTGACGACAACCATGCACCACCTGTAAACCGACCGCAAGCGGGGCACCTGTTTCCAGGCGTTTCCGGTTCATGTCAAGCCTTGGTAAGGTTCTTCGCGTTGCATCGAATTAATCCGCATGCTCCGCCGCTTGTGCGGGCCCCCGTCAATTCCTTTGAGTTTTAGCCTTGCGGCCGTACTCCCCAGGCGGGGCACTTAATGCGTTAGCTACGGTACGGAAAACGTGGAATGTCCCCCACACCTAGTGCCCAACGTTTACGGCATGGACTACCAGGGTATCTAATCCTGTTCGCTCCCCATGCTTTCGCTCCTCAGCGTCAGTTAATGCCCAGAGACCTGCCTTCGCCATCGGTGTTCCTCCTGATATCTGCGCATTTCACCGCTACACCAGGAATTCCAGTCTCCCCTACATCACTCTAGTCTGCCCGTACCCACCGCAGATCCGGAGTTGAGCCCCGGACTTTCACGGCAGACGCGACAAACCGCCTACGAGCTCTTTACGCCCAATAATTCCGGATAACGCTTGCGCCCTACGTATTACCGCGGCTGCTGGCACGTAGTTAGCCGGCGCTTCTTCTGCAGGTACCGTCACTTTCGCTTCTTCCCTACTGAAAGAGGTTTACAACCCGAAGGCCGTCATCCCTCACGCGGCGTCGCTGCATCAGGCTTGCGCCCATTGTGCAATATTCCCCACTGCTGCCTCCCGTAGGAGTCTGGGCCGTGTCTCAGTCCCAGTGTGGCCGGTCACCCTCTCAGGCCGGCTACCCGTCGTCGCCTTGGTGAGCCATTACCTCACCAACAAGCTGATAGGCCGCGAGTCCATCCAAAACCACAATAAAGCTTTCCACCCCCCACCATGCGATGAGGAGTCATATCCGGTATTAGACCCAGTTTCCCAGGCTTATCCCAGAGTTAAGGGCAGGTTACTCACGTGTTACTCACCCGTTCGCCACTAATCCCCCAGCAAGCTGGGATCATCGTTCGACTTGCATGTGTTAAGCACGCCGCCAGCGTTCATCCTGAGCCAGGATCAAACTCTCCGTTGAAGTAAAACAAAAACAGACACAACCAACACCCCCGGGAAAACGGGACGTATTGATTGCACAAAATTTGAAACCAGCCAAAAACACCAGACCACACCACGGGGTGGCACGATCCGGCACATTCAACCAATCCATATAAATAAATTGGTATCAACAAACTTGGCACACTATTGAGTTCTCAAACAACAGACACA
>NZ_JBEPNP010000060.1:0-3067 GCF_040546335.1 Arthrobacter sp. UYEF20 | reverse complement strand
CACCGGGCTGGATTTCACCGTCGGGGCGGCACTACCCCGGCGAACACCAGGACTGGGAACCACCCCGCTGGCCACACTGGCTCCCGACCACAGACACCGGCCCAGACACAGACACGGACACCGGCCCGGGCCAGGCCCTGCCCGCGGATCCGGGACATCATCCGGACCCGCCGCCAACCGGGCACCCCGGCCGGGATCCCGAACCGGAACTGCTGCCCCCGGACCCCTTCCCGGACTGGCACCAATTCACGGACTGGGAGCAATTCACGGACTGGCACCCATGGCCCGCCGCAGACACGGCCGATCCGGGCTGGCCGGCGCCCCTCGAGGACCCCTCCCCGGAATGGCTCATGTTCCTCACGGCTTCAGACAGCGCCCAGCCAGAGTAGCGGCCGCCTCATAGAGACCCGCTCGTTCCCCTGGTGTTCGGAGCCGGGCTGTAGCCCGCGCTCAAGATACCCGGCGCTCAGGATACAGAGCACGACGACGGCGGCACTCGGCGTAGTGCCGCCGTCGTCGTTCAGCAGGCCAGGTGATCCCTTATCTCCGTTAGGACGGGTTCATCCCAGGTGGACGATGGGGGCGTCGCCGTCGGTTCCGGTGAACTTCTTGCGGTCGATGTTGATGAGCAGCAGGGCGATCGGGGCGATCAGGATCGCAATGCCCGCGGCCCAGAGGAAGACCATGGAGTAGCCGGTGGAGAGGGCCGCCAGTGAGACGCCACCGGCCGTGGCGGCGGCCGCGATGGTGCTGAACAGGGCGATGCCCAGCGAACCACCGATCTGCTGCGAGGCGTTGACGAGTGCGCCGGCGACGCCGGAATCGTCCTTGTCCACGCCGAACAGGGCGAGGTTCTGCATCGGAACGAAGACCATGCCCAGCCCGGCACCCATGAGAAGCAGCGCGGGCAGCATGTTGACGAGATAGCTGCCGTCCGCAGTCACCTGGGTGAACCACAGCATCGCAGCCGCCGTGAAGACCGGGCCCACGGCCGTCGGAATCTTGACATATTCCGCGGCCCGGCGGTCATGAACTGGGCGGAGCCCGGCCTCACCCGGGTTCGCCCGGCGCCTCACGCAGGCCTTGTCAGAATTCTCCGAACGCGGGGGTGAGGGGCAGGACCAATGGGCGCAGGCCGTCGAGTTGCTGCTCTATTATCCGGACCAGGACGGACGCGAGCCGTTGCTCGAGCGCTATCTGCGCACCAACAAGAATATTGGGCCCGAAGACCGGCTGGTCTACGAAAGCTGGCGGGACCGCAATGTTCTCGGTGTCTTCCACGTCGATGCCCGGAAGGGTGCCCGGCTTGGCCTGCTCATCGATGAGATGGATTACCCGGCCTACGCCACCGCAGGGGCGGAAGCGATCAGCGTCGTCCAGCGCGGCGGCTACATCCTGACCCGATTGGTGCCGATCGGTGACATCTGGACCATCAGCGGGACCATGCGCCTGTTCGGCCCGAGGGACCTCCCCGCCGTCAAGACTCTTGCGGCGTCCCTGCTCAAGCGCTTTCCCACATTGGCATTCCACAATCCGGAAAAGGCCGAGCAGGCACGCAGGATCGTCGGAAAGCACCACACCGTCTTCCTGGACATCTTTGGCGCGCATATCGTGAGCGGCACCGGGTCCGGCATCATAGCGGCCTACCGCAGTTTCCTGGATGCCTGCAGCGAGGCGTCCGTCGCTGAAAATCCCGACGCTGCGGCGCGGGTGACCCCCGCCGAACAGCTGGCACCGGATGATTCCTTCCCGCCGGAGCTCGCAGAGTCCGGCGACGTAGCGCTCTACCATCATCCCGTGATGGGCGTGTCCTTCCTCGTCGGCTACGGGCAGGTCGAGGCCGCCCACCGTACGCCGCCGGCCGACGCGGAGGACCCGGCAGCGGAAGTCCTGCGCGGCTACGTGGAGGACAGCACGATTCCGGCTTACGTCCTGGAGGACCTCGCGGCGAAATACCCGGACACGGTCGACGGCGCCTACGGGCTGCCGTGTCCAGCCCCGGATTCCGCTGGGAGCACGACGGCGCGGCCCTGCTCCGCCGTCACAAGCCGGATTCCGACCGGGACAAGGACCTTCCTGGCGTCTCGCCGGTGCCTGCATCGCTGATCGATGAACACCGCCGGCTCAGGTAGCGGCCGGCGGGCAGCAATGGGCGACCCAGCGATATCCCGAGGCCGCCCCTTCGCGCTTAGCCGGAGTAGACAGAATTCAGCTGGGCGGTGTCGCAGTATTCCTCGAAGGATCCGGGTGCGGGCCGGCCTTGATGATAAGCCGGCCGATCTTTTCCCCGAGGCTCATTCCGGCGATCATGGAATCCACCCACCCAAGGGCGTCGTCGTCGAGGTTGAACGGCGCCGCTGAAGGTCGACGTCGAACTGCCCCGCCCGGGCGCCACTGGGACTTACCCAACGCCCGCTGAGTTGGCCGCGATGTGGGAGGCTGCACCGGCGATGCCGGCCAAAGCGGCTGCCACGACATCCGCAAGCGGTGCTGCAATGTCCACTACGACGCCGGATTCGTCCGCCGCCAGCGGTTCCAGGGTGGCCAGTTGGGAATCCAGCAGCGTGGCCGGCATGAAATGGCCGCTGCGGCCCTCCAGCCGGGCACCGAGGACCTCCTTGCTGCCGTTCAGGTGCAGGAAGACGGTGTCCGGCGCCTGCTCGCGGATGGCATCCCGGTAGCTGCGGCGAAGCGCTGAACAGGCCAGGACCAGGCCGTCCGAACCGGCGGCAGCCAGTTCGCTGCCCACAATCGCGAGCCAGGGCCAGCGGTCCTCATCCGTCAGCGGGCTGCCGGCCGCCATTTTGGCGACGTTTTCCACCGGGTGGAGCGAATCGCCGTCGAGGAACGGAACGTTCAGTTCGCGGGCGACGAGGTCCCCGATGGTGGTCTTGCCGCAGCCCGAGACGCCCATGACAACAATGCGCGGCTTGGCCGGAACACCGGCTTTCGGAGTGGGGAGTTCGTCGTTGGTCACCAGTCGTGGACCGTTCCGTCGACGAGGCGGTTGTAGGGCAGGTAGGCCTGCTGGTACGGGTAGGCCGCGGCGGCTTGCTCGTTGAACTCG
>NZ_JBEPNP010000059.1:0-3440 GCF_040546335.1 Arthrobacter sp. UYEF20 | reverse complement strand
GATCGAGGACAACATCCGGACCCGGATCCAACCAGGCACCTGTGCCCGGACCCCGGCCCAGACCCCGGCCGGGATCCCGAACTGGAACTGCCCCCCGACCCCTTCCCGGACTGGCACCAATTCACCGCCTGGCACCCATTGCCCGTCACAGACATAGACGATCCGGGCTGGCCAGCGCCCCTCGACGACCCCTCCCCGGAGTGGCTCTTGTTTCTCACAGCTTCAGACAGCGGCTAGCCCGCCCAGGCCAGGCTAGGCAGGGAGAAGGCAGGGAGAAGGCAGGGAGAAGGCAGGGCAGCGTTGTACCCGGGAAGATCCGCTGGTTGGATCCCTGTTCCGAGCAGACGTTCAAGTGACCAGGATGCCGGTACACGAGTTCGCCAGCTGAGTTCGCCGGCTGAGTGTCCCGGCGCTCCACATCGTTAGGGCCGGCGCCGCACGAGTCCGAAAGTTATAGTCTCAGTCGGCCCGGCAGGGCGCAGACCTTTCGATAGAACTGCGTGCAGACGTGCAGAAAGGCTCCGGCGTCATCTCGTCATCGCCCGTCCCAAGCGAGCCGCATTCGGCGGCGATCCAAGGAGACAGCTCCGGGTCCGGAAATACACGAAACCCAAAGCTGTCTCCTGAATCTCTGGGAGACAATCATGTATTCCGGATTTTAGCGCTTGAGGTTGCCGAGCTCCTGGAGCACTTCATCGGACGTGGTGATGATGCGGGCGTTTGCCTGGAAGCCGCGCTGAGCGACGATCAGGTTGGTGAATTCCTGCGAGAGGTCCACATTGGACATTTCCAGGTTTCCGCCGGTCAGGCTGCCCATGCCGGGGTCGCCCGCCGCACCCAGCTGCACGCCGCCGGAGTTGCCGGTGGCCACATAGGACGAGCCGCCGGACTTCTCCAGGCCCGCCGGGTTGGTGAACTTAGCGAGTGCGATCTTGGCGAGGACCTGCTTGATGCCGTTGCTGAAGGATCCGATCAGGGAGCCGTCGTTGCCCAGCGTGTAGGACTCGAGCTTGCCGACGGCGGCGCCGTTCTGGCCGCTGACCGCCAGGGAGCTCATGCTGGCGTAGCCGGAGACCTTGGAGACGTCGATGGTGATCGCGTTGGCGCCTGCGCCGATGGTGAAGTTGCCGCCCGCAGTGGGCAAGCCGGCCGCGTACGTCACCGAACCGTTGGAGGTGGTTCCATTGTCGGTGGCGGCCATGTTCCAGGTGCTTCCAGCCTTGGTGAAGGTCAGGGCCACGCTGCGTTCGGCGCCAGCGGCGTCGTAGACCTTGACGATGCGATCGAGCTGGGTGCCGTCGGCGGCGTCGCTGGGCAGGTTGCCGTCCAGCGTCACCGTGCCCGTTGCCTTGGCAACCATGGTGTTGGGGTTCAGGGTGATGTCGCCCACCGGGGCACCCGCGTTGATCACACCGTTGGTGGCCGTCCAGCCCTGCAGGATGCCGCCGTCGGGGCTGACCAGCTGGTTGGCGGCGTCGGGGCTGAACGCGCCGGCGCGGGTGAAGAGCTGGTTGCCGCCCTTGCTGGTCACGAAGAACCCGTCGCCGGAGATCATCATGTCGGTGCCACGGCCGGTGCTCTGCGAGGAGCCCTGGGCGAAGTTGGTGCTGACACCGGCAACCCGGACACCGAGGCCGATCTGGGCGGGGTTGCTGCCGCCAGCCTGGGCCTGCGGGCCGGTGGCACCCTGCTGCAGCTGCGAGAGGGTGTCCTGGAACTGGGTGGAGGACGCCTTGAAGCCGGCCGTGTTGACGTTGGCGATGTTGTTGCCGGTAACGTCCAGCATGGTCTGGTGGGCGCGAAGGCCGGAGATTCCGGAGTACAGCGAGCGGAGCATGGGAACTGCCTTTCTACGGTTGAAAAACTACTTAGGAAGCGGCCGGAGCAGTGAGCCCGGTGATGGAATCAAGAGGGATGGAGAGGTCGCCGACCTTCACGGTGGGTACCGTTCCGGCGTAGGACACCGAACTGGCGATGCCGGTGCCCGTGGTGCCGTCTCCGAGGGTGTAGCCGACGGAATGGCCGATCATTTGGGCGGCGGCCGAGCGCATCTGGAGGGAGAACCCTTCCTTGCTGTTGGTGGTGAGCTCGGACATCTTCTCCATCATGGAGAGCTGGATGGTCTGGCTCATCATCTGGTTGGTATCCATCGGAGCACTCGGGTTCTGGTTCTTGAGCTGTGCCACCAGGAGGGACATGAAGACATCCGAATCCATGGTCTGCACGGGTGCCCGCACGGCGGCTGCCTTGGCGGTCTCCCCCGCGGCCGCGATGGGCTGGGAGGCGATGGGAAGAATCGTCATGAGTCGCTTTCCTTCGTGTCAGACAAGAATGTCGAGGGTGGTTTGTGGGCCGTTCAGGATTCTGGCGTTGCGTACGGCCGACTCGTCGGCCAGCGCATCCCAGCGGTGTCCGCTGCGCTGCTCGCCGGTGACGTTTCCGCCGCCCGGGCTGGAACCGCCCTGGCTTCCGCGGCCGCTGCCGCCCTGGCCCGCATCCCGGCCGGGGTTGTCCTGGCTTGATCCGCCCGGCCCGCTGCGGTCAGAGACGTCGAGGCTGGCTCCGAAGCCGGAACCTGCAAGTTCCTTGCGAAGCTCGGGCAGGATCCCCCGGATCGCCCCGCGCCCGGCATCTCCTGGGGCGAAGAGCTCGATCCGGACACCGGCGGCATCGATATGAGCCCGGACCGTCAGCGGACCCAGGTCCTCCGGCGACACCTTTAGGGTCATGATGTGCTCTCCGTGCGGCGCCCCGGCCAAGGTGAAGAGCGGCTTGGCCAGCTGGGGCTGGAGAGTGGCCGCGGGCTGGGAAGGTGTGTTCGGCGCTGGCTGCGGCGCGGCTGAGGGCGCCGGGGAATGCGCCGGAGCCGGCGTCGGCTGTGCTGTCGCGGCACCTGTTGCCACCAGCGCGTCGGCCGTGGCCGTGGCGGTGGCGGCGTTGCCGGCACCGGGTGCAGGAGTCGCAGGAGGCGTGCTGCCGGCGGGATCCACGCCGGCCGGGGTCTCCGGCAGGGCGATGCCTGCGGTCGCATCCGGAAGGGCGACGCCGGTCTGGGTGTCCGATATTGCGGCGGCACTGGCGACCGCCTGCGATGCAGCCGCGGGCTGTGGCTGTGGCTGGGGCGCGGTGGAAGAATTGGCGGCCGCTTGCGTTCCCGGACGCGCTGCACCCTCGACGGGAGCTGAACCGTTTGCTGCGGCCGGGCTGGCCGGAACCGCTGCGGCCGGGCTGGCCGGAACCGCTGCGGCAGGGCTGGCCGGAACCGTTGCGGCCGGCGGGGCGGTTGGAGAGGGTGGCACCGCGGATTCCGCCGGCGAGGCAGCAGCCGCCGGTGTTGGGGGAAGTGCGGTCGCCTGCGCCCCTGGCGTCGGAGCAACCGTGGTGGGAAGGACGGTCGAGGCCGGCGTGGCGGTCAGCGAAGTTGCGGGAAGCGCGGTCGC
>NZ_JBEPNP010000058.1:0-3523 GCF_040546335.1 Arthrobacter sp. UYEF20 | reverse complement strand
GTGGTGTTGTTATTCAGTTGTCGGTTCGCCAAGCAACGGGTTTGTTGTCTGGGAACCACATAGTGGACGCAAGCAGTCTTGTTTCTTTGTACCACCCCGGGGTGTAAACCCCTTTTGAACGGGTTTACGGGGGTGGTGTGTGGTGTAAGTTATCGGCCTATTAGTACCGGTCAGCTTCACGAGTCGTTAGTCCTCGCTTCCACATCCGGCCTATCAACCCAGTGGTCTGGCTGGGGGCCTCTCACACACAAGGTGTATGGAAATCTCATCTCGAAGCGAGCTTCCCGCTTAGATGCTTTCAGCGGTTATCCCATCCGAACGTAGCTAATCAGCGGTGCACTTGGCAGTACAACTGACACACCAGAGGTTCGTCCGTCCCGGTCCTCTCGTACTAAGGACAGCCCTTCTCAAATTTCCTGCGCGCGCAGCGGATAGGGACCGAACTGTCTCACGACGTTCTAAACCCAGCTCGCGTACCGCTTTAATGGGCGAACAGCCCAACCCTTGGGACCTACTCCAGCCCCAGGATGCGACGAGCCGACATCGAGGTGCCAAACCATGCCGTCGATATGGACTCTTGGGCAAGATCAGCCTGTTATCCCCGAGGTACCTTTTATCCGTTGAGCGACGGCCATTCCACAATGTACCGCCGGATCACTAGTCCCGACTTTCGTCCCTGCTCGAGATGTCTCTCTCACAGTCAAGCTCCCTTGTGCACTTACACTCGACACCTGATTGCCAACCAGGCTGAGGGAACCTTTGGGCGCCTCCGTTACTTTTTAGGAGGCAACCGCCCCAGTTAAACTACCCATCAGGCACTGTCCCTGACCCGGATTACGGGCCGAAGTTAGATGTCCAAAGTGACCAGAGTGGTATTTCAACGATGACTCCACCCGAACTGGCGTCCGGGCTTCAACGTCTCCCACCTATCCTACACAAGCCACTCCGAACACCAATACCAAACTATAGTAAAGGTCTCGGGGTCTTTCCGTCCTGCTGCGCGTAACGAGCATCTTTACTCGTACTGCAATTTCGCCGAGTTTATGGTTGAGACAGCGGGGAAGTCGTTACTCCATTCGTGCAGGTCGGAACTTACCCGACAAGGAATTTCGCTACCTTAGGATGGTTATAGTTACCACCGCCGTTTACTGGGGCTTGAATTCTCAGCTTCGCCTTGCGGCTAACCGGTCCTCTTAACCTTCCAGCACCGGGCAGGAGTCAGTCCGTATACATCGTCTTGCGACTTCGCACGGACCTGTGTTTTTAGTAAACAGTCGCTTCCCCCTGGTCTCTGCGGCCCCTGCACGCTCCGGACAGCTAGTGTCCCTCACGATGGGGGCCCCCCTTCTCCCGAAGTTACGGGGGCATTTTGCCGAGTTCCTTAACCATAATTCTCTCGATCGCCTTAGTATTCTCTACCTGATCACCTGTGTCGGTTTGGGGTACGGGCGGCTAAAACCTCGCGTCGATGCTTTTCTCGGCAGCATAGGATCACCGAATCCCCCCTCACGGGAGTCCCATCAGATCTCAGGCATCATGAACGGCGGATTTGCCTACCGTTCGCCCTACCTCCTTAGACCGGGACAACCATCGCCCGGCTCGGCTACCTTCCTGCGTCACACCTGTTAATACGCTTGCCTCCCAGGATCAGGTCCCGCGCTCCACCAAAACCCTTCACCCACAAGGGGTGTCGGGCAGGTCTCGGGCGGTTAGTGTCCCCTGTTCAGCATGGGCGGTTTTTCGCCGGTACGGGAATATCAACCCGTTGTCCATCGACTACGCCTGTCGGCCTCGCCTTAGGTCCCGACTTACCCAGGGCAGATTAGCTTGACCCTGGAACCCTTGATCATTCGGCGGACGGGTTTCTCACCCGTCTTTCGCTACTCATGCCTGCATTCTCACTCGTGTAGGCTCCACCGCTGGTTTACACCGCGACTTCACTGCCCACACGACGCTCCCCTACCACTCCAGACGCCTGAACCAACCCCACGAGGGGGCGGCTTGGCTATCATCTGAAATCCACAACTTCGGCGGTGTACTTGAGCCCCGCTACATTGTCGGCGCGGAATCACTTGACCAGTGAGCTATTACGCACTCTTTTAAGGATGGCTGCTTCTAAGCCAACCTCCTGGTTGTCTTCGCAACTCCACATCCTTTCCCACTTAGCACACGCTTAGGGGCCTTAGTTGGTGGTCTGGGCTGTTTCCCTCTCGACTATGAAGCTTATCCCCCACAGTCTCACTGCTGCGCTCTCACTTACCGGCATTCGGAGTTTGGCTGACGTCAGTAACCTTGTAGGGCCCATTAGCCATCCAGTAGCTCTACCTCCGGTAAGAAACACGCAACGCTGCACCTAAATGCATTTCGGGGAGAACCAGCTATCACGAAGTTTGATTGGCCTTTCACCCCTACCCACAGCTCATCCCCTCCATTTTCAACTGAAGTGGGTTCGGTCCTCCACGACGTCTTACCGTCGCTTCAACCTGGCCATGGGTAGATCACTTCGCTTCGGGTCTAGATCACGCCACTGCAACGCCCTGTTCAGACTCGCTTTCGCTACGGCTTCCCCACACGGGTTAACCTCGCGACGTAACACTAACTCGCAGGCTCATTCTTCAAAAGGCACGCCGTCACCACAACACAGCAAGCTGTGATGGCTCCGACGGATTGTAAGCACACGGTTTCAGGTACTGTTTCACTCCCCTCCCGGGGTACTTTTCACCTTTCCCTCACGGTACTGGTCCGCTATCGGTCATTAGGGAGTATTTAGGCTTATCAGGTGGTCCTGACAGATTCACACGGGATTTCTCGGGCCCCGTGCTACTTGGGATACTTCACCGGGCGGTACACAACATTTCGGTTACGGGGCTCACACCCTCTCTGGCCGGCCTTTCAAGACCGTTCACCTATGCCTGTACTACTCACCCCACTGCCCCGGCAGAGACAGAACGGGAAGTCCCACAACCCCGACCATGCAACGCCCGCCGGCTATCACACATGGAACGGTTTAGCCTGATCCGCGTTCGCTCGCCACTACTGACGGAATCACTATTGTTTTCTCTTCCTGCGGGTACTGAGATGTTTCACTTCCCCGCGTTCCCCCCACACACCCTATGTGTTCAGATGCGGGTCACCGGGCAGCTCGCGCCCCCGGCGGGGTTTCCCCATTCGGACACCCTGGGATCACAGTCCGGTTATCGACTCCCCCAGGCTTATCGCAGATTCCTACGTCCTTCTTCGGCTCCTAATGCCAAGGCATCCACCGTGTGCTCTTAAAAACTTGACCACAAAAGATCAAAAACGCTATTTTCGAGAGAACCACAGAAACCATCACTCCACCCCGAAAGGCAGAACAACAGATCCAGGTTCATATTCTTGGAAATTGCTTCTTATAAAAGATGCTCGCGTCCACTATGTAGTTCTCAAACAACAACCCCGTACCACACACCCCACACACAACCCCTCCCAACGGAGAAGCAACCATGCATGATCGGTGCAGCCAGGAAACCAGAAACAGACAAAA
>NZ_JBEPNP010000057.1:0-5510 GCF_040546335.1 Arthrobacter sp. UYEF20 | reverse complement strand
CGGCGTCGTCCTTGTACTTCTGGCTATACATCTTACGGTCGGTCATTGTGAAGAAGGGCTCCTAACAAGCTGTCTCACAAAACCATACGGCCGCATACGTCGCGGACGGCACCGTCACCCGGATCCGAGCCGTCAAGCCCGACCCAGCCCAATGGGACACCGACGACCGCGGATATGCCGATAGCCCTGTCACCGCACCGCTAACCCCGTTCGAGATCACCAAACAACTTCCAACCATCGGCATCGGACTTGGGGCGCCTCGTCCCCACCAAAGAGGAAAGCTCCGCGAATACATAACCCTCTGACCAGACCAACAACGTGCTTAGCGCTATCCGCTGTTCAGTTCCTACTCGCCCCCCAATTCGGTCATTTCGCCCCGCACGAGGACCAGCTGGTCTGCGGTCCCGTCCCCCCTCCAGAGCCGGGGCCCAGACGGGCACGATGTCGATGCTCGCAAAGCCCTTGCAGGTGACCAAAGGCATCGTCGACGCAGCCAAATCGATCCGGTAATTTCAATGAGAGAAGACATTTCCAGCGATGAGGTCTTCCTGGGACAGGGGTGGTTTTACGCCGCGTGGTGGTGAGTGGGCAAAGTCGCGCTCACCGCCGACGGATGCGCTAGACGGCTTCGGCGATTTCCGCGTTCGGCTGCGACTGGACAGCTTTGGTGCGTTTCCCGCCGACCGCCGAACGGAGCAACACCAAGCCGAAGCCTGCGGCCGCCCAGAGGGCGAGGACGAGAAGGGATGACCATGCGGCGGTCCCGTTGAAGTAGCCGTAGTCATTTACCGCTCGGAACGCTGCGCCGGGGGGAAGAACGGCTGAGATCGCTTGTCCCCACGAGGGCAGAATGTCGTAGCCGATTGTCGCCCCGCTCACGGCGTTGCCTACAGTGGTCAGCGAGAGCACTGCCAGAGCGATCCCTGCAGCTCCCAGCCAGGCACCGAGCGCCTTGGTCGTGAACGCGACCGACGCGGAGAGCAGCGTGAGAGTCAGCGCGAGCAGTAGCCACGGGGCGGTTAGAGCTCCGAGTATGGGACCGGCGATCGTTGCCGCGACAACGCCGATCAGTACAGCGAATCCGCCCATGGCATACAGGCGGTGGCGCAGCCTGATCTTGCCGGCGGCACCTGTGAGACCTTGCGCCAGGACGAATGACGACAGGGTGGCGCCAAATACGACGTAGAAGGCAGATAGCCCTCGGCTGTCGTACTGCACAAGCGGCACGAGGTCCTTCTCTTGCAGGGTAAGCCCGGCGTGGTCCGCCACACCTTGAACGAGTGCGCGGGCCGCTCCGCTCTCGCTGAGGCCCTTCGCGCCGGCGTAGTCGAACTGCAATGTGGTCGGCGAGGTCAAGGCCACCATGGCAACCGCGTCGCCATTACGAACCATCTGGGTGCCTTCGTTGAGCGACTTGACCTCGGTCACCGTGACGGCATCGCCCAGACCCTTTTGAGTTGCCGTGGCGAGTTGTTCGCTCACTACGGCGAGCGGTAGGTGCAATGGCGCTGGGCTGCGCTGAATACCGACGTAAACGGCGATGAAGGCGGCGCCAATGATGAGCCCGGTGAGGACTAGGGCTATCCACGCTTTGTGCTGCGTTCTGGGAGCTGCGTTCCCGCCCCACATTGGATCGGGAGATGACATGATCTGGACTTCCTCAACTAGAATGGTTTGAATGTCAAACTTCCACGATCTTACAGCTGACGGTTTGAAAAACAAACCAAAGAAAGATTCGCTCGCCGTAGCGCTCGACGCGATCAACGACCGGTGGTCGCTCCACGTCGTTCGCGCGCTGGCTTTCGGCGCGTCGCGGTACACCGAAATATTGCGCGCCGTGGGAGCCCCAAGGGACATCCTTGCCTCACGCTTGAAGAAGCTAACGGAATCCGGTATCGTCCAAGCGCGGTCGACGGAAAACGGCGGGGGTGCCGGCTATGAACTCACCCAAAAAGGAAAGGATTTGGGCCAACTCATCCTGGTTCTGAAGCGCTGGGGCGACACATACCGGGACGAAGACGTTCCGACGGTCGAGTTCGTCCATGATGCCTGCGGCCAAGTGTTTGTGGCCGAGGTGCGCTGTGAATCTTGCGGAAGACCGGTCAAGCCAGGGGAGCTCTCGATACCCCGCCCGGAGGAGACCTGCATATGAACATCATTTCCAATATGGGCGGTTTCGGCCAGGGCATCGTCAAATCGGCTTGACCCGCGCATGGAACCAATGAACAGGCGGGGCCCTGTGTGGAGCGGGAGCGTCGCACCGTGCTGGTGGACGCGCAAGATCCTCGATCGACGCGACCCAGTCCATCTCGCCGGCGATGTCAGCCGGCGACAGGACATGTTCATGAGCAGGAATCAACATGATGCTCATTGCTCTGCTTGAGATGCCATTCAGTCGGCGACGGAAAACATAGACGAGGTCCTCCGCCACCTTCCCAACACCGCCGCGTTCCCCGGCAACGAGGGGACCGAAGTCCTCGCAACGAAACCGATCCGACAAGGCTCTTCCTCCTAACCCGCTGGACCTCCGAATTACCGACCTGGGCCCGGGGTTCGGAGATGGCTAAGCACGCCGAAGTGACCGCAGGGCTTGGAACGCTTGTGTACTTCTGTGATCCGGCCAGCGCCTGGCAGCGGGCTTCGAACGAGAACGCCAACGGCTTGCTCCGCCAATACTTCCGGAAGGGAGCGGACCTCAGCGCGGTAGAACAAGCTGAAGTCCGTTTCGCCGCTGATGAGATCAACGGGCGGCCGCGTGCCGTCCTCGGGTGGGACAGTGCAACCGTTCGGTTTGCTTCCCTCCAAGCGGTGGCTGCGCTTCAGGACACGGCGGTTTCCGCTGCCACCGAAGGCACGGTTCCGCTGCCCACAACCGGGGACAATCCTCATGAGTTATCCACCGCTACGGCTGCCAGGGAGCTACCCCGATGGCTCCCAATTTCAGCCGTGGATAACCCGAATTGACCCCCAGATATGGACAGCTGGAGTGTTGGATGGGGAGTCCGTTTGCGGAACGCTGGGGGCGCTTTCTCGGGCGGGTCTAACGCTTCGATTCCGTGGGATCTCCCCTCAAGCTGGGCCGCGGGACGGCGGCCGCCGCGGTTTATGGATACTCATCTTCCGGCGCCATGTGTCGCTCTGCGGCGTTCGCGGCGGGATTCGTATACGGCATCGCGCGATGCGTTGTCGTTGTGATGGGTCTTGCTGGCCGGTTTAAGACGCTGGCTGCTGTTCCAGAAGATGGGTCCGGAGCTCCTCTAAGGTCGGCGGATTTGCCCCCGGGCGCCGCACGGTGATGGCGGCGGCCATGGAGGCGGTGCGTCCCAGCTGCTCCAGGACAGCGGGCGCGAGGCCATCGGTCCCGCGGGTGAGGAGTCCCAGGATGAGGGCTGCCATGTAGGCGTCGCCGGCTCCTATCGTGTCGGCGACCCCGGATGTCACTGATGGGATGTTCAGCCGTGTCGCCGCTGTGGCGAGCAGTGAACCCTGTGAGCCTTTGGTGATGACTGCCAGACCGGCGCCCAGCCCCAGGAGGTGCGCGGCGGTGGCATCCAAATCCTTCTGGGGGTAGAGCCACCGTGCGTCCTCATCGCTGAGTTTGACGACGTCCGTCAGATGAACCAGGTCTTCGAAGATGGACTTTGCCTCGGCGTTGCTGCCGAGCAAGGCGGGCCTGATATTGGGGTCATAGGTGATCGTGCATTCGTGGCGGCATTGCTGCAGGAGTGATTTGACCGCGTCGGCGCCCGGCGCGAGAAAAGACGCAATCGAACCGGTGTGAAGGATCTTCGGAACGTAGGCGGGAGCGACCGGGGCAAGGTCCCAGGAAATGTCGAAGTCGTAGCTGGCGGACCCATCCGTGGCGAGCGTTGCTGTCGCTGACGCTGTTCTGCGAAGGGAGTATGAGCCGGGCAGGAGCGTCACGCCGGCGCGGCGCAGGTGCCTGTCGATGGCGGCGCCGCGTTCGTCGTCGCCAATTGCGGTTAACAGCCCGGTGTTGATGCCGAGCCGGCCAAGCCCATAAGCGACGTTGGCGGGTGAACCGCCCGGGCGTTCGCGCGTACCCGCAGGCGTGGTGACGATGTCGATGAGGGCTTCGCCGACAACGATGACGTCCGGGAACGGCCGGGCCGGTATGGCGGCCTCGAGGTGGTGCATGTGCTGTCTTTCTTCAGGTGGTGTAATGCCGGACTCACGGGTCATGATGCGGCATTCAGGCTGTGGCGGCGGCGATGCCGCGGGATTTTGTTGTGGCCTTGAGACCGTGAGGTCTGCGGGCGGCACCTGCCGCTTGCCCGCAACGACGGGACCGTTACGGGTATTGAGTGACATTCAGGTTTTTTATGGTTGCTGTGCCTCCCACGGCGTAGAGCGAGACGTTGGTGCTGGTGGCGGCTGGGAAGATCAGTTCGGTCAGGGTGACTTGGCCTCCCTGGGCGAAAACCTCGACGGAGCAGCGGTCCACATAAACGGTGAGCTCGTAGGAACCGTCTGTCGTCCGGATCGGGGCAGTGTCGATGGAGGCGAAGGATCCGTGGAAGTCAGTCTGCCCGGACTCCCTGCGGTCAACGACGATGAGCCCTTCCGTGGGCCGGATGCCGATGCGGGTTCCGTGTGCCCCGTCGCCGCGGACAATAAGACCGAATTCCTTGGCTGTTCCAGGCGTGACGGTGAGCTCGATGCGTTGGACGCCGCCGGCTGCACCGTCCAGGACATGCTGGCCGTCGGATATTTCGACTGCCGCGAGGCTGAAGGACGGGGTCTGCTCAGCGTGTGAGGTCAGATTCGCGGCGGCCTGCTGGGCCAGCTGCCAGCTCCCATCCACGCTCTGCAGGGACACTTCGCGGACCAGGGACATGGGACTGCGCCACGGGGAGGTGGGGATCTCGTTGGCGTATTGCCAGTTGTTCATCCAGCCGATCATGAGCCGCCGGCCGTCGGGAACGTCGCTGAAGGAAACGGCTGCGTAGTAGTCCCGGCCCCAGTCGAGCCACTGGTACTCGCCCAGGCGCGCCGCATCCTGGCGGCCTTCGGTGACCGTGGTGGTTGAGGTGAACGTGGTGCCGTCGAAGTCTCCGACGAAATACTGCCCGGCCGACCCGCCGTTGGGTCCGCCTGGGTTGAGGTTCGCAACGAGGACCCATTTGATGTTTTCCGGGTCACCGTCGACGGGCAGCGAGAAGAGGTCCGGGCACTCCCACACGCCGCCGGTCGCGTTCGCCGGGCCGAAGCTGCTCAGCAGCTCCCAGCTTCTGAGGTCGTGGGACTTATAGAAGACGACTTCGAAATCCTGGGCTTCCACGGCCACCATGACCCAGTAGCTCCCGGCGTCTGACTCGTAGCGGAAGACCTTTGGATCGCGGAAGTCCGCTGACCCCCGGTTCAATACGGGATTGCCGTGGTGCTTGGTCCAGATGTAGCCGCCGTCCAGGCTGTAGGCCAGGGACTGCGCCTGGATGCCGTGGTATGCGGAGGCCATCTTGTAGGCGCTGGTGTAGACAGCGACCAGC
>NZ_JBEPNP010000056.1:0-5638 GCF_040546335.1 Arthrobacter sp. UYEF20 | reverse complement strand
GCGCCGGCTGGAACGTCATCAAGGTCGTCTGGGGCCGCGAGTGGGACACGCTCCTGGCCAAGGACGAGGACGGCTCGCTGGTGAAGATCATGAACAAGACCGTCGACGGCGACTACCAGACGTACAAGGCCGAATCCGGCGCGTTCGTCCGCGAGCACTTCTTCGGCCAGACCCCGCAGACCAAGGAAATGGTCCAGGACCTCACCGACGACCAGATCTGGAACCTCAAGCGCGGCGGCCACGACTACAACAAGGTCTACGCCGCGTACAAGGCCGCCACCGAGTTCAAGGGCAAGCCCACCGTCATCCTGGCCCACACCGTCAAGGGCTACGGCCTGGGCACCCACTTCGAGGGCCGCAACGCGACCCACCAGATGAAGAAGCTCACCCTCGCGGACCTCAAGGCCTTCCGCGACCACCTGCGCATCCCGGTCACCGACGAACAGCTCGAGGCCGACCTCTACCGGCCGCCGTACTACCACCCCGGCATGGACTCCCCGGAGATCCAGTACCTGATGGGCCGCCGGAAGGAACTCGGCGGCTTCGTTCCCGAACGCCGGCCGGACCACGCGCCGGTGGAGCTGCCGGACCCCAAAACCTACGAGGTGGCCAAGCGCGGTTCCGGGAAGCAGCAGGCAGCCACCACCATGACTTTCGTGCGCCTGCTCAAGGACCTGCTCCGGGACAAGAAGTTCGGCCACCGCATCGTCCCGATCGTTCCGGATGAATCCCGCACCTTCGGGATGGATGCGTTCTTCCCGACCGCGAAGATCTACAACCCGGACGGCCAGGGCTATCTCTCCGTGGACCGGGACCTGGTCCTCGCCTATAAGGAATCGGCCCAGGGCCAGCTGATCCACCCGGGCATCAACGAGGCCGGAGCGGTAGCAGCCTTCACCGCCGCCGGCACCTCCTACGCCACCCACGGCGAACCGCTGATCCCGATCTACGTCTTCTACTCCATGTTCGGGTTCCAGCGCACCGGCGATTCCTTCTGGGCCGCCGCGGACCAGATGACCCGCGGCTTCATCATCGGCGCCACCGCCGGCCGCACCACCCTGACCGGCGAGGGCCTGCAGCACGCCGACGGACACTCCCCCATCCTGGCCTCCACCAACCCGGCCGTCCTCACCTACGACCCCGCGTACGGGTACGAAATGGGCCACATCATCCGGGACGGCCTGGAGCGGATGTACGGCCCGGCCTCCGCCGCCGGAACAGACACGGACCGGAACCTGATGTACTACCTCACGGTCTACAACGAGCCGATCTTCCAGCCGGCCGAACCCGAGAACCTCGACGTCAACGGTGTGCTGAAAGGCATCTACCGGGTGTCGGGGTCGGACATTGAAGGGCCCAAGAGCCAGATCCTGGCCTCCGGCGTCTCCGTCCCCTGGGCCCTCGAGGCCCAGCGGATCCTCGCCGAGGACTGGGGCGTCTCCGCCGACGTCTGGTCCGTGACGTCCTGGAACGAACTGCGCCGCGACGGGCTCGCCGCGGAGGAAGACGCCTTCCTGAACCCGGGCCAGCCCGCCCGCGTGCCGTTCGTTGCCCAGCAGCTCGCCGGCGCCACCGGGCCGATCGTGGCAGTCACCGACTACATGAAGGCCGTGCCGGACCAGATCCGCCAGTTCCTCCCGCACCAGTTCGCCTCGCTCGGCGCCGACGGCTTCGGCTTCTCCGACACCCGCGCCGCGGCCCGCCGCTTCTTCAAGAACGACACCCACTCGATTGTGGTGAAGACCCTGCAGCTGCTGGCCTCGCGCGGAGAGGTGGACGGCGGCGTGCCCGCCTACGCGATGGACCGATACAAGCTCCTGGACGTGAACGCGGGGACCACGGGCGGCGCGGGCGGGGAGTCCTGACCCACTTCATCCATACAACAGTTGACGGCAGTGTTCCCCTGGAACACTGCCGTCATCTGTCATGTGGCTGGATAGGCTGGGGCGATGGCTGACCTGGACAAACAACGCTCGACGGCGGTGCTGCTTGCCGCCGGCGCCGGGACGCGGCTGGGGCTCGGGCCCAAGGCGCTGCTCCGGTTCCAGGGCCGCACGCTCGTTGAAGTGCACCTCCTCGATTAAGGTCAAGCGCGGCCGCCCCGCCGGATCGCCCGGGGCGGCGGCCGATCTCCGGGCCGGCGATCGGCCGCCGCGGCCTACGGCTCCATGCCGGCCGACAACAACTCCTGCAGGCCGAGCCTGAACCCCGCCCTGCCGCCGTGAGCGGGATGCCTGATTTTTGGCGCCGTCAGGCCGTTTCGCTGCAGGCTGCGGTGCGCCACGTTCCCCACCGCCACCACCGTGTGAATATCGAACACTTCCAGGAGACCCTGCCAGTAAGGAACACCAACGGCTGTCTCCGCGAGGGTGGGCGCCCGGTTGGAGAGCGGACGCCCGGGGGCATGGGTGTGGAAGGGGCAGGCGCTCCACAGCAAGGGCAAGAACTCCAGCTCCGCCAGGACCTGCCACATGACGGTAGCCGTCGGTTCGGACGCTATTCCCGCGGACTCGGCCGGGAGGACATAGCCTTTCCCGGGCCCGAACAGCCCGAACTCGTTGGCAGGGCCTTCGAGAATGGCGCGGTTGGTGAAGGGAATCCCGGTCATCCTCATGCCCCGGAAACCCGGCGCCTCGCCCAGCAGCAGCACCTTCGGGCGCTGGTTCAGCATCTCCTGCAGATAAATCTCCAAGTTCCGCCGGCGCTGGGCGTTCCCGGGGACGGCACGGTCAAAGAAGTTATGGCAGCCCGGCCCGGTCTCCGCGGAAGCCAGCCGATCAGTGAAGACTTGGATTGCAGGATCAGTCATTCAACCCCTCCTTCCGTCAGCCGGGTGTGCCTGAAATGCCGGCCGGGTCCGCCGGCAACAGGCCTAGCATGGGGAGATGGCGGACACAACCATCTTCACCATCGGACACTCCACTCACCCGATTGACGAGTTCATCGGATTGCTGAAAGCGCACGGCATCACGAAGCTCATCGACGTCCGCACGATCCCGAAATCCAGGCACAATCCGCAGTTCAACGGGGACTCGCTGGCCGTGAGTCTCGGTGCCCAGGGGCTCAGCTACCGGCGGATGGAATCCCTCGCCGGCTTGCGGCACGTGGGCAAGGACAGTCCTAACGGCGCTTGGCGGAACGCGTCCTTCCAAGGCTATGCCGACTACATGCAGACCCGGGAGTTTGCCGAGGCAATCGAGCAACTGGCCGAGCGCGGACGGAGCAATAACGCGGCCATCATGTGCGCCGAAGCCGTCCCTTGGCGGTGCCACCGGTCACTCATCGGTGATGCCCTGGCGGTGCGGGGTATTCACGTCCTGGACATCATGAGCGGGACGTCCGCGAAGCCCCACACCCTGACGTCTTTTGCCCATGTGGAAGGGACCAGAGTGTGGTATCCCCCGGAAGACAGCGACCCGGGGTCACGTTAGACGCCGAAGCGGAGTGGGAATACGCCGCCAGAGGCGGGCTGGAGGGCATGCGCTACGCGTGGGGCAACGACCTCACCCCCCACGGCGAACACCGTTGCAACATCTGACAAGGCACCTTCCCGAAGACCAACACGCGCGACGACGGGCACCTGGGCACCGCCCCGGTAAAGCCCTTCCCGCCGAACGGCTACGGTCTGTACGAGATGGCCGGGAACGTCTGGGAATGGTGCGCAGACTGGTTCCTGCCAAAGTATTACCGCAACTCCCCCACCGATAACCCATAGGGGCCCAGCATCGGGGCCGGACGGGTCATGGGCGAGGCTCTTACCTGTGCCACGACTCCTACTGCAACCGTTACCGCGTCGCGGCCCGCACTTCCAACACACCGGACTCATCCTCCGGAAACAGCGGCTTCCGCACCATAGCGTTAACCTGAACCAGCCACAACGAAAGGACCATACGTGACAGACGACCCAGACGCACCGGGAGGCGGAGGACGGAGCGGCTTCTCAGCCCGGCTCCTCCGCGGCGGCAGCGAGCCCGATCCCCGCTTCACATTGGCGAACGAACGCACCTTCCTCGCATGGATCCGCACCTCCCTGGCACTTCTCGCCGGCGGTGTCGCAGTCGAAGCGTTTATGGCCGACCTCTTCGGCTCGGAACTCCGCAAAACCATTGCCGTGCTCCTGCTCGTTTTGGCCCTGGTCATCGGCGGAGGCTCGTTCTTCCGCTGGCTCAACGTCGAACGGGCCATGCGCCACAAAACTCCGCTGCCACTGCCCTGGATCGCCCCCATCCTCGCCGTCGGCGGCGCCCTTGTCGCGGCCACTATGGTCGTGTTCGTCGTCGTCCGCCCGGCCTGACCATGTTGCCCCAGCGGGACACGCCCCCACATGGCGACCCCGGCCTCCAGCCGGAACGCACCGACCTCGCTTGGGGCCGCACCACCATGGCGATGGTGGTCGCTGCGGCGATCTTCCTGCGATGGATGCCTCATCACGGCTGGTTCGCAGGAACCCTGGTCGCGGCTGCCATCATTACTGCCTTGGCCATTAACCTGACGCGGAAACGTCGTTTCCACCGGGCCGTCCATGGAATCAACCGGGAGAGCATGCCCGCAGATGTCGTGTCGACGGCGGCAGTTGCAGGGAGCGTCGTAATCCTCGCCGTCCTTGGAATCTTCACCGTAATGTTCCTGCCTCTGGACGCATAAACCACACGGCTGCACGGTGATCTCCCGTGCGGACGTCCGCTTCCGTAGCGGAAAGGTGTCGGCTCGCTGGTTAACCCCGGCCGATGAACGGCATTCCCGCAGCCGTGATCACCACCGAGCCCACACTGGCCGACGGCGGCATGCCTGCCATCAGCAGCACGGCACGCGCGGCGTCCTGCACCGGGAACGTGGGCTCCACCCTGCGACTGCCGTCGGCCTGCAGGGCACCGGAGTCCACTCCGATGGTAGCAATGATGTCCGTGGCTGTGTTGCCGATCTCGATCTGGCCGCATGTGATACCGAAGCCCCTGCCGTCCAGCTCTATGCTCTTGGTCAGACCCGTCATGGCGTGCTTGGTGACCGTATAGGCCACCGTCCACGCCGCGGCGAATGCGCTGAAATGGCCCCGTTGTTGATGATCCGGCCACCCTGCGGCTCCTGGGCTTTCATAGCCCGAACGGCGGCGGCGGCGCACAGCATGGAGCCGGTGAGGTTCAGCGCCACCACCGCGTCCCAGTCGGCCACGCTGATTTCATCCACCGACGCGGCCGGGCCGAAAACGCCGGCGTTGTTGAACAGGAGGTCAACCCTCCCCCACTTCCCGAGGGCTGCAGCCGAAAAGGCGCTCGACGTCGTCGGGCGCTGTGACGTCGCACGGCACCGCAAGTGCCTGCGAGTGGCCGAAGTCTCCAGAAGCTGGGCCTCGCGCCGCCCTGCCAACACCACACGGTAGCCGTCAGCGGGCAACAGCCCGGCCGATGCCCGATCCCGCACTGGTGACGACGGCGACGCGTGGCTGGGGCTCTTCGGCTGTGGACATGATTTTTCCTCCTGCAGGCGGCAACGGAAGTGGGGGGGGGGGGGGGGGGGGGGGGGGGCGGGGGCGGGGGGGGGGGGGGGGGGGGGGGGGGGGGGGGGGGGGGGGGGGGGGGGGGGGGTGGGGGGGGGGGGGGGGGGGGGGGGGGGGGGGGGGGGGGGGGGGGGGGGGGGGGGG
>NZ_JBEPNP010000055.1:0-6008 GCF_040546335.1 Arthrobacter sp. UYEF20 | reverse complement strand
GTTGGCCCCCATCACCGCAAGGCCGGTGACACCGATGTGTGCTGACATCAAAACTCCAATTCATCTCTGTGCAACGAGTGCAGATTCGTCCCGCACATCCGGTCGTCCCGCACATCCTGCGGAAGGATGCCTCCCGGTCAGGCCGCGCCCTCTTCGAGAGTCAGGCCGCGTTCTCTTCCAGAGTCAGGTCGCGGTCCTTAGTCTCCGGAGTCTTCAGGGCTTGGACGAGGGAGATCCCGACAATGACCATCATGTAGAGCGCGATTGGCCAGTAAGAATTTGTCGCCCAGACCAGGAGTGCAGAACAGATGATGGGAGCAATGCCCCCGCCGAAGATGGCTGAGAACTCACGTGCGATGGCGACGCCGGCGTAACGGTACTTGGAGCCGAACAGTTCGGCGTACATGGCCGACTGGGCCGCGATGCCGCCCTCAACAGCGAAGGTGAAGCCCACGGCGTACACGAGGGCGATCAGCCAGACGTTACCGGTGCTGCTGAGCCAGAACGCCGGGAAGGAGAACAGGAACAGGAAGCCGAGGATGAAGACGTTGACGGGCTTGCGGCCCCAACGGTCGGTGGCGCGTCCTGCGATCAGGGCGGCGGGGATGGCGAAGAGTCCGCCCATGGCCAGCATCTGGGGGATGAGGGCCTTGTCGATGTTTACGACGGAGATCAGGAACGTGCCAAGGAAAGCCTGGTAAACGTAGGAGTGGGCGTGGGTGCCCATGTTGATGAGGAACACCTGGCGCAGCGGCCGGCGGCCCTTCTTGAGCACTTCCGAGACTGGGGAAGCGGCCTCGACCTGTTCTTTCTTGAGCTCGGCGAAGACCGGGGATTCCTTCATGTTGCGGCGGATCAGGTAGGCGGCGACCGTGACCACGGCGCTGGAGAGGAAGACGAGGCGCCAGCCCCAGGACTCGAGGTCCTCGCGGGGCATCATCTGGACCAGGATCCAGGCGCCGGAACCGAAGACGGAGCCCACTGCGGCACCGGCCCACACGAGGGACGTCATGGCGCCACGTTTGCCTCTGGGCGCGAATTCGGCAAGAAGTACCACTGCGCTTGCCATTTCCGCCCCCGCGCCGAAGCCCTGGATGAACCGGAGCACGGTCAGCAGGATCGGCGCCCAAATGCCGGCTGTCTCGTAGGTAGGGAGCAGGCCCATGGCGAACGTGGCGGTCCCCATCAGGGCGAGGGTGGCCACGAGAACAAACTTCCGCCCGATCTTGTCGCCGTAGCGTGAGAAGAACAGGCCGCCCATGGGGCGGGCAATGAATCCGACGGCGTATGCGCCGAAGCTGGCGATGAAGCCTACGGCGGGGGAGACATTCGGGAAGAAGAGGGTGTTGAAGATGATGGCTGTGCCGACACCGTAGACAACCATGTCGTAGTTTTCCAGGACAGTACCGATGAAGCCGGCCCACCCGGCGCGGCGCAGCTCCGTTCTGGAAGGTTCGGGAGGGGAACCAATCGCAGACCGTACCGGCTTAGCTGAGGAAATTGATGACATTGCATTCCTAATCTGGAGAAAGCGGACCACTTCGTCCGCGACCCTGCCAGTCTAGTGACGATGGCCACCAATGGCAACCGATTGCCGAAATATAGCCGGTACTGTGCCGCCGAGTCACTTGCCGGTACGGGCCGTCGGTAGGATGGGGCTGTGACCGAACTCGCGAAGCCTGACTCTGTTCCAACACCCCGGGAGGCCCCAACGCCCCGGGAGGCCCCAACACCCCGGGAGGCCCCAACACCCCGGGGGGCCTCAACACCCCGGGAGGCCAAGAATGGCGCCCGCGAGGGCAGAGGCAACGCCACCATTTACGACATTGCCAAGGTTGCAGGGGTTAATCCGTCCACGGTCTCCAGGGCGCTCAGCAAACCCGGCCGGGTCAGCGTCAAGACACAGAAGCTGATCGAGGACGCGGCCGCCGGACTCAATTACCATGTCAATCCGTTTGCGCGCGCGCTGCCGACCGGCCGCACCAGCACGCTGGGGCTGATCGTCGCGGATATCACCAATCCGACGTTCTTTGACATCATCCGGGGGACAGAGAGTACAGCGGCCGTGCGCGATTACACCCTGGTCCTCGCCGAATCGGCCGAATCCGCGGTAACCGAATTGATGACAGCCCGGCGATTGATGGCAACCGTGGACGGCCTCATCCTCGCCAGCCCGCGGATGGATGATGACGACATCCGGGCGTTGGCTCGGGACAAGCCCGTGGTTGTCATCAACCGCGAGGTCGAGGGAGTGCTGTGCGTAGTCCCGGATGTCAACAAGGGCATCGGTGAGGCGGTCCGCAGCCTGGCCGCCCACGGCCACCAGAAGATTGCCTTCGTCGCCGGGCCGCCGCAGTCCTGGATGTCCGGCCGCCGCTGGGAGGGCGTCCAGGCCGCCTGTGACTGGTCCCGCCTCGAGGCCGTGCGGCTGGAATCCACAAAACCAACGATCGAGGGAGGCAGGCAGGCCGCGCGCGCTGTCCGCGCCAGCGGCGCCACGGCTGTGCTGACCTACAACGACCTCCTGGCGATCGGACTCATGCAGGAGCTCCAGGCGGCAGGCATCGAGGTGCCCGGGCAGATCAGCATTGTCGGCTTTGACGACATCTTCGGGGCCGACTTCACGACGCCGCCCCTCACCACTGTGCGGGCACCGTTGCGCCAGAGCGGTTCAGATGCCGCAAAACTCCTGTTGCAGATACTGCACGGCGGGGCGGAGGATTCCTTTGTGGTGCAAGCAGAAAGCGAACTGGTCATCCGTGGCTCCAGCGGACCACTCGTCACCCGCTGACGCTGCTCCCGCACCTCTGGCACCTCTGGCATCTCTGGCACCTCTGGCCCGCATCCGGGCGGACCAAACCACCAAGGGTAAAGCGCAGCAACGGTAAAGCGTCCAGGCCCGTAGCGGTGGCAACCGATTGACAAAAATTGCCAAAAGTTGGACCATTGCTTTATGTCAGAGTCGATTGCCGCTAATCCCGACCGGCTCCTCCCCGCGGATCCCGGAACGCGCAGTATTGCCCGCGCGCTGCTGGAGCGGGTGCAGGACCTTCCCATCATTTCTCCGCACGGCCACGTTGACGCCGCCGTCATCGAGCACAACACGCCGTTCCCGGACCCGGCCGCGCTGCTGGTCAGCCCGGACCACTACGTCACCCGGCTGATCCATGCCAGCGGAGTGCCACTGGACCGGCTGCGCGCACCCAAGCCGGGGCATTCCGCGGCTCCGGTACCGGAGTCCCGCAGTGTCTGGCGCGAGTTCTGCAACGCGTGGCCGCTCTTCGAGGGAACGGCGTCCGGCTACTGGCTCCGCCACCAGTTCCAGAGCGTGTTCGGCCTCCACCAGGAGCCCAGCGCCGAGACCGCTGATGCAACGTATGACGCCATCAGCGCCAGGCTGCAGGAGCCCGGTTTCCGCCCCCGCCAGCTGTTCAAGGACTTCAACATCGAGGTCCTTGCCACCACCGACGACCCGCTCGATGACCTCGCCAGCCACCGGGCCATCGACGAGGATTCCACCTTCCATGGCCGGGTCCTGCCCACTTTCCGCCCGGACCAGTACCTGAACATCGCGCACCCGCAGTGGCAGGCGAACGTCGAGCGGCTCATCGCGGCAGCGGGCGACGGCGGAACCGGCTATGCCGGGTACATCACCGCGCTGGAGAACCGGCGTCGTTATTTCGTGGACCACGGCGCCGTCTCGGCGGACCACGGCGTCCGCACGCCCGCAACGCTCAAGCTTGACGACGCCGAGGCGGCCAGGCTGTTCGAGCGCGCCCGCGCCGGCCAGGCCACGGCGGCGGACCGCGAAATCTTTGAAGCCCACATGATGTACCAGATGGCGCGGATGTCGGTCGAGGACGGGCTGGTGATGACCATCCACCCGGGTTCGTACCGCGACCACCACGGGCCCACGTTCAACGCCTACGGCTCGGACACCGGCCACGACATCCCCGTCGCCGTGAACTACACCGAGGCCATCCGCCCCCTGCTGCAGGACTTTGGCACCGCCAAGGACTTCCACCTGGTGCTGTTCACGCTGGACGAGACCGTGTTCTCCCGCGAGCTGGCGCCCTTGGCCGGCTTCTACCCGTCGGTGTACCTCGGTGCCCCGTGGTGGTTCCTGGACGCACCGGATGCCATGCTCCGCTTCCGTGCCGCCGTGACTGAAACGGCCGGCTTCTCAAGGTCGTCGGGCTTCATTGACGACACGCGTGCGTTCTGCTCGATCCCGGCCCGGCATGACGCCTCCCGCCGGATCGAGGCCTCGTTCCTGGCGCGCCTTGTCGCCGAGCACCGGGTCAGCGAGAACCGCGCGCACGAGATCATCGTCGACGTCGTCGATTCCGCTCCGAGAAGGGTCTTCAAGCTGTGACCATCGAGCTGCAAAACGGCGGGCAGGCGCCTGCGCCGGCAGCGCTTCCCCGGTTGAACAGGTCCCTCCGGCCCAGCGCCAAGGCGCCGGTCCGGATTGTCCACCTTGGACTGGGCGCTTTCCACCGTTCCCACCAGGCCTGGTATACCCATCAGGCGGGCGACGCCGCGGAGTGGGGCATCGCCTCCTTCACCGGCCGCCGGCCGGACGCCGCGCTGGCGCTGGCCGGCCAGGACGGCCTGTACACCCTGGTAGAACGTGCCGACGGCGGAGATTCGTTCGAGATTGTCAGCAGCATTGTTGAGGCCGTGGACGGCGCCAACGTGGGCCGCCTCGCCGAGCTGGTTGCCGCCCCTGCCACAGCGGTCATCACCCTGACCATCACCGAGGCCGCCTACCGCCTGGACGCGGACGGCGAGCTGGACCGCACGGCTCCCGACGTCGTCGCAGACCTTGCGCTGCTGGCCGGTACTGCGGCTGGCGGCGGCCCACCGACGACGCCACTGGGCCGGCTGGTCTTCGCCCTCGCCGCCCGCAGGAGCGCCGACGGCGGCCCGCTCGCCGTCGTCTGCTGCGACAACCTCTCCAACAACGGAAGCGTTGCCCGCAGCGCGGTGCTTGGCCTGGCCGCGGCGTGGGACGCCGGGCTCGCGGCCTGGGTCGACGCCAACGTCAGCTTCGTCAGCACCTCCGTGGACCGCATCACGCCGCGGACCACCGACGCCGACCTCGCCGCCGTGGAGGCCGCCTGCGGCTACCGCGACAACTCACCGGTGGTGGCCGAGCCCTTCCGCAGTTGGGTACTGAGCGGGGCCTTCCCGGCCGGCCGGCCGCGCTGGGAAGACGCAGGCGCAGTTTTCGTGGACGAGATCGAACCGTTCGAGAACCGCAAGCTCTGGCTCCTTAACGGTGCCCACTCGCTGCTGGCGTACGCAGGGCAGCTGCGCGGCCATGCCACGGTGGCCGAGGCGTTGGCGGATCCCGCGTGCCTGCACGCCGTCGAGGCTTTCTGGGACGAAGCCGAGGCCAATCTGGCAGGTGCCGGGCCCAAAGGTGCGGACCTGCGGATTCCGGCGTACCGTGCCGAACTCCTGGTCCGCTTCAGGAACGCACGCATCGCCCACCACCTCGCCCAGATCGCCATGGACGGTAGCACCAAACTGAGGATGCGCGCCGTGCCGGTGCTCTTGGCCGAACGCTCCCACGGCAGGTCCGGCGCCGCCGCCGCGCTCATGATTGCCGCCTGGATGGACTTCAGTGCCCGCGCCGGAACGTTGCAGGATCCGCTCGCAGACGAAGTGGATGCCGCCAACGCGCTGACCGGCACCAGGCGCATCCGCACCCTGTTGGCTCTCCTCAACCCGCAACTGGCAGAGGACCATGCCGTCACCGAACTCATTGAAGGCCTGAGCGGCACGTTCACGGAACCAGCAATCGGCGCTTAGTTTTCCCCAGCCATATAGCCACCGCCGGTGCGCTGACCGGTAATTACAAAACACCGAGACTTACTCGGATTGGAAGGATCTGCCATGAAAATCATTGCCGCGGAAGTCTTCGTGACCAGCCCGTCCCGTAACTTCGTCACCCTGCGCATCACCACCGAGGACGGCGTCACCGGGATCGGGGATGCGAC
>NZ_JBEPNP010000054.1:0-6149 GCF_040546335.1 Arthrobacter sp. UYEF20 | reverse complement strand
CCGCAAAAAGCTGCAGCGGGTCCTAGGGCTAAGACCTATGAGACGGCATGGGCGTGGATGCACAAGCTCCGCCGCGCCATGGTCCCCCCCGAACGCACAACCCGGCGGGCGTCCTTGCTGCTGGCATGGCGTCCTCGGCTGGTGTCACCGCCGGTCCCCGAACTCGCCCTTCCCGGCCCGGCCAGCCGGGGGAGTCCGCGGCTCCGTGCCGGCCACCTGGCGTGTCCCGGCTTGGTAAATGGCGGCGTCCCTCCGGGACGCGCATCCTGTTTTGGTGGCCCCGTGGCACCGTGCGGTCTTCGTCGGGCCTATGAGGAAGCCTCTGCGCGAGTCCAGGACTCAAGCGCGGAGGCTCCCGGTTCTCCAAGCTGGGGGACTGGAGAACCACTCTCAGGGTACCCGCCGGCGTGACGTCCTGGCCGCAGGGCTGCCCGGAGGTGCGGCCTTCCGGTCACCGCCGGCGGGGGCGGCCCCGGGTTCTCCCGGCCAGCCATCCGGGAACTGCGGCGTCCAGGAGCTTGACCTTGAGAGGGTCGAGTTCGCCGCGGCGGCGTTTGTACCGCTGGGTGTGGATCCACACCCCGAGGTTGTGTTCGTGCTCGGAGCCATAGTCGTGGTGGCGTGGCCAGTCATTGCCTTCCTGCAGGAAGTCCACGAGCTGGGCGAGTCGGTCGTGCCAGTGGGCTTCGTCTGCGACTGCCCGATGGTTTTCGGACCACCCTGGCACCCGGGCGAGGCCCTCGCTGTAGGCCGGGTCCAGGGTCCCTTCGGCTGCTTCGCGCCGGCGCCCGGACAGCCACAGCGCGAGCGACCGTTCGCCCCGGTCGGCCGAACGGCCGTCTGGGAGCCGCCCTTCGGCCGAGACCCAGGCGATGACCTCTTCCATGCGGGCAAGGTCCCTGGGGGAGGGGTACGGAACGGGGACGGCGCCGGCGGCAGCGTGGTGTTCGGCCTCAAGCCCCGGGTCCTGGCGGCGGGCGATGACCAGATGCTATCCAACGGCGGCGGGCGGAACGCGCACGAGCGCAGCGATGCGTTTCCGGCTCAGTCCGAGCCGGTACATCAGCACCCATTCCGCGTCAGGAGCGCGCCGCAACCGCCTGTCCATGATGGACCCCATCCTGCCACGGCACCTGCCACTACTCCTGGCAGCAGGGTCATGCCACCGGGCACAGCGAAGGGCGCACCTCTTGGTCAGAGATGCGCCCTTGGCCTGTGTTCGGGGTCAGTCCTTTTTGAAGGCGTCCTTGACCTTTTCGCCGGCCTGCTTCAAATCACCTTTGGCCTGGTCAGCCTGGCCTTCAGCCTTCAGCCTTTCATCGCCTGTGGCATTTCCGGCAGCTTCCTTGCCCTTACCGCCAGCCTTCTCGGCAGCGTTCTGAATCTTGTCGCCTAGTCCCATGGTGTTTCCTCCTCTGGTTGGCAGCCGATCAATCCGGCCATAACTCTATAGTAAGCATGCTTAGGGTAAGGATTTCAAGCCCGCTGTGTTCCGTTCGTTAGGGGCTGGCGTTCCCGTCCGGTTCGGGGAGGAACCGACTTGCGGTCACCGATTTGGATGGCGTCCGCTGGCGCGGCCGGCTGTTGGGTCCAGTGCTGTCCGTCGCAGAACTCCGGGCCGCCCTGGCCCTTGTCTACGTCTTCGACGTTTTTTGGTTGCTGTCCTCCGGATTCTAGGCGTCCGCTCCACCCCGTCTAGCCCCTCCTTCGTCGGGGCCTGCGGTGCAGGAATTTCCCTCCGGCGCTCCTTCGTCGCTGATTTCCTGCAGGAATTTCCTGCCCCTTGCCCTGCGGGTAGTCAGGGCTCCGTCGGCCGCCGAGCAAGCGAGCTTGCCAGCAACCAAAAAACAACGGGGGGAGAGGGGACGCTGGCCGGTCACTTGAGCCGCCCCACCCACCAAAATCCTCTGCAAAAGGAGCAAGACCATGAATGCAGTAACCACTAAGACGGTGACCACTCAGGACACCGGCGAAACGATCGACGGTGCGACCGTGCTGGGCGATTACCACGTGAACGGCGGCTACGACTGGATGGAAACTTATCGAAGAGCACGGCTGGGCCGTCGTCCCCAGCTGGGGCAGTGACGGCTGGGACCTTGGTAATTGGCCCTACGTCATGGTCGCCGCCACCCGCACAGCTGACAGCATCGGGAACCTGTTCGGCGTCGCCACGTACTGCGAAGGCGACGTGAGCTGCACCTACTACCGGACCAAGGCCCGGCAATGGGACGCAATCACCGAACAGGCATTCTTCCATTGGAAGAAAGGCCAGGCCCACGGCCCGGACGACCTGCCCGAAGCCGCCGCAGAACTTCCCAGCCGGTACCGCATGCCGTACATGGCCAACGTCGCCTAAACCTGCTGAAACCTTGCCGGGCGGAACCACCGCCCGGCAAGGTCCGCCCCTCCAAAGGACTGGACCGGCCGAAAGGTTCGGGCGGTCCGCCGCCGGTGGTTCAGCCGGGAACCATTCGATGCCGGCGGCGATGATGACCCCGGCGGCCTCGCAGTCGCGGGCCAGCTGTTCAAGGTCGGTCCCGTCGGTTCCTCCCTTCCAGCCAGGGTGCGCGACGCAATCGATGTGCCGGAATCGAGCTAACCACCGCAGACAACGTCGTTCAACGGCTCTGGGAGAAGTGGGCTTTCATCGCCTCGGCGGGCGTAATAACGTGCCAGTTCCGGAACGACATCGGCGCAATTATGGAAGCCGGCGGTGAAACCTATATTCGTGATGCCATCGCGGAGACAGAGGGTGTCGCCGGTGCCGCCGGGGACCCGATCCGCCCTACCGGTCACGAGCAGAGCGTGCAGATCCTCATTGCGCCAGGATCGTCGTTTACATCCTCGCTGTATCGCGACCTCAAAAAGGGCCGGGCCGTGGAAGCAGAACACATCCTCGGAACCTTGGCCGTGCGCGCTGACGCTCCCAACGTCGCCGTCCCGCTCCTCAAGCTCGCCCTCGTCCAGATACGCGCGCACCACGTCCGCGTGCGATAGAAAACAGTCGCCGACTGCGCCTGCTCGTGTCTACCTGGGCGGCGCTCTCTACAGGTCAGGTCGGCCCAGTAGGGCCCGAAACGGCTTCCAAATACGGCCTGACCGCACTCCCCGGTTTCCGATGACCAGATCTGATAGTTGACAGTGCAAACCGTTTTGGCTAATGTGACTTACACGACATACAAAACGTTTTGCAAAGGGGCAAGTTCGTGGCAAAAGTAGGCATCCGGGATGTGGCGAGAGCTGCACAGGTTTCCGTCACGACGGTGTCGCACGCCCTGAGCGATACGCAGGGGTCCCGCGTCAATGCCTTGACGAGGGAGCATGTCCGGGCGGTCGCCGAGGACCTCGGTTATGCCCCGAACAGGTTGGCGAGCGGGCTCCGCAACCAGCGCTCGTATCTGCTCGGTCTGGTGAGCGATGAGATCGCGACGACTCCTTTTGCCGGCGAGATGATTCTGGGGGCGCAGGATGCTGCGTATGAGCGCGGGTGGCTCCTGATGATGCTGGATACCGCCAGCGATCGTGAGCTGGAAAAGCGGCAGATCAGCACCCTGCTTCAGCACCAGGTCGATGGCATCGTCTACGCGAAGATGTACCATCAGCGGGTCGGGCTCCCGGCCGAACTGGCTGGAGTGCCGACCGTCCTTCTGGATGCCGTTTCGGAGGACGGAATTGTGTCCTCTGTGGTCCCGGATGAAGTGGAGGCCGCCCGGGCCGCCGTACGCGCCCTGATCGGTGCCGGGCACCGGAGCATCGGATTCATCACCAACATCGATGACATTCCCGCCACGCACGGACGGTTCCGGGGCTACCGGGAGGCGCTGAGGGAGGGCGGCATCGAATTTGATCCCGCACTGGTCGTCGAAGCTGTATCGGAGGCCCACGGCGGCAGAACGGCTGCATATCAATTGCTCTCCCGTCCCGAGCGTCCGACGGCCCTGTTCTGCTTCAATGACCGGATGGCCATGGGCGCCTACCAGGCCGCCGGCTCCCTCGGTCTGAAGATTCCGCACGACGTTTCCGTCGTCGGGATTGACAATCTCGAACTGATCGCCGGGAGCCTGTGGCCGGGTCTGACAACGGTGGCGCTTCCCCACTACGGCATGGGCCGCTGGGCCGTAACCCGGCTCCTGGACGAAATCGAAGGGACGGAAGAGGCCGAACCCGTCCACATAATGTTCGACTGCCCGCTGATCGAGCGCGGGTCAGTCGCTCCGCCGCTGCAGATCTGAGGGCAGCGGCTCACGCAAGTACCCTGGTCCACACAAAATGGGAGCGCGGCCGCAGCAACGGCCACGCTCCCGTGTGCGGAGCCGGATCATCCACGCAGGAATCAAGCAGAAAGATTCACCAACAATGAATAATCGTCTCAAGCGGCTCCTGGCCGCCAGTCTAACCGGTGCCGCTCTCATCGGCAGTGTTGCCGCCTGCGGTTCAGGAACCGGAAACTCCAAGGACGGAGCCAACGGCGAAGTCACCCTCTGGACCCACAACGCCGGAAACCCGGACGAACTGGGGGCCATCCAGTCCGTCGTGGACGCGTACAACCAGAGCCAGACCAAGGTCAAGGTCAAGGTCCAGGCTTTCCCTCAGGACTCCTACAACGACTCCGTTGTGGCTGCGGCTTCGGCGAATAAACTTCCATGCATCGTCGACATCGACGGGCCGAACGTCCCGAACTGGGCGTGGTCGAAATATCTGACGCCACTGAAGCTCTCTGCGGATCTGTCCCAGAACCTTCCCAGCACCCTGGGCAAATGGAACGGTGGGACCTACTCGGTCGGCTACTACGATGTGGCCCTGGCCATGCTGGCCCGCGCTTCGGATCTGAAAGCGGCCGGTGTGCGGGTGGCTACCGCGGACAAGCCATGGACTAAGGACGAATTCGACGGGGCACTGGCCGCGCTGAAGAAGCTGGGCAAATGGGACAACCCGTTGGACCTCGGCACGGCAGGTACGGGTGAATGGCTCCCTTACGCCTACTCACCGTTCCTGCAGTCCTTCGGCGGGGACCTGATCAACCGCAACGACTACCAGGGCGCTGACGGCGCCCTTAACTCTGACAAGGCGGTCGAGTGGGCCAACTGGTTCCATGGCCTGATCGCCAAGGGCTACGCCGCGCAAAAGAGTGGCAAGGACTCCACCGCAGACTTCCTGAACAACAAGAGCGCCATCGTCTACACGGGCAGCTGGGCCGCGGACAAGGCCCGCACAGCCCTCGGCGATGACCTGGTCGTCCTGCCCTCCGTCGACCTGGGCAACGGCCCGAAGATCGGCGGCGGATCCTGGCAGTGGGGTGTGACCACGGGCTGCAAGAACCCGGACGCTGCGATGGACTATCTCTCCTTCTCCCTCAAGCCGGAAAACATCGCCAAGGTCGCCAAGGCAACCGGTACGATCCCTGCCACCGATGCTGCTGCTGCCCTGGTCCCCGGCTACGAGCCGACGGGCAAGAACCGGGCCTTCCTCGACTTCTCCAAGAAGTCTGCCGTGCTGCGGCCTGAAACACCGGCCTACCCGTTCATCGCCACCGAGTTCGGCAAGGCAACACAGGACATCATTTCCGGCGCCGACCCGAAACAGGTCCTGGACAAGACCGTCAAGAACATTGATGCCAACATCAAGTCCAATAACGGCTACAAGAACTAGCCCGCTTCCGGGGTGCCGCGTTGCGATCGAACCGGCGCGGCACCCCGGACCCGGACCCGGACCCACTCAGGACAAGACACGATGAAATCCTCTCCAGCCCCGGCATCATTGCCGACATCCGCACGGGCCATCCCTTCACCCTCGTCACCGCCGGAACCACTTCGGATTAAGCAGTACCACCGCCGCGAGCAGCGCGCCGGATGGGCCATGCTGAGCCCGGCTCTGATTCTGCTTCTGCTCTTCGTTTTCGTGCCGGCGATGCTCGCATTCGGGCTGGCCTTTACCAACGCACGCCTGATCTCACCGAACCCGCCAACGTTCGTCGGGCTGGATAACTTCGTCCGTCTGTTCGCGGATGAGACGTTCTATCGTGCCCTGCTGAACGTGGCGTACTTCGCCATCATTGTGGTCCCGCTGCAGGCCGGGGTGGCCCTGATCATGGCGCTGCTGGTCAACGCCAAGGTCCGCGGAGTGAACTTCTTCCGCACCGTGTATTTCCT
>NZ_JBEPNP010000053.1:0-6356 GCF_040546335.1 Arthrobacter sp. UYEF20 | reverse complement strand
GTGAGTTTGAGGGTCTCGAGGGCCTTGGCGAAGGACGCGTCGAGCTTGACCGCGGTGGACGTCCCGGTCAGGGCCGGGATGGAGGCCAGCGGCTTCGGCATGGCGGCCGCGGCAGATGAGGCCGAGGCTGTAGAGGAGGACGCCGGGGCGGCGGAGGTGTTGCTGGCCGGGGTGCAGGCGGCCAGGGAGACCATGAGCGAACCGGCGGCGGCGATTCCGGCGAAGGTCTTGAGGGAAGTGCGCATGGGAGTGCTCCTTGAATTCATTTTGGGTGGTCCTGTCCCGGTGCGGGGGCCGTGGTGCGGGCCGCGGATTTTCAGCGGGGCGGGTTTTTCTCTGTCAGGAGTACTTCGGCATCAACACTGTCCCGGATGGGTTCCCCGGATACTGTGACCATTCCGTGATATCGGCCCCGTGACGCATGGCGTGCACGCCACCAAAAAACTTGTCCGTCAGCGGCGGCCTTGATCACGGCAGTCAGAGGATCGCGGGTGAAGCATGACTGTCGCACATTCCATCGTTGCCCGGCCTGTACCGATGATGGCTGGTTATCCTCCTGGACGCTTCCTGGGAATTGGCAGATCGGATTACGGTGCCTGTGGCGTGGCTGGCAGGCGTCGGCCTGCTTCGCCGCGCAGGGGAGCTGTGGCGAATTCCTGCATGCCCTCGTTGAAGCCTATGTCCGGCGCCCAGCCCAGTTCGGCCTTGATCCGTTCGGAGGAGGCGGTGACGTGGCGGACGTCCCCGAGCCGGTACTCGCCGGTGATAACCGGTGCCGGGCCGGTACTGAATCGACTCAGTGCCGCGGCCACGTCGCCGATTGTCCTTACCTCGTCGGCGCCGACGTTATAGGCGCGGAAGCCCGCGCCGCCGCCCGAGGACAGCGAGTCGAGTGCGGCGATGTTCGCCGCAGCGACGTCCCGGACGTGGATGAAGCTGCGCCGCTGGCGGCCGTCTTCGAAGACCCGGGGCGCTTCGCCGCGGGCCAGGGCCGAACGGAACAGGGAAGCGACCCCGGCGTAGGGCGTATCCCGGGGCATCCTGGGGCCGTAGACGTTGTGGTAGCGCAGGGCGATTGCTGAGCCGCCGGTGCTCCGGGCCCACGCGGCGGCGAGGTGCTCCTGGCTGAGCTTCGAAGCCGCATAAACGTTGCGGGGATCCAGGGGCGCTTCCTCGGTGATCATCGCGGGGACGAGGATGCCTCCTGTCTCCGGGTTGCGGGGGTCGAAGCTGCCGGCGCGCAGGTCGGCCTCGGCGCGGGGGCCCGGCCGGACGGGCAGCCCTGTGACGGGGTCCGTGTAGGCCCCTTCGCCGTAGACCACCATCGAGGAGGCCAGGACCAGGCGGGTGATGGCCTGGCGCTCCATGGCGGCCAGCAGGACGGCCGTGGCGTAGTCGTTGTTGCGGATGTAATCCGGGGCGTCTGCAAAGCTGACGCCGAGCCCGACTTTCGCGCTTTGGTGGCAGACAGTGTCGATACCCTCTAGTGCCGACTCGACGGCGTCCGGGTCTGTGACGTCGCCGGTCAGGAACTCCACCCGCGGGTCAAAGACCGGCGGCCGCTGGTGAAGGCCGGGGTCCAGGGAGTCCATGACCCGCACGGTCCAGCCCCGGGCCAGGGCTGCTTCGACGATGTGTGAACCGATGAACCCGGCGCCGCCGGTGACGATGAGTCTCATCTGAGGCTCGCAGCTTCCCCGAGTACGGGGAGCGCCATGATCCTGCGAACGGCTTCGGGGTCCATCAGCGGTCGGGCATAGTAGTCGTCGCCGATTGCGGCGACGGTCGCTTCGAGGACAGCCAGGACGTTCTTCTGGGCGTCCTTGAGCCGGAAGAAGACGGCGTCGGCGGTCACCGGATCGGAACCGTCGTGTCCGGTGTCGGAATCGGTGATGAAGGCCAGATTGGCGAAACCCATGTTCAATTCGGCGGCCAGTACCGGTTCGGGGTACTGGGTCATGCTGATGATGTCGGCACCGCCGGAGACGTACCAGACGGACTCGGCTTTCGTTGAGAACCGCGGTCCGTTGATCACCACCACCGTTCCTTGCTGGGCGTAGGGCAGGTCGTGCGCGGCCAGGGTGGCGTGCAGGTGTGAACGCAGCGTCGGACAGAACGGTTCTGACGCCGGCAGGTGCTGGACGCCGGCGGGGGCGACGCCGTCGGCGACGGTGCCGTCAAAGAATGTGTCGGGACGTCCCCAGGTGCGGTCGATCAGTTGGTCGGTCACGACGAATGTCTCAGGTCCGAAGCCTTCCCGCAGCCCGCCCACGGCCGAGGACGAGAGGATCCCCCGGACTCCGAGGCGCTTGAGCGCCCAGAGGTTGGCGCGGTAGTTGATTTTCTGGGGTGGGAGCGAGTGTCCGCTGCCGTGGCGGGCGAGGAACGCTACGGTCCGTCCGGCCACGTCGGCAAGCGTCATGGGCCCCGAGGGCGGCCCGTAGGGGGTGGCGACGTCGACGGTGGCGAGGACCGTTGCGCCGGGGAGCCGGTAGGTGCCGGAGCCGCCGATGATGCCGATGCGCGGCTGTGGCGCGTCGGGAAATGCTGTGTCCATGGTGCAATCCTGCCATTCGGGAGTACTTGTGGTTGGGGGGCGGGTACCGTTCATTGGCTTGAAATCATCTGGTCCGGCGCCCCGGACCCGAGACCGTCGACGGCGGCCTGTCGATGTCCGTCGCGGCGCCGCAGCCAGGCGCCTGCGGCGATTCCAGCGGCTGCCATGAGGAGCACGATCTGGTCCAGCGGCTCAGTCAAGGGTGCGACGCTAGGGACCATGTAGATGAAGTCAAGGGCAAGGATCACCGCCACGTACTCCCACCGCCGGCTCAGGACGATGAACGGCAAAAGCATGAGCGCGTACCAGGGGTAGTTGGGGCTGACAATGAGCAATGTCAGCCCGATCATGACGGTCTGCTGCTCCCAGACATTCCCTGCCCGTGTTTGCCGCAGCACGCCGAGCGCGACGATGGCCAGTGCGGTGGCGCTGAGGAGCGGCGGCCAGGGGCCGGCGGAGACGATCTGTGCGAGGCCGAACCGGACTCCGCCGCTCTGGCTGTAGCCCTCCTCTTTGAGATAGCCGGGCAGGAAACCCAGAACGCCGGCCCCGGCCGCTGCCAGATACGGCACGTAGAGAAGGATGAAAGTCAGGACCGCGGCGGCGATGAAGCGTACCGGGCGCCGGAACAACAACGCGGGGGCTGCAATGACCGGAATGAGTTTCGTTGCGACGGCGGCGCCGAAGGCTACTCCGGAACGTAAGGGCTTGCCGCCGGCCAGCAGCATTCCGGCGGCCAGCATCAAGGAGGCGCCCAGCAGGTCAACGTGGGCGTTGTTCACGGCCTCGAGCTGGACGAACGGGCTCCAGCCCCAGAGGGCGGCGAGGTGCAGTGGCAGGTTGCGTTTTGCCAGGGCGCCGAGCAGCATGATTCCGACGGTCACGCTGATGAGCAGCCCTCCGAGCTGGAAGGGAAGGTATCCGACCGAGTCAGGGACGGCGGCCCGGACGCCAAGGAAGTAGATTTCGGCCGTGGGCGGATAGATGGTGGGCACGTGGGGCCGGTTGATGGCGGTGCACAGGGGATTGCCGGAGGGAAAGCCGAAGGCCGCGACGGGCTCCGTGCCGAATAAGTCCTTGGCACACATTGGCTTACCATCGGGTCCGAAAGTGCCGGGTGCGAAAAGCCACCCCGGCCTCAGGTTGCTGAGAGTCTCATCCACGGGCACATAGGAATAGGGGGAGTGTCCGGCCTTCTGCACGATCCCGTCCCACGCGTACCGGGCAGAGTCGTTGCTCGTCCGCGGCGGGGCGCTCACAGCAACCAGACCGAGAAGTACCGTGCCTGCGATGATCACTGCGCCGACCTGCCGCCGGGGCACGTGTCGTAAGAGGCGGACGGCAGCGATGAGAACCACCCATGAAAGGCAGGTGCCGACAACCGGGGCAGATTCGAACGGGTTCCCGGGGAGCACCATCCACCACAGCAGTGCCGCCGCCACGAGGAACAGTGCGGGCAGGATGATGAACAGCCTGACCCTGGTGCCGGATACACCTGGTGATGCGGGGGGAGCGGCCCTCACCCTAGGGTCCTGTCCGGCGTGTTGTCGAGCGACAGGCGGCAAAAGACGCGGCCCTGAACGCGTTCAATGGCGGTCACGGTCCACCCGCTGCGCCGTGCCCGGGAAACGAGCCCCGCGCTGCCCGTCCGGGCCCACCGGAACGGTTCGCTTTGGTTCCCGTGCTGGTCCTCCAGCACGGCGGAATAGACGATGTCCAGGTCCTCGTCGGCTTCCACCTCGGCCAGGAGCGTCCCGCAAGGGGCGATGAGCTGGCTGCATCGGCGCAGCAGGGACGTGATGCTTCCGCCGATGCCGATGTTGCCATCCAGCAAAATGACAGACTGCCAGAGACCGGAGTGGGGCACAGGGGCGAACACTGATTGTTCGAGTGCGCGGGCACCGCGCCCGCGCGCCCGCCCGACCGCCTCAGAGCTGGTGTCAATGCCCAGGGCCGTCAGGCCGATTCGCTGTGCGGCAGTCAGCAACCTTCCCGGTCCGCAGCCGACGTCGAGGACCGGTCCCTGCAGGGTGCGCAGCAGCGAACGCTCCAGCGGGCTGGCCTCCTCGCACCAGCCGCGCACGTCGAAGTCCACCGCTTCAGCCTGGTGGTGACCGCCGTCGGGACGAAGCGTGAGGGTGCCGGAGCCGTTCGCAAGCGCCCGGGCGTAAGGCTCATTGTGGCCCTGGCCAAAATTGGCGACAGAAGCCACGCCGACGGCAGTCATCGGGTTGCTCCCGCGGTGAGTGCGGAGCGCCGCACCTCGAGCGCAGCCTCATCCACGGCATGGGCGAAGCCGCTTCCGGGAATCTCGGCGGCAATCTCGAGTGCGTCATTGAAGTGGTCCATATCCCGCAGTTCGGGAAGTATTCCGACACGTAGCCCTGCGGCGGTCAGCCGGGCGAGCTGGCTGGCCCCGGTCGTCTTGGTGGACATCGGCACCCCCCGGATCAGGGCCCCGGCCGGGTGTCGAAGCGCGAGTGCCCAAAAACCGCCATCCGTGGCCGGGCCCATCCAGGCGTCGTGAAGTGCTATTGGCGTTGACCAGTCCTGGAGCAGCGGCGCCACATCCTCAACTGAGAACTGGGGGGTATCCATGCCGACGATAAGGAGCGGACCAGCGGCTGCATCACAGATGGCAGCGAGACGCTCGTCCAGCCCGCCGGAAGATTGCGGGACGACGGTGAAGTCTTCGGCGTCGGCGGCAGACGGGGTGCCATCCATGACCAGCAGCCAGCTCCGGACCGGGAGCAGCCGGACAGTTTCCAGAGTGTGACTGAGGCTCAGCTGTGCCAGCGCGGCGGCCCGTTCGGGCGTCAGCGGGGGGCTCAACCGGGTCTTCACTCTCCCGGGAAGGCACTCCTTGGCGATGACCGCTACTGTCAGATCCATGCTGTTCCTCATATAGGTTCTTCGCTGCCGCCGGGATTCCGGACCGGTCCGGACGACGACGCCGCTGCCTTGAGCTGGGCAGACATGTCCCGCACCGCCGTCAGCGTTCCGCGGACCGTTCCGGTCACTTTCGATTTGCCGGTGCGCGGGGCATAGGGCACGGGCAGCTCCACGATCCGCCAATTGCGCAGGCTGGCCTTGAGGAACATCTCCAAGGGGTAACCGCTGCGGCGGTCCTCAAGACCAAGGGACAGCAGTTCAGCCCGGCGCGCGGCCCGCATCGGTCCGAGATCAGTCACCTGTTCCCCGGTCAGGCGCCGGAGCCGCCACGCCAAAATGACATTGGCGGCACGGGCGTGCAGGGGCCAAGACCCGCGCTGCGGCTGACGGCTGCCCAGCACCAAATCCGCGGCGCCGTCCATGACCGGAGCCAATAGCCCAGGCAGCAGGGCCGGGTCGAGCGAACCGTCGCAGTCGCAGAAAGCCACGAACTCTGATGTTGCGGCGAGCAGGCCTGCGTGGGCGGCCGCCCCAAACCCCCGCCGGCCCTCACGGACGACCATCGCGCCCAGACCCGCCGCGAGCTCAGCAGAGCCGTCCGTGGAACCGTTATCCACCACGATGGCCCGGTACCCGTCCGGCATGCGGGACAACACCCACGGCAGGGCGCCTCTCTCGTTCAAACACGGCAGAACGACGTCAACCACGGCTCCGGTCACTTTGGACATCCTTCAACGCTAGGGGCTGGGGCCCGCATCCGTCTCCGGACACGGCACGATCGATAGACAGAAACGTGGGGCGGGCCCCGGGGGGGCGGCGCGCCCGGAGCCCGGGGGGGACCCAATGGCCCCGCCGGGGTGGGGGGGGTGTTGTTTGTGTTTTTGTTGTTTTTTGGTGTGCGGCGCGG
>NZ_JBEPNP010000052.1:0-6668 GCF_040546335.1 Arthrobacter sp. UYEF20 | reverse complement strand
CGGCCCAACGAAGTCCACTATGGTTATCGACAGCCAGCACTGGCAGCGTAGAAGAATCCACCAATTCCACTGTCCGAAATCCTCGCGGCAGCTCATACTTCCGGTTCCTCTACAACCACGAGCCCACGCCAGAAGAGCTTGACAAGATCCTCTGGACCTCTGCAAACAGCGGCTCCGCCAACTACCAAAAATTCAATGCTGGATGAAGCCAGTTCGGCGAAACTGAAGCGCCGCGCGCGGCTTCCCCGGGAAGCCGGCCAGGACAGTAACGCGGCGCGGGGAGACGGCCCGGCGGTCCTTGGACCCGTTGTCATCGCCGCCGTGAACCGCTCTCCTGCGCGTCGTCGACCTCGGCGTTGACGCACGTAAGCCCTTAACCGTCACCCAGATCAACACCATCGCCGCATGGAGGGAGCGAGACGAAGAATTCGGAATTCAAACCTGCCGCCGCGAAGCCACCCGCCTCGCAAAGCAAATCCTGACACTGCAGGAGCAAATGGCTAAGAACCACGCAGAACTCGAGGAACTCGTGCAGCAAGTGCATCCGGGACTTTTGAACGTCTACGGCATCGGCCCGGTCCTGGCCGCAATCATCCTCACAGCCTGGTCACACGCTGGAAGAGTACGCTCCGAAGCCGCATTCGCAGCCCTGGCCGGCACCTGCCCGGTCCCGGCCTCATCAGGTGGCACCACCAGATTCCGATTGAACCGCGGCGGCGACCGGCAACTCAACAAAGCCATCTACACCATCGCCCTCATCAGAATGAACCGCGACCAAGCCACCAAAGACTACGTCGCAAAACGAACAAGCCAAGGACGCACCAAGAAGGAAATCATCCGCAGCCTCAAGCGATACATCACCCGCCAGATCTACCGAACCCTCAACGCAGCAACGGAGGTTGGGAACATCGAACTCAAGCCCGTAATGGCGCCCAACTTGACGTCGTCAACGGCCAGACTGGTCATCCTCGGCGACGACGTCATCGGTTGCTTCCGGGCGGGTTAGAGGGATTAGCGGCCGTGGCGTGGAAGAATCACTGGGTGGATGACCCGGAACCCCTGACAGTGAACTGGCCCTCATTCCTGTTCGCGCTACTTGTGGACTCGCTCCTCGTGTGGGTCCCGGCGGCCTCTGTTTTCTTTCTCGCTCCTGGGCATCAGCTTCCGCTCGCTGCGGGGATCGTGCTGGCCACGGTGGCAGCCAACTGGACCCTCTGTGCCCGCGGAACCACGCTCGGAACCTATCTTGGCGGTTTTCGGATCCGGACCCGGAACGGACAGGCACCCGGGCGCACGTACGGACTGATCCTTTCCTTGTTCACGTTCGCATCAGTACCCGCGATAGCGGTTCTGATAGCAATCGCTTTCGCGCCAGGCAGTGAGGCTTCCGGCCCCTTGGGAAGTCCTGTCAGTTACCCCCTGTTCGGGGAACGCACCCGCAGACGGAGATTTCTTCAAGCCGCAGACGACTTCTGGGAGCACTGGGCCTGATCCCTGCGCAAAGAGCGGCCGGACCCGACGCATCACACGCCGGATCCCGATTGGCTGCTTTTGCCGGTGGAATCAGGGAGGCCAAGCCACGTCCTCCATCCGCCACAATGAACAGCACGACGGGTTCAGTAGTCGTGGTCAGCCGAGCCATTCAGCACCTTGACTTCGGCTCAATCCCTGCTTTGTTTTCTGGCTGACTTGCCGTAAACCCACCCCACTTATATTGGATACTTCCAAATTATTCGAAAGATTAAGCCGGGAAGTACGGTTTCTATCCAAACGCTTTACTAACCGCAAAAATACTGTAAGGATGCATCAGCATTCCGCTGGGGAGTGCGCCCTGAGGGGGGACATGAAAATACGAGCACTTACCACAGCCACGGTGATAGCCATTTCACTTTTAGTACCGGCCGATATTGCCCTGGCTTCGGATGAACCCGCCAGCGGCGATACGTCCACCGTCCAGGGAAATACACAGACGGCGGAAGATTCAGCAAACAGTCTGGCAGCCATCGTGACCACGGCCACCGCGCCGGAACTCAAAACTAATGAAGTTCCGGCCGTCGAGACTTCTGTCGGTTCCTTTGTTAAGCAGGGAGAGGTTGAAGTCACCATGCCTCTCAACGCTACCGATTCTGTGGCATCCACCAAGACGGCTGCTGACGGTGACGTCACCGTGAAGGTGGGCACCGGAGCTTCCAGCGAAACCAGGGGGGTGCTTGGGGACGACGGGAGCGTCGTTTACGGGTACGATCCGCCACCAATCATCTTGAGTTCAACCGGTGACTGCTGCTTATTGAGGTTCACCGACGAGGAAGTTTCGCTGAAGACCTGCTCGTATTTGATGATCGCGACGGGTTCGAAACCTTCCGGCACTGCGCTTCCGCCGCTCGGGGAGAGCCAGGGCTGACACCGGTCGATCGCCTGCTGGTATTTGCCGACCAGTTTGGCGTCCACGCCGGCGCGTTTCAGGGCGTACAGGTCCTCCTTCAGGTCCTTGATCAGCTGAAGGAAGTTCCGGCTGGGCTGAGCCCCGTAATGCCCAGTGGTTTCAGCCCTGCCGTTGATGGCTTCAAAATGGCTATTGAGTTCCTCGTGCAGAACAGCGAACATATGCGCCCACCGCCCTACGTCTTCATAGAGGCGGGAGAAAGCCGGCGAAGACGGCCGCTCTTCATACTTTGCTGCAATATCGGTCAGCATCAATGCGAGGCTGTCTACGGCCACACGATTCTCCGCTCTTCGAAGGTAAGGGATCTGAAAATTTTGGGGCGTTTCCTCGCTGGGCGCGCGGAGAAGGCCTCACTGGGGCAAATGCCGTTGGGGTTGCTTGTGGCCAGGGCGAACGTCTCAGCGGCTAGCTGACCCGCGTTGCCCCGAATAGGGCTCCGGTACACGCCCCGAGGCCTACTGTGGCAACGATGAGTGCCCACTACGAGAAAGGTCCTCAGCGGCCGGCTCGGGAACTTGATGTTCCAACCACTCTTCCTCATGTCCAACATCCAACCAGAGTTTCACTCTTGAGTGGGGCGCCGCTCAAAAACGACCGGTTCCAACGACAGCACTTGGCTCGTGTGAGACGGCGACCTCATGGAGGAATGACACTAGCTGACGGTGGGAGATGCCTGCAATAGAGGCTATGCGGCATCCAAAGCAGATCGCTCAAGAGCTAATAGGGAATCAAATGCGAAGAAGATTCCCCCGAAAAGCCTTTAGAGTTAGCGGATTCTATATAGACTTCAAAGTTTTTTCTTATAAAAGCCATAAACTGGCTCTAATTGTCGTCCCCATATGGTTTACTTATAAATGAATCAGAAAACTGTTTCATTCAACACAACAAAGAAAGTGAAAAGCAAATCAATGACTACAACGACTAAAAGCTTTGGAAAGCAACTGAAAGACTATGTGAGCACTAATGGAGATGTGGTGAAAGATGCGCACGGAGTCGTTGCGTGCGCCATTCCACTTGTCATCTCAGGACTGATAGCCCTTGTGGGGGTTGGTGTTATCCCTGGCGGGAAGCTTGCCTATTATGTCAGCTTTTACGTAATGGCGTTCGTGCTTGCTTTGGCGGCAGCACTTACCTTGGGAGACAAGCGCCATACCGAGGGTAATGAGGATGTTGCCCCGACGGTTGGTTTAGGGGCAATCTTGTTGACGCTTGGGCTTGCCGCCCTTGCTTGTTTCAAAGATTTGGGGGCGTTCCAAACAGTCCTTGGCGGCTAGCCCGCAGCTCGTAGAGCGTTCGGCGGTTCATAGGGGCGTAAGTGGCAGGCGGTGCGTTGCTGGTTGCGGATGAGGTCTACCGTGACCAGCACGCCATCTGGACAGTCCTGGGTCGGAGGGGCCAGCCATGCAAGTCGAAAACGACCCTTTGTGCCTGTACTGACGGGGAAGGCCAGCACCCCTCCCAATGTCATTTTCCGAAGTCGTCTGCACAAGCTGCCCCGAAAGTAAGGGAGTTGTGCAGCCGGGTATGGACATCTGGTGTCCGAAGTCCCCTGCACAAAGCGTCACTTTGGTCGGGAGTCGGCTCGCTGGCGGGGGGAGGGTCACGTGGCCGGCGCGGCGCGCTGGATGGCCCGGTAGACGGTGGAGCGGGCGACGCCAAAGAGTTCGGCGATCTCCGTTGTGGTGTGCGTGCCGTCCCGGTGGAGACTCACGAGGTGTGCTTCCTGTCTTTTGGAGAGTTTGGGCTGTCGACCTCGAAGCTTGCCCTTGGACTTCGCCACCGCCATGCCTTCGCGGGTCCGGGCGCGGATGAGGTCGGATTCAAATTCCGCGACCATGCCCAGGACGTTGAACAGCAGCTTTCCAACCGGGTCGTGAGGGTTGTAGATGCTGCCGCCGATGTTGAGGGTCACGCCCTTGCGTGTGAGCTCGTCGGCGATATCCCTCGCATCCGGCACGGACCGTGCGAGCCGGTCAAGTTTGGTCACCACGAAAGTGTCACCGCCGCGGCACGCGGCGAGGGCCTTTTCCAGCCCGGGTCGGCCGCGTTTGGTGCCGGTGAATCCGTGGTCGACGTGGACCATCTCGGCGTCGACGCCGAGGCTGTGGAGGGCATGATGCTGGGCGGTGAGGTCTTGGGTGCTGGTCGAGCAGCGGGCGTAGCCGATGAGCATGCTTCGGACTGTAGCGTATAAGGCACCTTCACCGGGCATTAATTCGGGCAGGGTATACGGGAATCCGACAAGGGCGGAAACTCGCGGATGTGAAGAAGGCCAACGAGCAGCGCCGGGCCGTCCGGTGGACGAACCGGCTATCGGGCGCATCGACGGCCGATGAAGCCTCCAACCCGCTCTGGGTCTCGGTCCGGGCATGCCAGCGCTGGTATGACATAGGCTTTGCTGATGGTGAAACCCCCAGTTGAAACAGTCGCGGATCAACTCTTCTTCACGACTGTGTTTATCGAAGCCTTTACCCCTACAGCTAGGTCCACTGGAACTGGTTTCATCGTCAATTACCCGGGCGAGAATGGCCTGTCAAGACCGGTTCTAGTCACAAACAAGCATGTGTTCGACGGAGCAGAGCAAGTCGCCTTCACCATGCCCGCCGCGGAGAACGCGGCCCAGCCCGCCAACCGAGGTACACGCATGGTGCTCACCGGCTTCAATGGCCATACCTGGGTGGGACACCCAGACTCAGGCGTCGACATCGGCGCCATGTTCTTCGCGAACGTTGTGAATGCGATGCAAAATAACGGTGCTGCACCGTTCTACCGAGGGTTTGGGCCCGAGCAGCTCGCTACACAAGACACCGCGAACTCGCTCGACGCTATCGAGCAAGTCACGATGATTGGATACCCAAATGGCCTATTCGACCAGTCCTCCATGCTGCCGATCGCACGACGTGGGCAGACCGCGACGCCGATCTTCAACGAATACAACAATCTGCCAGCCTTCCTGATCGATGCTTCGGTATTCCCGGGGTCTAGCGGCAGCCCGGTTGTGCTATACGACCGCGGAACGTTCACGACTCGCGATGGATCGACCCACCTCGGTACACGAATGGCACTCCTCGGCGTTGTTGCCGCAGTTCACACTCGTCAAGTCAACGGAGTCGTGCAGATGGTCAATGCCGGCGTCGCCACCTTCGACGACATGATCGATCTCGGAATCGTATTCAAAGCCAGCGCCATCCAAGAAACGGTCTTCGCGCTGTACGAGGCGAATGGGCTCCCCCTCCCTGTCGCAACAGTTGCTCCCGAGGAGCTCGCCTAGCAAGTCACTTCAACCAACATGGAAGGCTCAGTCCCGGCAGATATATTTGCCGTCGCTTCCCGGCGCCGAGCTGCCCCGCTAGAGGATCCTTCACCGGGCGCTATCGAAGGATGGGTAGCTCAGGTTATCGTGATCGCCCAGGAGGGCGGTGGGGCGAGTGATTTCAGGCGAGCAGCTCCAGGTACTGCGTGCGCGCCTTCATTGCATGAATCAGCAACTCGTTGCCGCTGTCGAACCGAAGGACGACGAGTTCGAGTAGGCGGCCTGCGGGGTCGAATCCGAGCCTCAACTGGCGGGCAGGGCTGTCCTCGTCGAGGTCTGCAACGTAGACCGCGTGAGACGCCGCGTGAATTCCATCCTCCGCGCTGATGCCGTGTTTAAGAGCGGATGAATTCGCCTGCACTAGGCGGCGCTGATCCACGCCCGGACGGCTGCGCGGATCGCTTCCGAACGGCTCAGGTGATCATGCTCGGCTCGAGCAGAGAGCTCCCGCAGCAGGGAGGCATCCATACGTACCGGTACCACTTCGCCGGGGCCCTCACCGACTGGACGGCGGCCCCGCTTGCGCAGTTGCTCGATCGGGTATCCACGCTCAGCCTCGTCGGACCACGCTTGGATGATCTCTTCAGTGACCGGCACTCCGTTGATCTTCTCGTGACTCACATCCAAATCGTATTACGAAATTGAAATCGCCGGAAGGGCCCGAAGAAACTGAATACTGGCCCGTCCCTGCGAACGCACTTTAGCGGTCTTTGTGACTGCCAAATGACGGCTTGGCCTGTCCGGTTGAGGATCCGCTTACGCACGCGTTAATGCGTTAGTGCACCCCTCAAGTGCCCGTCCGGGGCGCACCTTGGCCGGTTACGTCCATTAGCGTGGTGTAACGGCCCACCTCGGGCGTGTTTGCCAGATGCGAAGGCGGTCACCGCGTGATCCTTGGAAATGACAGTCCAA
>NZ_JBEPNP010000051.1:0-7334 GCF_040546335.1 Arthrobacter sp. UYEF20 | reverse complement strand
GGCGTCGTCCTTGTACTTCTGGCTATACATCTTACGGTCGGTCATTGTGAAGAAGGGCTCCTAACAAGCTGTCTCACAAAACCATACGGCCGCAATATTCACCTACTTACTGCGTCTGTGATGTCGGTGGTTCCGAAGCGGCAGGTCCAAGGGGCGGGCCCGCAGTTTCCTTCCAGCGTCTCTGAATCGCGCGGGATGCTCGAGGGCCGATTCCCCACACCGTCGGGTTAGGGCATACCCCAACCAAGCGTCAGGACAGCGGCGGGCAGTCATGTCAGGTTCGGGCCTAGGGCGCTATTAATTGACACTTGTTGCCGGGGATCTCAGGATTCAACCTGACCCTTTTCGTTAGGAATGCAATGTGGCCGGGTAGCGCATCGGATACATCAGGGACAGCAGCCTGGACCACAACACGTCGCGGGCGGGCGAGCGGGATCAATAAGAGTGGAGCCGGGATTCGAATAGGATTGACGGCAATGGCTTGAGTCGGTTGGGGACGACACCGTGCCTCAACCACGAAAAGGATCCCATGGCCCGCAAAGTACAAGTTCAGCTGATTGATGACCTTTCGGGTGAGGAAGCCCAGGAAACCGTCCGATTTGGCGTGGATGGTGCCGAATATGAAATCGACCTGTCGGCCGGTCATGCCACCGAACTTCGGGGTTTGTTCGAACAGTATGTCGCTCATGGCCGGCGTCTCCGCGGCACATCAGGCACTTCGGGCGCAAAGACCGCACCGATCGGCAGGGAAGAGACCCGGAAGATCAGGGAATGGGCCCACGCCAATGGGTACAACCCCAGTGCCAGGGGACAAATCAGCCAGGACATCAAACGGGCCTACCACTCCCGGGCATAACGAGACGCCGCCGCCAGGGGCAGACAGCCGGGCTGGACCATGGAGGTTGACCCACATTTGCGCTGTTGTCGACGCAACGGAGAAGGTGCGGCAGGGAAACAGGCGTCTGTGGGCACCCAGATCAGACGAACCGCCACAGCCGGTAAACGGCGTATGCAGTCGACTCCTTCGAATCCGGCGTGGCCCCGTTTCTTACGCCAGGTGATGTTATCTAGATGTAGCTTTTGTGTGGCATCGAAGGTTGCTTGCAAGTAGTCTGGTTGTACTGAACCAAGCGAGGAGTCGAACATGTCTATCGACGCAACTGTGGGAACGGCGGCTGTCCGCACTAACGAACTGGGTATCCGGGAGATCGTTCGCCGGCTCAACGCCGGTCTCGGACCGACGCTGGTCGCGGGGCTGACCGGCAGCAAGGACCGTCGCATCTCCCACAAGTGGGCGAAGGAAGACGGACCCGAACCGAACGCGGCCGCCGTTCGCCGGCTCATGTCAGCAATCCGGCTGTGGACGGAGCTTTCCGATGCGCACGGCGAGCATGTGGCCCGGCTGTGGTTCATCGGCTCGAACCCGTGGCTGGACGAGGACTCACCCGTTGAGGCGATTATGGAAGACCGCTTCAAGGACGTTCGCGTAGCAGCGAACGCCATGCTCACCGGGGGCTTTTCCGGTTGAGCCCACGCATCTGCAGGACGACCGGCCTGGCCTTGGTCCCCGGGCCGGTCTCCGGGTTCCGGATTGCCACCGCCACCTACGGCGCGCTGAATCCCGAGAAGCGCCACGACGGGGAGCCTCGTGACGATTGGAGCCGCTGGGACACCCCCGGGCGCACCCTTTACATCGCGGATACGCTTGAAACGGCGTTTCGCGAGTGCCTGGCCTGGGCACGGATGAAGCCCAGCCACAAGAAGAAGCTGGGAAAGCTGGCCGCGCTCTGGGGCATCACACCGGAGGAAGTAATGAAGGAAATCCAGGATGACTTTGCCCGGCTCGGTCACATGCAGCCTGGCCACCTCCCGTTCTCCTGGCGGGACTCGCGCCTGAAACACGTCATCGACGTCCCCAAGAGTGCCGGTTCGTGGGCGGACATGGAAGAGCAGGCCACCCTGGACGCGCTGTCGTTGGGTCCCGCGGCCGACATCATGCCCTTCACCGGCCACGAGGAAATCGACCGGGCAGCCGCATTCTCGAACGATCGGAATGTCACCACGCGCATTGCAGAATGGCTCCGTGGCGTGACTCTCGATGACGGCAGCGAGCTGGCCGGCGTCAAATTCAAATCCAGGGTCGGCAACGGTACCTGCTGGGCTTACTGGATGCGCCGGACGGATCTAGGGTTGGCGGAGGTCGCCACGGCCACCGCCGGGGTGGAAATCTCATCCAAGGAACCTGCGATGGCCGCCGTCACGGAAGCGTGGGAAATCCGCACCTGGTAGAGGTCCGATCCATGCCGCGGACGTATGCGCTGTTATCGGCGTTGGACTGCCGGCCCCTTACCTCCGGGGCAGCCGCAAGGCGCCGGCCTTGCTATGTGTGCCCCAACGCTGGAGCGAGCTGGCCAAGGTAATAGTTCTTCGGCCAGTGCCTGAGCCGTTGCGGAAGCAGCGGATAAACCCTGGCCAAAAGATTTATCGTGCGTTCGAAACACAGACGGTGCCGCCGGTTCCACGGCAGCCGGAAGTCCTTCCGAAGCTGGCGCGGCAGGAGCCCTGCCGTGATCAGGCGCACCAGGGGCATGACCAGGCGCATTACGGCCGGTCCGGCTGACGGATAAAGCAGGTCACGTGCGACGCGCACCGCGACCTCGTCGGCTTCCAGTCCGGCCAGGGTGCGGTTCCAGTATTCGCGGAAGGCCGCCCTGTCAGCCGGCCACATCTTCTCCGGCAACTGCAGGGCAGTGCCGATCTTGGCGTACTCGCGGTAGACAACATCGGCCGAGGCGTCGTCGAGCGGACCATGGATTTTCTCGTGGACCGTGACCATTGTGTCGTACAGGGTTGCAACTACCCAGAGCTGGGTTTCGGCGTCGAAGGCGTTGTACCCCCTCGAGGTGGCGTCCGGCTGGCGGAGGACACGGGCATGGGCCCGGTTCACGACACGTCTGACGGCGGCCACCTGGCCCGAGGTGCCGTAGACCACGGCGTAGACATAGCTCATCGTGCTGCGGAGCCTGTCCAACGGGCGCTCGGAGAAGTTGCTGTGCTCAGCGATGGCATGACCGATGGCAGGATGGGCGATCTGCAGCAACACGGCGCGCCCCGCGCCGGCAAGCAAAACACCCTCCGCCCCGATGTCGGCAAGTCCACGAACCATTCAAACACTGTACCCGAGCGGTTTTCTGGGGCTGTGGCAGGTCCGGATGGCCCCGGCAGGACGTTCTCATTCCTAGCCCCCGGTTCACTGCAAGGCTCGTACTCGGATGGGCGCCGCTGGCACGGCCCCGGCTGCTGGGATCAGGTGCGTCGATGCAGTGTGTGTTCACCTTTTGTAGGGACTATCGGCCCCTGTCTCAGTAAAGGATCGATTAATGAGACAAGCTGGCCGCTCTCCTGGGGGCTTCAAGCTTTGACGCCGCGCCACAGTGGAGTTTGACGCTCTTGGGCGGGGTTTTGTGATCGGTTGGTGTAGCCTCCAGGAGCACGCGCCGAGCGGCTAGCCGTCGACTGCCCGCGACCGTCTAGCACCCTGGGACCGGTTTTCACCCCGGGAGCCACCGAGCGGATGAAGCGGCACGCCTCCAGCCGATCCTGGACCAGGTGAACGAAAAGCCCCTCGAAACCGACGCGGAGATCCTCGCCGCGTTCACCGTCCCTGACTCACTCGAGGGGCTCCTTCCGGATGCGTAAGCTCCTCAGCGAAGCCACCGCCGAATCCGGCGACGGCGACTCCGTGACCGTATAGGGCTGGTCCGAGGACGTCGTCACCGCCCCGGACGGCACCACGCTCGCACTCCGGCTGCCGGGGGCGCAGGCCGCGTTGATCGTCCCGCCGCCTCGTTGACGGCGCTGTTCTCGCCGAATCCCAGGCGGACATCGCCCGCCGGTACTTGCGCGAACAGTAGGCGATGACATAGCCGGATCAGCTCGGCAGCCTGCGCCGGATGGCCGGCGGACGATGAACCCTCACCCTAGGAGCTGGAGCGCGGCTGCGCCATCCGCGTCCAGGTAGCAACCAGTAGCACCTTGTGAAAAGTGAGGTAGTTGGTACTCATGTTACTGGTGGGGCACGAGCGTAGGCTTGTTGTGCGCCGGGGGACCGGAACGGGGGCGGTAGGAAAGCCGGGCCTCCACGCGTACTTCTTTGGCAAGCAAGGAGAGACCGATGCACCTTTCCAACGCAAAGCCGGCGCACCCACGGCCGGGCCGCATCACCCGGGCGGTCGCGAAGGCGGCACACCGCCTCCGAGAGTCCCGCATCCCGTTCCGCACCGGTCAGGTGGTCGTGGGAGATGACCCTTTCAACGGACGCCGAGAGGGCACCATCGTAGTCATCCGCTCGCCCCATCTGGGGCTGCGAATCCCCGGGACGCCGTCAGGAAGCCTGGTTTTCTTCGACCACCGGAACGTGCGGTATCCGGAATAGACGCCGTCCCGACCGGCCCAATAAGCCACCGGCCCGGCCCGATACAAGGAGTTCGATTTCCATGCTGGCTGCGAACTCGCCGACCGCCTACCTGACCATCGCCGAAGTCGCAGCGATCATGCGGGTGTCCAAGATGACCGTCTACCGGCTGGTCAGGTCCCAGGCCCTGGCCGCCGTCCGCTTCGGAAAGTCCTACCGCGTTCCCGAATCAGCGGTGGAGGGCTACATCCGGCAGTGCGCCACAACTGCCGACTAACAGCCCTTCTGATCTGCCCGTTCGGGACGGACGCCCAGCCTTCGCAGCATGGCCGGTTACCCGGGCGATCAGCCGTCACCCGAGGAGCTTGCCCGCGGATGATGACCCGTCACGCCGCTGCCTAGGCATCACCGAAGTTCGCGGCGCGCTTGAGGCTCTGTGCGCCCGGAAGGCCTCTGAGCGGATCACCGAAACCGAATCCCAGGAATTGAGGGAGCTCGCCCAGCAGATGGAGGATGCTATCTCGCGAGGAGACCGCGAGTCCTACTCGGCGTGTAACCAGCGGCTGCACGCCAAAATCATCGAGGTCAGCGCCCAGCCGACCGCCGCAGCAACCATCGAGAGGCTACGCGGCCAGGCTGTCCGGTTCCAGTTCCAGCTTGCACGGCAACCGGGGCGGCCCAGTGTGTCACTTCCTCAACGTCTGGCCATCATCGACGCCGTGTGCCGCCATGACCCGGAAGGGGCTGCGGAGGCAATGAGGCTGCTCTTGGAAAGCGTGGCCGACGCCATTCGCGCAAGCAGCGTGTAGCTGATTCCCGTCGTCGTCTTAGGCGCCTTCAGTGCCTGGATTGATCGGCCGGATCCGGACGGTGCCGCCCACATGGAGACTTCGGGGCTTGAGGACCAATGCTCGGAAGAGTCACGCTAGGCCGGTGGCGGCCAGATGGCAGGGATTCTGAGCCGCAGCTGCTGTTACGCCGGGCGGGGGGAGCCAACGGGGTGGCCGTCAGTTTCAGTGCGCTGCGGGCGTTAGTGCTCGGTGCCTGCCGCAGCAGCCTTCTTGGCGTCTTTCTCGGCGTCCTTCTCGGCGCGCAGAGCCTCCGCGTCGTGTTGTTCGTCGGCTTTTTCCTGGTGGATGACCGCTGCGAAGAGCTTCTCCATCTCCTTGGCCACGCCGGCGGCTGAGGCCGGGTTCTGGCCGGTCACCAGCCGGTCGTCAACCACGACCTTTTCCTCAAAGACATCAGCGGAGACGTGGGTGGCGCCCTGTTCCTCAAGTCGGTCTGCCAGGAAGAACGGGATGACCTTGTCCTTCCCTGCGGCAACCTCCTCGTCGTTGGTGAAGGCGGCCACCTTCCGGCCCTCGACGAGGCGAAGCCCGTTCTCCAATTCCACGTGCAGCAGGCCTGCCGGCCCGTGGCAGACCGCGCCCACCAAGCCGCCGGCGTTGTAGACGCTGGCAACCAGATTCTGCAAGCCTTCGCTGTCCGGGAAGTCCCACATGGTGCCGTGGCCGCCCACGAGATAAACGGCGTCGTACTGGTCGGGATCAACGACGTCGACGCGGGCAGTGTTGTAGAGTCCGGCGCGCGTGGCCTCGTCCTCCGTGAAGGCAACCTGGATGGGATCTTCTGAGTCCACCTCGTCGCGCGGGGGCTGGCCGCCCTGGATGGACGCGAAGTCGACGAAATGCCCGGAATCCATGAAGACCTTCCAGGGATGTGCAGCCTCGGCCACGTTGTAGCCGGTCTTCTCGCCCGTATCGCCGATCTCGGAAACGCTGGTCAGTACCATCAGAATTTTCTTCATCAAGTGCTCCTATCGTCTAAATTCCACCCTACGCCAAGCCCAAATTCAGGCCCACCCCCGTCTTAGACGGTGGTAATCGTCTGCCCCTCGAATCGCCCGTACGAGGCCTCCTCGGCCGCTGTCAGATATTCATATTCAGCCATACAGGCTCAACGAACCGAGGCACCCATCGTTACCACGCGGGATCGGCTTAGCGTGACTTTCCCGAGCTTTTGTCCTCAACCCCCAAGCACGCGAGTTTCTCCAAGCAAGTCTTGGCGCTGGCAGCGTGGAGTGGCTACGAGGACCGGCCTGGGCATTTCAACAGTCCATGGGCTTGGTCTGGTACTACCAAACGACGAACCCACGCATGAGTGACCTCGGTCGAAATACGCTGCGGAGGATTTTGGATGATCCCGACATCCAGGCCATCCAGACGGCCGTTTGGCGGCAGTGAGGGAACCAGCTTCGGGCTCCGGGGAATCGGCCATTAGCGCTCCGAGAGCATGGCACTATCGCGTGCACTTCACTGCCGTGGCAGCAGAACCGACCGTGTCTCCAAAAACTGTAGGTTCTGCGACGTCAAGGGTGCCTTGACTGACATTTAGACGTCGCTTCTCGTGGAGAAACCGGTACTATCCGGCGGGGCCATCGAGAGGCTAAGCAGTGACAGGGCCGCGCAGCTCCCTTGGCGTTGGGACGTGCCTCGACACATTCCTACCTCAGCGTGGGGATGAGCTAGACACTTTAGTCGTGCAGGACCAACTGGTAGAGGTTGTGGTCTTGCCATTTCCCGGCAATCTGCAGGTATCGCGGGGCCATACCAATCTGCTGGAACCCGGCCTTCAGAAGTCGTCCGCACCGATGAAGCGGCTCCGACCTGTGCTGTTGTTCGGGAGATCACTGATGCCTTGGGGGAGCAGTGTCTCCAGCGACGCATGCACATGCTTGACCCAGTTTCCGATCGGCCTGTTCACCATGCCATCGTCGCAGGAGCCTTCGCTTTGGCCAATGCCCAAAGTTGTTCCAGCGGTAAGTGAGCTGCCGCGGAGTTCTCGGACAGTGGGCCCTCTTAAAATGGGGGTCTACTGAAAGTAGAGATCAGCATGACTGCAGCACGCCGGCGTTTCA
>NZ_JBEPNP010000050.1:0-8663 GCF_040546335.1 Arthrobacter sp. UYEF20 | reverse complement strand
CTCACCGGAGTTCACTACCACCGGAAAGTGGACCGTGCGGGCTTTACTCCGACGGAGGAGTAATACCAGCCCTAGAAGCGCACCCGGTTTCTCATGCGCCACCAGGGCCAGCGAGTTTGAGCAGTAGTTCCTGGCCCCCGCTCTGAGCCTGCCCCACCGGAGCGGCACTCCTCCCCTTCGCTCCACTACTTGGCCATGTCGTTGCCGGATTGCCAGATGTCTCTGCGCGTGAGCTAGGTGGACGCCAACTCAACTGGGGCAAACGGCAGCGGGGCGATTACTACTGACATGTGGATTTGATCGCTCTTTGGCGGCGTTCTGTGATCGGTCGATGACGCATGCCATGTTCGATAGGGGGTCCCCCACCGCCCGCATACCGCCGGAGCGGGTGCGGCCGGACAGGGAAGGGCGGAGAGCTGAAATTATTCGGCCCGCGATCGGTTCCGACCCGGGCCGGGCTGATCCGCCCGCGCTAGGGCCGGGCGTTGAAGACGTCCGCGCCGAAGCTGTTCAGCCCGGGTGCACCCGCGTAGCCGAGGCGGGGCAGTGAAAAGATGTCCTCGATGCTGGCCAGCAGGCTGTAGTGGTTGTACATCCGGTTTGAGGCCGTGCCGCCCTTGGCGAACGGCGAGAGCACCAGTGCCCCGACGCGTCCACCTGCCGTGCCTCCGGGGATCCCGGACGGGCCGGAGGTCTTGCCTTCGGCTTCGTCGAAGGTGATGACCAGCATCCCGTCCTGCCTGAAGGCCGGGGATTCCAGGATGGCCGGGACCTGTTGCTGCAGCCAGGCATCGGCGCTTTCCAGGCCGCCCGGGCTCCCATCCACGCACGGGCTGTCGTGACCGTCGTTGCACAGGTTGGGCGTGATGTAGGACAGATTCGGTGTCGTGTCGGCGGACTTCAGGTCATCGGCAAGGTGCGTGAAGTCGACAACGTTCTGCTGGCATTCGGAGGATGAGGTGATCGCCTCAAAGTAGACGAAAGGATTGTGACGGGTGGCGTACTGGTCACCCACCGTGGCGCCCTGGTGCTCATCCTTCGCCCCCGGTTCCGGATGCTGGCAGGGGGTCTGCATGTCCTCCATGTAGCCCTTCCAGGTCTTGCCGGCCGCGCTGAGCTGCCCCGCGACCGTCGGGACTGACGCCGGATACACGCAGCCCACACCCTGCACCTGGCCCGGTTCGATGGTGCCCGTTTGCTGGAACAGGGCGTAGGTCGGGCAGTCCTTGCGGGTCATTTCGTTCGACCCCTGGCCGGAAATCTGGGCCAGATAATCGGGATTGGAGTTATGCGCAATCCCGTAATACTGCGAGAGCAGCACACCCTGGCTGCGGAGGGTCTGGGAGAGGTAGGGAGCTGCGGAGCCAGCGCCCCAGACCTTGTCATAACCCTTGTTCTCCAGGTTGATCACGAAGACGTGCCCCGGTGTCCCGGAGGCCGGCGCCGCACCCCGGAACGGTGTTCCGCCGGGGGAACCCGGAGCGGGGATTCCGGCGCTTGGGGTTCCGGTGTCGGGGACAGCCGTTCCGGTGCTCGTGCCCGATGATGGTCCGCCGCCCGGCGGCCCGGGCTCACAGGCCGAGGCCACCACGGCCAGGACCATAGCAAGGACCAGCCACGCGGTGCGCCCCGCGCTGTTCCCTCCGAAAGGTTTTGCGGCATTCCGGCTCATCGGTTCCGGCTTTCTCTCTGGCCCGGTCCCACTGGAACCAGCACACCATGTGCGATCACTGTGCCACACCCGGGTCAACGTTGTCCCTGTAGTCCCTGCATAATTCCTGTGAAGCCACCTGTCCGGGACTGCTGACCCGCCCGGGCGCTGTACATCCGGTGGTATCCCTGGCCGAACGCCGCGGACACGCCGGCGTCCGCCGGACCATCGCCGCTAACGAGGAAGGGGCCCGGTGCTGGATCACCGGGCAGTGAGCGGAACATCGGTCCTGACCGAGGTCCTGCAGCTGCATTAGATTCGGGTGCGGAGCCGGCGGCGGCCCGCACTCAGGATTGTGCGGGGGACACGGCAGCGGCGCAACTCCCGGCAACGGGGCGGGCGGGATCAGTTGGCATGTCCCTGTCCGTCCGCCGCCTGTTCATCCTGCACCGCCGACAGGTCTTTCAAGACCGGCGAGGCAACAGCACCCGTACCCGTAATGCGCGTCTGGCCGCTATCCACTCCTTCTTCGCCTTCGCCGCCTACATCCACCCCGACCACGCCGGACTCATCGGCCGGGTGCTGGCCATCCCGCACAAACGTCAGACCCGTGCCGACGTCACGTACCTTACCGATGAGGAAACCGACGCCCTCCTTGCCAGCCCGAACCCTGCCACCTGGACCGGACGTCGCGACGCCGTCCTGCTGCTGGCAGCCATCGCAACGGGCATGCGCGTGTCGGAACTTACGGTGCTGACGTGGGCCGATCTGCACCTGGGTCCTGGTGCCCACGCGCTCTGCCATGGGAGGGACGCAAAGACAGAGCGACGCCGCTGAACAAGGAAACCGCGGCGGCACTGAAGACCTGGAAAACCGAAACGGACCCGGCGGACGATGACCCTGTCTTCCCCACGCGATCAGGAACACGGATGAGCACCGACGCCGTGGCTCAAAGACTGAGCCACGGCGTCGGGCATCGCGGCCCTATCCTGCCCCACGCTCAAGACGAAGAACGTCACACCCCACGTGCTCCGTCACACCACAGCCATGCGAATGCTCCGAGCCGGCATCGACACCTCGGTCATCGCGCTCTGGCTCGGACATCAAAGCCCCGAAACAACGCAAATCTACCTGCAGCGGTAGTCCGGGTGCTGGCTGTACACAGACGCGAGACGCAGGAGGACGCCGTAAGAACCTTGGTATTGGCGGGATGGCGGTGATTTTCACGCGGAAGATCGTCATGAAGTCGTTAGCTTCCTCTTCTGTCACATCGGCCCCGCTGGCCCCTACAGTTGCAGAAAGGCCGGCCGCATCCAAGCGCGCCACGCGAGCGGTGAAGGAACGGTGCCTGACACCACCTGGCCGGGAGCCGACGACAGTTCCTCCGGGCCTGGGTCTCTGCAGCGTCAAGCTCCGCTGCGGCGTCTTCGGTATCCGACTGCATCGTCCCGGAGACGACGGAGACCGCTCTGACCTCCGGGACGGGGCCGCCGGTCATTAGGCGTGCCGCAATACGCTGCCCGGCACCGGAAGTCCGGAGGCCTGTTGCTGGGGGGTGCTGCCAGGACAGCTTCGCGGCAGAATCCCCGCCGGGCGAAACTTGGACGGGCAGGACTCCGGGGAACAGGTCCCCCGGGTGAGGACACCCGGGCCCGGCAACACCATTACCGCCCGTCACCCAGAAAATAATCATGGTCCTCCCAGACGTGAGGTGGACTATAAATGCATGTACCTAGTCGATGCCGGGGCCTCCGAACATCGGTCCCCGCGGTTTGGCATCTGGTTCCGGGCGATGATCCGCCGGCATCTGCTCACCAAGGACCCGCACCGCACATGCTCCCGCCTTGACCGTCTCGACGGCCTGCCGGGACCAATGGGGAGCACATACCGGCAGCGTCGTGCCCAGGAGCTGGAGCGGGCATGGCAGAACGGCGAAATCTCCTACCAGAACGCCTGCGACGAGATGGAAGAACTCGACGGGGAACCATGAGCACCCGTACGGACGCACTGACGCCGCCCGGAGGGCTGGCGGGAGGGGCCGGCGTCGCTCAGTTCCGGGCGCTGGATGTTCCCGGCAGCGTGAGCCGCTTTCCCGGTCTGGCCGCGGGCACCAGGGGGAAGCCTGTCCGTCCCGCTTCCACCTTCTCAAGGGTCCGGGGCCGTTCTCCTTGCGGCGGCCGATCAGGGTCTCGAGGACCCGGGCCCATTTGGTGTTCTGCATGACCGGCGCGAGGAGGCGACAAGAAAACCGGCCGGTCACCGGAGGTGGTCGGCCCGGCCAGCGCGAACAGCATCATCGGCGGGGGCCGCAGCGGGCGACGCCTGCCAGACAGGCGGCCAGACCGGTTGCCGCCGGGCCGCATTCTATGGTGTGGGAGGAAACAGTGAGAGCTTGGCGGCACATCGAGGCGATCGGCTCCCGGGCCTGCCGGGCGCCGGATTCGGTGACCTGCCTGACCGGTGTCTCCGCCACGGGCAGGACGCAGCAGGTGGACGTCGGTTCGGTGAACCGGACCCTGGTGCCGGGCAACGATGCGGTGTTTGGCAGCGTCAATGCCAACCGCTGCCACTATGAGGCGGCGGTCAAGGTCCTGGAGGTGGCCGAGCGTGGCTGGCTGCAGCGGCTGGTCACCGGACGGGTGCCCGTGGCCGGCTTCCCGGACGCGTTCCGGCGGCAGGACACCGATGTGAAAGTCGTCCTGGAAGTCCGGGCCTGCTGACGTGGAAAGGATCGAGGATTACGCGATCATCGGCGACCTGCACACGGCCGCCCTGGTCGGGACTGACGGTTCCATCGGCGGGCTCTGCCTGCCGTACTTCGACCCGGCGGCATGCTTCGCCGCACTGTCGGGCACTTCCGAGGCCGGGCACTGGTTGCTGGCGCCGGCCGGCGGGGGCACCTGCACGCGGCGCCGGTACCGCCGCGATACCCTCGTGCTGGAAACCGAATGGGATACCGGCACGGGACGGGTCAGGGTCACGGACTTTATGCCGCCCCGGGACGAAACCGCCGACATCGTCAGGATCGTGGAGGGGCTCAGCGGAACCGTCGCGATGCAAAGCGAACTGGCGTTGCGGTTCGACTACGGGCACCTGGTCCCCTGCATGCGCCGCACCACGACCGGGATCCATGCCGTTGCCGGGCCTGACTCGGTCCATCTGTCCTCGACGGCCCCGATGCAGGGCGAACACTTCCGCACCCTCAGCGGGTTCACCGTCGGGGCCGGTGACCGGGTCCCGTTTGTGCTCACTTGGTCACCGAGCCACCTTCGGCCTCCGCGGACGGCCGACGCGGACGAAGCCCTGGCCAGGACGGTGGACTACTGGCAGGAGTGTCATCGCGCAGCCGGGCCCAGGGGTCGTACAGGGACGCGGTCCAGCAGTCAGTGATCGCCCTGAAGCCGCAGTGCCCGGAAAGACCGGGAGAAAATACCTTGGAGCCCTAATTCAGGCAGCAGCCACGACCGTCCCGGCCAGCCTGGACGGGAGCTGCTCACGGCGGCGCAGACCGCAGCGGCCGGGCCCCGTGGGGGCAGTGCAGGGACCGCGCCGGTGCCGGGGCAACCCCCGGGCGGGGTAACCGATGATGCGCTTCGTTCCATCTGCCGCCCCGGGCACGAGAACCCTTGAGCCCCCGGTAAGGAGTCCGCCCGGGATTTCATCGCCACCGCAGCAAGAGCATTATGTAACCGGGATTCGGCCTTCTTCCTGACACCGGCCACCTGGTCTCGGAGGGTGCTTACTCCCGGCAACAGCACGCGGCGCCCGCGTAGTCGGGCCACCGCCGCGAAAAACAGCGTCTTCGGCCCCGCGTCACTGGTCCACGCCTGCCGGTCCACCCACGCCAATAGCTCCGTCTCCATCGAGGCGTAAGTGACGAAACCGTATACCTCGGCGATCTCCCACTGGTGCTCGAACCGAGTCTGCTTCCGTTCCACGTACCGCTTCACACACGGCGCATGCACGACTACCTGCACCGCAACAAAATCGACGACAGCGGTTGGAACATCCAAGGGATCACCCAGGAAAGCACCCAGATGACGAACGGTCACAAGCTGGAGCTTCATGCGCATACCGCCCGTACGCCCCCTCGATGGCAGCCGTTAAATATTCACCAGCCATGCTCGCTCAACGATCGACGCTAGAAATCGTTGCGGTCGGTTTGATCCTTAGCGCTACTTTTCCGCGGAATGGGCCTCGACCCCCCACTCCTAGGTACGGCAGCACTTACAGTTGGCGGCGTGGCACAGCTTGGCCCGCCACGGAAGACCTCGCTGCCGGCCAGCAGGGCTTGATGGGGAAGGTCCCTTGCCGCTCCTGATTGTGTCTGGGACTGGGGCCTCTTTTAAAACGGCGACCGTTCAATTGAGGATCCGTTACCGGACGCATTGTGCGCAGCGAGATCTCGTGCCATGAGGGGGCGGGCAGGTGCCATTGGCTCATTGCCCAGTCCTAGGTCTGCGCGTCGTGAATGAGTTGATCAAGGTAGGCCAAGTGGGAGAGGAAGGCTTTGCGGCCTGTTGGGGAACCCTCACCGGACAGTTGAAACCATGTGGGGACGGATGACTTTCGGTGAGGTGAAATCCGAGTTATCCACGACGAACGTGGCACGTTCCCAGGGTCGTGCAGCGTCGAAGTAGAGGCGCTGTCCGCCGACGTACCGGCGCATCGTTGGGTGCTCAGGGTCGGGGTTGCTGCCGTTCCGAACTGCCATTCGTGCCGCGGTTTCGGTGAACGGAACGTCCAGGAAAACCGAAGCATCCCAGTAGGAGGCGAGTTCATCGCGGTGCAGGAACATGCCTTCCACAACGACCAGTGCATCTGATGGAGCGCGAACGACCTCCACTTGTGCCATTCGGTCGGTCACTGAGTCATAAGAAGCCGGCGAATACCAGCCGTCCCCCTCTGGGCCGAGTGGCGCGAGCAACTGATCCTGTAGGGCCGCGTAGTTGTAGGTATCCTCCCAGAACCCTTCGGGTGAAGCACGTCCCTTGGCATGCCTGACCGGCGAGGGGTTCAGGAAGTCGTCGGCGTGGATGACGATCACGGGTCGATTCTGGATCTCGAATACCAGGTTTGCGGCGAAGGATGTCTTGCCACTGCCATCCACGCCGTCGATTGCCACGAACGAGCGCCCTGGACCGATGGCGCTGAGAATGTCGGTTGCCAGTGATCGCATGAACTTCTTCATATCGCCATTTTCCCAAAAGCAGCCCTTACCCAGCGTCTGCTACGGGATCGTGCAGCGGGCGGTCAGGCCGGGTTAGCTGCAGAATTCGAGGCAAGGACGTCCTTGCGGATTGCCCAACGGCCGATGGCTGCCGCTGCGCCAACAGTGGCCCATGGGATCAGCAGCCAGGGCTGCCAGCCGAGGCCCAGGACGCTTCCCAGCAGCCAGAACACGAGGGTGGGCACCGCGAAAAAGGCTCCGATGTGGATCCATTGATTCCGGACCGGGCGCAAAAGATAGGCCAACACCCAGGCCAGTGGCGCCGCAAACACCAGGGAAACTCCGAAGCCATACAAAATCACCATGCCCAAAAAGCCCCACACGTGGCCGGCGTCGGTGCCGTCCCGCGCGGCGGGCACGCCATAGCCCACCGCCACCAGGAGCAGTAGCACACCCACCCAGAGCGAGGTGGCGATGAGCCAGCCCTTGAGGAACGCGTACGCATCCAGGACCACTCTGTGTGACCGAACTGCCTGCGGCTGCGCCGCGTCCCCCAATGCCATGGGCTTAGCCTACCGATGCGCAAAGCTTCCCGCCCGTGCCGAGGGTGCGGCCGTCCGATAGGGGATGGTGATCCGTACGGACCACTGACAACCAAGCGTCGAGGTGCAGCTGTCAGAGATCCTCGCCTTTATGGGTCCGGTCTCGCGGCGCAAGATGAAGTCGAACGGGTGCGGCTTGCTGCTTTGAACGCCATTGCGGATACCTGCGAATCAGAGTATGTGCCGCCCTTGCTAGACGCGGCTTCAGGCCCAGGGCGAGAAGCACGGTTGCCAACGCTGTGCTTCGGCGCATAGAGAAGCGTTTAGACCGGCAAATACTTGGCGAGTAATCACCAGAGGGCGGTTACCATAACCACATGGACGTCGCACCCCAATTCAACCCCAAGCTCGATCTGGTAATCCTCGATTGCCCCGACGCGCTGGAACTCAGCCGCTTCTATGCGAACATCCTTGGTTGGCAGGTCGAGGAAGGCTCGGATAGACACTTCGCCACCCTTGCGCCACCGGGTGGTGGAATTACCCCCGACAACCCCGACGGTCAAACAACGTTGGCCTTCCAGCGGATCGATGACTGGGTAAAGCCCACCTGGCCTGGGGGTGCCCACCCACAGCAGTTTCATCTGGACTTGTCGGTGCCCAACATCGAGGCCGCCGAGCCCGCCGTCATTGATGCCGGTGCTATGGTCCATCCGCATCAGCCCTCGAAGGATAGAGGTTTCCGCGTCTACCTCGATCCCGTCGGACACCCGTTCTGCCTCATCAGGGGATAACCGGCCGGTATGAACTTGCATCAAGGGGTATGCAAAACGCATGCGCTGGCTCCATACCACTCAGGCGTGGTATCGATCACGGAGAACATACGACAGCAACGACCGTAAGCCGGTCGATCACCGTGCCGCGGAAGCCCGCCGCCACGTTTGTCATTTTCCGAAGTCGTCTGCACGAAATGTCCAAAGTCGTCTGCACGGCCACTACATGTCCGGAAGGGGAACCCCTACCGCCTATTCCGACTGTCGGCACCGATCATTACGATGTCGAGATATGGAATGCCGGATCAACAGAGTCCTGGTTCACTACGTCGAGCATGGTGGCGGCGTGCCGCTTGTTGCGCTCCACGGCGCCGGTGTCGATCACCGCGAGATCGAGGCGGCCATAGAGGCGGTTGTCCCCAGCGTGGGCTACCGTGAGGTGTGTCAAGGATGTGAGACAGCCGGTTAGTTTCTTTTTGGGTTAGGCGGCCGCGGGTAGCGGCTGGTTTTTGGTCTTGAAGTTGGCCATT
>NZ_JBEPNP010000049.1:0-9164 GCF_040546335.1 Arthrobacter sp. UYEF20 | reverse complement strand
GCCTCCTGTCCCTCATGGAGCCACCGTAACTGCCAATGATCTGGATGCCATAGCCTTGGGTCAGCGTTTCAACTGAGCTGCCCGGTGAAGGATCGGCTTGCGGGACTGCTCATTGGAAGGCGGGCCAGGGCAACTGAGGCGAAGTCAGCACGCGGCTAGTGCCGCGGAGGCATGTGTCCACGCGATACGGATGACAAGCATCCTTGACAGGAGCGAGGTCCGACCCCAAGATAGGAGCCATGACAAACAAACTTGACATCCAGGATCGTAGTGAGGGGGACCGCGCAAGGTCCCGCGCGTATCAACTGGAATTTTGGTCGGGCATAGTCTCCTACGCGGTGGTGCTCTCCGGCGTGTTGCTGTGGGGCGACTTAGACGGCGTTAGTCCGTGGCGGTTCCTATGGGCGGTCCTGCCGGTGATCCCCGCGCTCTGGATCGTGCGGGCCGTTGTACGCCACGTGCGGCGGATCGACGACTATCAGCGGCTCCTCCTGTTGCAGGGGTTCGCCGGGGGGTTCGCTGTCGCCATGATCGTTTCCGTGACGTTGGCTTTCCTGGAGATTGCGGGGCTCAGGGTTCCTGGCGTTGGGTGGATCATCTACGGTGCGGGAATGCTTGGTTGGATTATCACAGGAACCGTCGTTGGAAGACGATGAATAACCATCTCAAGACACTGCGTGAGGGCCGTGGCTGGACTCAGGGGGCTCTCGCTGACCAGCTCGGCGTTTCACGACAGACGGTGAACGCACTGGAAACAGGCCGCTACGATCCCGCTTTGCCCTTGGCCTTTCGTATCGCCCGGCTATTCGTTCAACCCATTGAGTCCATATTCACGCCGCCCGAGGAATCAGACGTGTCTACCTGAAGCTGATCTGGCGAGGAACCCAGCCACTTCCATGAGATGCGGACTGGAGAGCCGAACAGTCCTCCCTCCTACCGCTCCGGTGTCCGCTCAGGGTTCGGCTTACGGGCAGAGCTGCCTGCTGGTGCTTCAGCGTGGCACGCGTTTGCTGTTCGCGGACTTCGATCTGTCGGTGGGCCATATTGTGGCGCAACCGTTTCTGTTGAAGGCTGAGGTCGCCGGGCAGTGCGCAGGCACATTCCGGACTATCTGCTGCCCGTCGACGTGGGACCGCTGGTGGTGGAGTACTTCCCCGACCGCGCGGAGGAATCGCTCTCAGTGCCTCGTCTCGTACCTGGTCAGGACCACGCCGCCGGGAAACGTCCGCGTCTCCACCAGATTCAGGTTCACCCAGCTGTCCAGCGAGGTGAAGAACGGAGTGCCGCCGCCCACCAGGACCGGATAGGCGGCTAGCGCGTATTCGTCGATCAGACCGGCCCGCATGGCCGCCCCGGCGAGCGTTGCGCCGCCGAGGCTCATCGGGCCGCCGTCCCCGGCCTTGAGCCGGGTGATCTCGGCGATCGCGTCGCCGGTGACCAGGCGGGTGTTCCAGTCGACCTTGTCGATCGTCGAGGAGAACACCACCTTCGGCGTGTCCCGCCAGTTCCGCGCGAACTCGATCTCCGCCGGGGTGGCGTTGGGCTGCTGGTCGCCGGTCGGCCAGTAGGAGCTCATGGTCTCCCAGAGCTTGCGGCCGTACAGCGACAGGCTGCTAGCCCGCTCCTGGTCGAGCCACCACTGGAACAGTTCGTCGCTCGGCCCGCTCCAGCCGATGTCGTCGCCGGCCGCGGCGATGTAGCCGTCAAGGGTCAGATTCATGCCGTAGATCAGTTTCCGCACGGCGCCAGCCTTCCGTCTCGTAGTGGTCGAGGGCGTCATTGAACTCTGTCGTCCCGCATATGATCGGCAGCATCCTGTCCCTCATGGAGCCACCGTAACTGCCCATGATCTGGATGCCATAGCCTTCGGTCCGCGTTTCAACTGAGCTGCCCGGTGAAGGATCGGCTTACGGGCAGCCGACTTTCGGAAGCTAGTCTTTAGCTGTGGAAGACGAGCAATTACTCAACGGAGGCAATGCCAGCGGCGTCGTCGTGCGGGTTGGGTCGACAGTCCGCAAGCCATGGACCGATGCCACGCCTAGTGTCCTCGCCTTCATGACAGCAGTTCGGGAGGCGGGTGTCGATGTCCCCTCTGTCCTCGGCCAAGACGAGCAGGGTAGGCAAGTCACCGAGTTCATTCCCGGGCGACTTGCGCTTGATTCGGATCCACTCACGCATTCGGAACTCGGCCGGGTCGGAGCGATGGTGCGAGCTATCCACGACGCGAGCGAAACATTCACGCCCGCCCCTGGCGCATCGTGGATTACGGCGATTCCCAGTCCGGACGACGAGCTCATTTGTCATAACGACCTCGCCCCGTGGAACCTCATCATCGGTGAACGATGGACCTTCATCGACTGGGACGCTGCCGCGCCGAGCACAAGGCTATGGGATCTTGCCTACGCCGCCCAAGCCTTCACACTCTCCAATACCCGGCAGTCTCCCAAGGAAGCGGCACGGAATCTCGCGGCATTCGTGGATGGCTATGAAGCGGACCTTGGCCTACGCGCCGATCTCCCTGCCGCGATGCATTGTCGGGCCGCAGCCATGTACGACCTTCTGAGATCCTCCCACGAGGCAGGTCGGGAGCCTTGGGGCACGATGTATGCCAACGGGCACGGCGACCATTGGAGAGCTGCATCTCAATACGCAGGGCAGCATCAGTCCATCTGGGCGGAAGCGCTCCTACCACCAACACATTGACGGATCCCCAAACGGAAGGGGAGGTGTCGTGTATAGCGCTGGACGTTGGTTGGCGGCAGCTCAGGGTCTTATTCGTGAAGGACAACTTGGTATAGGTTGTGGTCTTGCCATTTCCCGGCAATTTTCAAGTACCGCGGAGCCATCCCGATCTGCCGGAAGCCCGCCTTCCACAGCACCCGTTGCGAACCAGCATTGTGGAGGAGAGTACTCGCCTCTATGCGGTGCAGCCCAAGTACGTCATGTGCCGTTTCGACGATTATCTGGACGGCAGCGGATGCCAGACCACGGCCCGCGTAAGCGCCATCCACCCAGTAACCTAGACCTGCACTTTGGAACGGTCCACGCACGATGCCGGCCAAGTTGAATCTGCCGACAAGGGCGTCGCCAGCAAATAACCCAAAAGGGAGCCCTTCCCCGGCATCAGCCGCAACAAGGCGACTCGCAATATCCGCAGCCTGCCATTTCTCGGTGTAGTACTCCTCGGGACGCACCGGCTCCCAGGAAGAAAGGTATGCACGGTTGCGCACATACGCAGCGGCCAGCGCTGACGCATCACTCGAGCGCAATGTGCGCATACTGACATCTTCACTGAGCTGACGCGGTTTAAACACCAGTCAACTGTACTCGCGGCCTACCCTCAAATGACGTCCCGGTTAGCGTTCCCCTAGCGGACGGACTCCGGCTAGCTTCCATCGACAAGCTGCTGTCCAGTGGTTACATTTCTCCACGCGCCCTTAGCGTACGATTTTTTTCCTTTTTCTGAAGCCACCCCAACTGCAAGTGATACCCGTCAAGCATGCAAGACGCGGCTGGTGGCGCCATGTGAAAAGTGATCCGGTCTCAGGATCGAAGTGACCCGCGTTTCTTCACGGCCGAGGTTTCTGCGGTTAACTGGCGGTGGCCTTCTGTTCCCGGGGTGCCTCGCTCCCGGCCTGAGTGACTTCGATCAGCGGTGTGGCTTTCGCCTTGCGGCGCGCGACCAGGTTCACGGCAAGAAGCGCAGCGAGCGTGAGGGCCACTCCGGCGATTTCGCCGCCCGTGGGCTGGTGGCCGCGGATGGCTTCGATGGTGAAAGCCGTGATGGGGACGAGGTTGATGAACAGCACCCCATTGGATGCTCCCAAATTGGCGACGGCATAATTCCAGGTGAGCACGGCCAGCACCGTGGCTGGAAGCGCCATGTAGAGGATCTGCCAGATTACGGCGCCGACGTCCCCGACGGTTATGGGCGGCTCGTTCCACGTCAGTGCGGTGGTGAGGACGATGATGGAAACAGTTCCCAGCAGGCAGGTGTGCGTGGTGAACCGAAGCAGGCTCAACTCCGGGAAAGCGCCGCGGCTGGTCGTGTAGATGACCCAAGCGATCACGCCGGCAAAGGTCAAGGGGACACCCAGGCCCAGGCCACCGTGAAGGACGGCGGCCGGGTTGCCGTTGCCGAGAACCATGGCGACACCGACGAGTGCGACGGCGGAGAAGAGGAAGACCAGGCCAGCGGGGCGTTTCCTTGTGCGGGCCCACACGACGAACAGTGTGACCATCGGCAGGGTCGCCATGACCAAGGAGATGGTTTGCGGCGCCGAGTAGGCCAGACCGGCGTACATGAGCAGGTTGAATCCTGCGAAGCCAATGGTTCCCACCAGCCACAGGGCGCCGGCCCTCCTGCCGGGGATGAGGGCCCGGGGCCCCTCTTTGAGAGCGAGGATGACCATGAAGACGATCGTTGCCACGATGAACCTGGCGGCCGTCAGCTGGAACGGCCCCAGATGGGGAAATGCGGTTTTGGCGATGGTGAACATACCTCCCCACGCCAGGGCTGTTGCCAGGCCGCCGACGGCGGCGAGTGAAGTGGTGCGGGTCATAGTGACTCCAAGTGTTCGTTAGTTGACGAATACACGAACACTGTACATGATAGTGAGACAAAAGAAAGGCCTGCATGAAACCCCTCTTTCATCCCCGGGTGGAGGACCTGGACCTGTCCACGATCCTGCACGCCTGCGCGGATCCCACACGGCTTCGACTGCTTGCCGACATCAACACCGAGCCCGGCAAGACCTGCGGAACCTTCGAAACCGAACTTTCCAAATCAACGCTTTCAGCGCACTTCAAGGTGCTCCGGGAGTCCGGTCTCATCCGCCAGGAACTCGGCCCAGGCAACAGCCGCCTCAATTGGCCAAGGACCGCGGAAGTCCAGTCACGATTTCCCGACGTCATCAGCGCCATACTCAAGTCCGCCATTGTTAGTTAAGGCTGAAGTTCGAGGGCGTTGACCACGCGCCGTCCACCGCGTGTCACTCTACGTTCCCCGAGTGGGACGGCAGTAAGGGTCGACGTCGGTGTGGATGAGTTGTGCAGGCGAGTACGGAAATTTGTGCAGACGACTTCGGAAAATGACACTGCAGGCGCCTAGCAAATACCTGGCCGGAAATATCTTGCTACCGTGTATCACAACTTCACGTTGGAATGTCTGTATCCAACCACTGTTGCAAGACATGAACGGGGCCGGGCATGAGCAAAACGATCGGCTACGCCAGAGTTTCCAACAAGGCGCAAGCCACAGACCGGCAAATCACTGACCTCATCGCTGCAGGGGTCCGCCGCGATGACCTCTATGCCGATCACGGCGTCAGTGGAGCCAGAGCCCACCGCCCCGCCCTCGACCTGGCTTTGCAGGCCTTGGAGGAAGGCGACACCCTGGCCATCACAACACTGGACCGGCTCGGACGCTCCACAGCCAACATGCTCGACCTCGCCACTGAGATGCGTCGGCGGCAGATCAACCTGCGCGTCCTCAACCTTGGCGGCGGAGACGTCGATACCGGCACCCCCATGGGCGCGATGGCCTTCACCGTCATGGCCGCCCTGGCGCAAATGGAACTCGATATCAAACGCGAACGCATCATAGACAGTGTCAGCAAACGCCGCGCAGCCGGCAGAGACCTCGGCGGCCGACGAAGCACCTTCACCACCAGCCAGATTGAAAACGCCCGCCGCCTCATCGAGGGAGGCGAATCGGCAACCCAAGTCGCCAAAGACCTCGCCATGTCCAGAGCAACCCTCTACCGACGCATCGCCACCATCGAAGCCCAGCACTGGATCAGCGCCCAGGGCTAACGACTCCCATCATCCCCGGCAGGGATTAGTCTTCCTCGGCAGTGGCGGCGTCTGGATCGCGCAGCGGTCGTCTGCCGTCGAGGAGCTCGGGTAGTAAAAATGAGTAGTGGCCGTGGACGTTGATGTGTTTGCGCATGTAGGGCGAAAGCCGGGCGACGTCGGCGTCGAGCACGGGGCAGCCGGACGCTCGCAAGGCGTCCAGGACACGGTCGAGGTAGATGGTGTTCCAAAGGGTGATGCAGTTCAGAACCAGTCCGAGCGCGCCGAGCTGGTCTTCCATGCCCTCTCGGTAGCCGTGGCGCAGTTCGCCCTTGCGTCCGTGGAAGAGGTGCCGGCCCAGGTCATGGCGGCCTTCCTGGAGGTTGCGCATGCCCTTGATCTCGCGCCGGTATGGCTCGTCCTGGACGACACGAAGAACGTGCAGTGTCTTGAAGATCCGCCCGTAGTGCGCGAAGGCGTCCCCGAGCGGCGTGGGGTGGCCATCGCGTTGCAGCATCCGGATGACGTCGTAGGCGCTGACCGCACCGGTGTGGATGGAAGCGACCACCCGCAGGATCTCTGGCCAGTTCCGGTCAATTCGTGTCAGGTCAATCCTGCCGCGGGCGGCGCTGTTGAGCGGTCCGTAATCGGCGTCCGGATCAGTTCGCCATAGCTTCGCGTCCGGCAGGTCGGCCAGCTGCGGCCGGTAGTCAAAGCCCAGGAGCTGGAGTAGCCCGAAGATAATGTCACTGTTAGACCCGGAGTCGGTGATGATCACATCCGGCCGGCGGCCGCCGTCCTGGCTGTAGATCAGGTCGACCAGGTGCAGGGTATCCTTCGGGGTTCCGGACACAACCCGCCCGGCCAGGCCCACCGACTGGTCATTGATCATGTTGAGCCAGGTCACGCCGCGGCCCCGGCCGAAGTATTTCGGGTTCGGGCGGGCGTCGACGCTGCGTACCGGGACGACGAACCGGATCCCGTCGACCGCGGCGACCAGCCCGCCGCCCCATGCCTGAGCCAGCGCCACCTCAGCTTGACCAGTGATCAGAGAGGCATTGGCTGCGGCGTAGCTCTCCGCCCGCAGGTAGTTCTGGTCCACATGACTGATCCGGCTGCGGGTCAGGGCCTGGGCCCCGGAGATGACCGGGGTGAAGCCCACGTTAAGCGCTTGCGCGGTCAAGGCTGCCGCGATTGTGACGTGCAAGTCATCCAACCTGGTCTCCCCGCCGGAGGCGGCGGTGAACGCCTTGAAGAAATCTGGCTCCCAGGTCATTACCTCCAGGATCTGCTCACCGACGTCAACCTGGGGCATCATCGCCTCGCAGCGTTTGCGTAAGTCGGTCAAGCTCGGCGGGTCCGTGATCGCAGGGTCCTTCTTCACGTGCAGGCGCTCCTCGTCATCGATGCGGACCCCGGCGTCACCGTCCAACCCCGCGGCCACGTGGCGCCAGGCCGCGTCGAGGTCGCCCGCCCAGCTGGCCAATAGCTCGGCGGGGTCCTCGGGAAGCTGAAGGTCGTTGAGGACGGGGCCGCGGGCGGCGTCCCACGCTGCCCCGGTCAGCAGTTGTGCCCGAGGGTCAGCCCACCGGGTCGAGGCAGCAGCGTAGATGTCGCGGCGCTTGAGGTGCCGGTGGAACTGCTCCAGCACACAAAACACGTACCCGGCCCGGTCGACGGTGCCTTCGGGACGTCCGGGCCGGAACACCAGCGGCCGCCACCACCCTGCCGGTACCAGGTCCACCGCAACCAGCCGTGCATCGAGGAACCCGGCCGGTACACGCTTGCTCGCCTTGGCCGCGAGTAACCCAGGCAAGGCACGCATCGCGTCGAGCACCGGTGTGGACTCGGCCGTAGCCCCGAATGCGACTACCTCGGTGAGCAGCGGCAGGAATCCCCGCACCGCGGCGAACCGGGTCACCAGTGTGGCCCGCCAGTCCCCGTTCGGGTCGGCGTCCGGCGGGGGGATGACGTCAGTCAGGTTGGTCACCGCGGTGCGGAGCTCGGCGCGCGAGACCACGCTTTCGATCGCGTCCCACAGCAACTCGATGGTGATCTCCCCGCCCCATTCGGTGGAAGCCAGCATCACCTCCACCGCGGCGGCGCACTTCGCGGCGTCCTTGGACAACCGCGGGTAGCGTCGCAGCTTCTCCGTCTTGGACTCCCGCTCCGCCCGAGCGAGCAGATCGGTGGTCATCAGGACATCGAACATTTCCAGGGTGTCATCAGTCGCTTTGGCCTCCAGATACACCACGGTGGCGAGCATGGTGGCGAGCATGGTGGCGAGCTTGCGGGAACGCCGATGACGGCGCAGCGCCGTGGCGGTCCCCGACATGCCCCACCGGGCCAGCTCCACCACCCGCCGATGCGGCACCGCGTCCAGGCCCAACGCACCCACCCCCAACCCGGCCACCACAGCCACCCGGTCCAAGGACTTGACCATGTTCCGCCCGGACGGCGGCCGCGGCGCCTTCCGCAACCGCTCCAGATCCGAAACCCGCGCACCCTCGGGAACCTCCAACAGGCGCTCCACCAGCCGGGCTTGCTCCGCCGTCAGCATCGAGGCCATAACGTCCCACAACCGCTGCATCGCCTCGTCACGGACCCGTGCGATCAACCGCGCGAGAATAGTGCCCCCGGGCAGCAGGACCCGCCGTTCCCGAAGCCACACCACCGCCCCCTCGAACAGCGCCTTCGGACCATCCCCGGTGTTCCACGCCCGGTCATCCACCCACCGCACCAGCTCAGCCTCGACGGCTGGGAAGTCGCGGTACCCGAACTCGCGGGCGATCTCCCACTGGTGCTCCAGCCGGGTCTTCTCCCGCTCCCCGTACGCCTTCAGACATGACGGGTCAGCCACCCCCAACTGCCCGGCGACGAAATCGACCGCCTCAGTCGGCACGTCCAATGGATCCGACAGGAACGACCCCAGCAGACGCACCGTGCCCAGCTGAAGGCTGAACCCCAACCGGTTGTAGTCCCCGCGCCGCTTGTTCACCAGCGCCATGTCCGTGTCGTCAAGGAAGAAGAACCGCTCCAACTCCGCCAACGACGGTGGCTCTGTGAAACGAGAATAGGCCGCGGCCTGGACATCAGTGAGGAACTCAACCGGCATAAACCCCAACATAGAGCCAAGACCCGACAGACATCACAGAACGAGAACTGTTACAGGCGTTCCAGCCATCGCCCGGCGAGGTTTCGCCGCCGCTGCCTTTACGCCCAGGTCAACAAGCCCGAGCCCTTAGCGCCGGATCCTGTTCCATTGTTCGTGATGGGCCGGCTCCATGGCCAGGGCCCGGGCGATCGCCACCCGTTGCTGCTGGCCACCGGAAAGCTGCGACGGGTAGTGGTCGGCACGGTCCGCCAGTCCC
>NZ_JBEPNP010000048.1:0-9774 GCF_040546335.1 Arthrobacter sp. UYEF20 | reverse complement strand
GAGGTTCTTCAATGAGGCAACGAAGCCATCAACCGGAGGTTTTCAGATGAGGCAACGAATCACTTTTCCCGGAGGTATTGCAATGAGGCAACAGGCGGGCCAAAGCAGGAGATGGGTGCGGCCCGGGAGTACGGAACCGGGGGACTCGTCACTCGAATCGGCGCCCGTCCATCGTCAGGCCCAGCAGAGCGTCCCGGCGGGGTTTGTGCGCTGAAGATCTGGATAAACGCCGAGCTGGCAGCCCGGAGTCAGGCTAACGATGAACTCTTAGCCGAATTGGACGGCCGTGTTTCCAGGGCGAGCCGCGCTAATGCACGCTCCACCAAGTGGCGTTGCCGGGAACCGGTGACAGCATCCGGGTCCAGCATGGAGGTCACGTGCAGGCCCATCATGATGTTCAGCAGCTCATCGGCAACCGTGTCCGGATCTGCCAAAGGTGCGCATTCGCCGTCGTACTCGGCTTCTGCGAGGAAGCCCATCACCAGGCCGCGCCAATGCAGCAGCGCATCCCGCCCCACGGTCCTCAAAGCTTCCTCTGTTTGCGCGCGCTGCCAGAAGGAAACCGCCACGCGGGCTTCCACCACGGTGAGCGGGTCCGCCGGAATGATCTCCAGGCAGAGGCCTCGTAATCCGGAGAGACCCCGGCGGCCCTCCGTACCGGCGGCGATCCGTTCGTTGGTACGCTCGCAGATCAGTTCGTAGGCAGCCAGCAGCAGGGCGTCCTTGTTGGGGAAGTAGTAGGCCAGGACGCCGGGGGCCGCATAGCCGCATTCCCGGGCGATGTCCCGCATGCTGGCGTTCTCGATGCCCTGCTCCGCGATCAGCCGCCACGTGGTCTCGATGATCGAACGGCGTCGTTCCTGGTGGTCTACCAAGCGGGGCATGATGCTCCTTAGTTCGTGTGCTGGTGTCCATCGCGCCGCCGTGTGCACCCTACCACCGCGGGAACGCTTGCGCGCCCCCGCGGAGTGGACCGGCGTCAGTGCCCGCAGGTGTCCGGCCCGGAATGCCCGACGGCGGTGCCTGCGGCTGTGTTTCCGGGTGTGCAGTGTCCCGACGCCGACGACGGCACGTTCAACGTGGGGTTCGCGTCGAAGAAGCCGTGCGGCTTCAGGCTGAAACCGGTGGTGTCCACGGGCATGACAGGCCAGTCCTCCGGGCGCGGGAAGTGGGTCAAACCAAAGGAGTGCCACACCACAAGGTCCTGGCCGTCGATGTCCCGGTCCTGCGCAACATAGGCTGGAAGTCCGGCGCCGCCCGGGTGCTGGTTGACGAAGTCGCCGGCCGCGTAGAGCTCCTCCTCCGCGTGCCGGGTGACCCACAAGTGGTGCCGGGCGAAGGCCGCGCGCGAGGCGATCGAGGAATCATCCGCCATGGCCAAGGTGGGGTTGCCTTCCGGGTAGAGCGTGTAGCCGACCGGGTGGCCTAGCTGGTTCAGTGAGTCCGGGTTGCTGATGTGCCATACCCGGCCCTTGGTTCCGTCGGCATCGCGCACAGCCTCGGATTCACGGGCCAGCAGTGTGCGCTTCTGGGTGAACGCGTTGCCGTGCGGGTTCCCTGGCCCCTTGGGCACCCGCACGAGGTCCAGTTCCTCCACACGGTTCGCGGCGCCGTCGATCATCATGTCCAGCCGGGCGCTGAAGAGGTGCTGGTGGTACGGCGCCCCGAGGCCCGGCGCGATTTCCGAGGCGTAGGCGTAGCCTTTGTCCGGGAGAGCGGCCGTGAAGACGATGCCTGTGGCTTTGGCCTCGAATTCGATGGTGCCGTCCAGGTAGAGGTACCAGTAGAAGCCGTAGTCGTAGTTGCCCACCGTGGTGAAGAAGGACACCACCAGGCGGCGGTTGCGGCGCACCTCGTTGGAGCCGGCCCATTCGTCCGTGTGCTTCCAGAGGATGCCTGCGTCTTCCTCGTGGATGCAGATGCCGTTTTCGATGGTGCGCGGGTTCCCGAAATCATCGGCTACCACCGGGGACATGTACGTGATGTCGCCCAGGCAGTCGCAGCCGAGCTTGAGCGAGTTCGCGTCCCGCCCCACCAGGTATTCGCCGGAGTCGAAGTAGTTCTGCCAGCTCCGGTACGGGGACGGGTCGCCGTACGGGACCACCATTTCGGAGATCGACGCGCGGTGGACTACCGGGCGCCTGCGTCCGCTGTGCGTGTGGTGGAGCTGGTGGAGCACCAGTCCTTCACGGGCGTCGAAGCCCACGCGCAGGTCCCAGCCGGCCCAGGAGAGGTGGTTGCCCTCCAAGGTGAAGCTGGGACCCTCGGGCTGGGTGATCTCGATCGGCTTCAGGTCAGTGCGGAGCACGCCGTGGATGGCGGGGTCGGTGTAGTTGCCGTTGACTTCGGGTACCGGCACGGAGCCGTCGTCGATCAGGTGGTTCACCCGGCGGTTTTCCACGTCGACAAAGGCAACGAGGCCATCTATCGGGTGTGCCCAGGCGTGGTCGCCGGGGTGGTCCTGGCGGAAGCCCAGGCCACGGAGGAGCCGCCTGCCTTCCTCGTTCGCGTACTCGAAGACGCCCGCTGACAGCGGGGCGACGCGTACTTGCGAAGGCGTGAGGCCTCGGGCCGCGAGGGCGGCTTTCCACTGCGGATCTTCGGCCAGGATGTCCTCGATGATCCCGAACTCCTCAAGAAGGACGGGCAGTTGACCGTCGACGGCGGGATCCAGCTCGCGCCGGTCAAGGACCTGCCCGGTGGTCAGGGAGAGTCGGACGTCCAGGGAGCGGGACAGCGCAGCGTCCCAGAGCATTGCCCGGACCGTGCGGCCGGCATCGGTGGCGTCCCCGTGGAGTGCGGACTTCGGCGGTTCAACCAGGCCAAGGTAGGCGAAGCGGGTGGTGTCGGCCACGAGCCCGGCGTCCGCCAGGATGCGGCGGGAGTCGTGGATTTCCTGGGCCGTGAGCTGTTCAAGGGGGTGCTGCGTCAGCGCAGCCAAGGGGGTCGTCTGAAGGGTCATGGCACTTCCTGAAGTCGGCTTTTGATGGTACAACTGTTCAACCAACATTTTGATGTTACCCATCTCACAGGCTCGGCGTAAAGTCCTTGTCCCAGCGCCGGGCAGCCAGGAGGACCATGGACCCGCAAACCCGGCGGCTCTCGGTGCGTCTGCCAGCCGCTCGCGTTCCGGCCGGCATTGTCGGCACGGCAGTCGCGGCCAGCGCCACTGCCCATGCTGTGGCGGCGGCCACCGGACCGGCCGGAGCCATGGCGTGGTGGATGGCCGCGATGGGTGCCATCTGCCTGGCCTGCGCCGCTCCGATGGTGGTGGGGCGACGCTGTGCCGGGCGCGCCGCCGGGCACCTGTTGACCATGAGTGCGGCAATGATCCTCATCCACTTGGTTCTTCTTACCGCGCCGGGGGCCGGAACCCATCACCGACCTGCCAAGGGTGCCGCAGCCGCTGCGTTCGCAACTCACGACGGGGCAATGCTCGCACTAATTGGAGTGGAACTCTTGTGCCTCATGGCGGCCTCCGCAGCCCTCCGCCTATCGCGAGGCAAGACGTCCGCAAACCCCGCACCGCGGCCCGTGCCGCTGTCGACCACTGACCCCACGTACTGACCACACCACCGCCCAAACGGAACCACCTGAGGAGCCTCCATGAATAGCACCCCCACCACGATTTCCACCGACTGGCACGGCCGGGCCGATGCCCTGGCGATCGACGGCAGGGCCTTCATCGACGGACGCCGCGTAACCGGAAGCGGCCGGCTTTCCCGCGCCACCATCAGTCCCATAGATGGACGCGTCCTGGCGGAACTGGCCACGTGCGCTCCCGCCGACGTCGACCGTGCGGTGTCCGCCGCGCGCCGGGCCTTCCCGTCCTGGTCCCGCAAGGGTGCCGCAGGGCGCAAGGACGCGCTGCTTGCACTGGCCGCGCTCATGGAGCGGCACTCGGACGAACTGGCGCTTCTGGAGACTTTGGACAGCGGCAAGCCGATTCTGCAGACCACCACGGTGGATGTTCCCGGGGCGATCGCCACCCTGCGCTGGTATGCGGAAGCGGCGGACAAGCAGAGCGGAGAGCTTCCCGCGGTGCCTCCCGGGGCTACCGCGTTGGTGACGCGAGAGCCGCTGGGTGTCGTGGCCGGCATTGTGCCGTGGAACTTCCCCCTGGAGATTGCCGTCTGGAAGTTGGCTCCTGCGCTTGCCGCGGGAAACACCATGGTGCTCAAACCTGCGGAACAGACCTCGCTGAGCGTGCTGCGCCTGGCCGAGCTGGCCACGGAATCGGGGCTTCCCGACGGTGTCCTGAACATCGTCACCGGTACGGGCCGCCAGGTGGGCGCTGCACTGGCAAACCACATGGACGTCGATGCCCTCGCGTTTACGGGATCCACTGCCGTCTCCCGCACTCTCCTTGAAGCCTCCGGACGCAGCAACCTCAAGCGGCTCAGCCTCGAGGCCGGTGGCAAGAGTTCCAACATCATCTTCGTGGACACGGCGGATCTTGAGGCGGCGGCCGCCAAGGCGGCCTTTGGTGCGTTCTACAACCAGGGCCAGGTGTGTTCGGCCAACTCGCGCATTCTCGTCCAACGCGCCGTCCATGATGAGTTCTCCGCCTTGCTTGCCGGCGCCGCAGCCGCCTATTCGCCGGCACATCCGCTGGCGGGGTTGGAGGGCAATGGTGCGCTGATCAGTAGCGCCCACACCGACGGCGTCGAAGGTTGGATTGCGCGCGGGCGCGCCGAAGGGAAGGTGCTTTTCGGCGGTGCACGGCGGGACATCTCCGGTTCCGATGCATATCTGGAGCCCACCCTGTTGGGCGGACTCCCGGCGGACCACGATGTGCACCGTGAGGAGATCTTCGGCCCCGTGGCCGTGCTGCATCCCTTCGATACCGAGGAGGAAGCGGTGGCCCTGGCCAACGCCACCGACTACGGCCTTGCAGCCTCGGTGTGGACCTCTGACCTGTCCCGGGCGCATCGCGTGGCCGGCGATTTGCTGGCTGGAACTGTTTCCGTGAACACGGTGGACGCATTGGGAAACACCACTCCCTTTGGAGGGTTCAAGCAGTCAGGCTTCGGGCGCGATCTTTCCCTTCATGCCTTCGACAACTACACCGCACTCAAGACCACCTGGATTCAGTTCGGTTAGTGGTCCGGGGCATCCCGCCTGAAGTATCTGAATTACAGATGATCTGCATCGAGAATCAATGGTTTACGTGATGCCGATCACATGCCTACGCTGGGTTTCGACAGCAGGCAATGTCAGGCAGAAGTATCCCGGGGGAACTGCCGGTTCCGCCATCGTCTGCACTTCTCCTTCCTCCCTCGTAAGGACACATGCCATGAGAACCACGCTCCGTTCACAACTCTTCGAGATCGAACAAGAGTCCATTGCACCCATCCCCGCAGACGCCCGGCATGGACGTTCCCGGGAACTGTTCACCATCTGGTTCGGTATGAACATGACGCCTCTGACCGTGGTCACAGGCGCCACTGCCACCACGCTCCTTGGCCTTCCCCTGCTGAGCTCCATCATCGCGATCCTGCTGGGCCACGCGCTCGGAGGGATCGGCATGGCCCTGCACGCTGCGCAGGGCCCGCAGTTGGGGGTGCCGCAAATGCTCCAGGCTCGTGGCCAGTTCGGTTCGCGCGGGGCAGCGTTGATCGTGCTGGTGGCGATCGTGATGTTCGTGGGCTATTTCTCCTCGAACGTGATTGTCTCCTCGGATTCGATCACCACCCTCCTGCCGGAGGCCAGCGGAACCGCCCTGATCATCGGCTGTGCCGTCCTCAGCTTCGTCATCGCGGCCTTCGGCTACAATCTGGTGCGGAAGGTGACTGCCCTGGGCGCCTATGTCGTCGGCGCGCTGGTGCTGGTCTCTTTCGCGGCGCTGCTGTCCAGCGGTGATTTCTGGGCGCAGCTGAACCAAGGCGAATTCACTTGGACCGGATTCCTGGCCATGCTGGCCATCGGCATCGTCTGGCAGCTGACCTATGCCCCTTATGTCTCGGACTACTCTCGGTACATGCCGGCCAAGTCCGGCGCCCGGGGTGCGTTTTGGGGAACCTATCTGGGCTGTGTCCTCTCCAGTGCCCTGCTGATGGTGCTTGGCGCCGGCGTCGGACTTGCGGTCCACGGGGCAGGCGCCATGTCCGGACTCAACGGCATTCTGGGTCCTGTGCTCGGCTCGGTGGTCCTGGTGGGCTTCGCGCTGGTGGCCGCTGCGGGCAACTCCGTGAATGCCTACTGCAGCGCACTGTGCGCCTTGACTTTCGTCGAGACGTTCGTCAGCGGCTGGCGCCCGGGCGCCAAAGCACGCCTGGTGACTTCCCTGGTACTGCACGTGCTGGGAGTGGTGCTGGCCCTGGCTGCCTCCACCAGTTTCGCTTCCTCCTACTTCAGCTTCCTGAGCGTGTTGCTCTACGTGCTTATTCCGTGGTCCGCGGTAAACCTGGTGGACTACTACATCATTCGGCACGGATCGTACGCCGTCGATGAGTTCTATGCCGCGGACGGCGGCCGCTACGGACGCTGGAATGCCGGTTCCCTGATGGTCTTCGCCATCGGCGTCCTCGCCCAGATCCCCTTCATGGCGACGCCCTTCTACACTGGCGCGATTGCCGAAGCCATGGGGGGAATCGACATCGCCTGGCTCGTCGGACTCAGCGTCAGCGCCGTGGCGTACATCGTCCTCGCCCGCACCGCACCTGCCCTGGTGCGGCTCAACCCTGGCTCCGGCGAGCCCGTTTCCTTTCGAAAGTAACGTCATGACCCATGCAGACTGGATCTTCAGCGGCGGCCCCGTCCACACCATGGACCCGTCCTGCCCGCGCACCGATGCCGTTGCGGTGGCCGACGGCAAGATCGTGGCCCTCGGTGCCGAGGCAGCAAGCTGGCGCGGCCCCGCAACCGAACTGGTTGACCTGGCAGGGAAGGCACTGCTGCCCGGCTTTCAGGACGCCCATGTGCATCCGATCGCAGGGGGACTCCAGATGCTCTCCTGCGACCTCAGCGATGTTCACTCCCTGCGGGAATACCGCACACTGATTGCCGAGTACGCCCGCGCCAAACCTGAAGCGGAATGGATTAAGGGTGCCGGCTGGTACGGAGACGTGTTCGACGGCGGTTTCCCGCACCGCGCGCTGCTGGACGAGCTTGTCCCGGACCGCCCGGTCTTCCTGATCAGCCATGACGGGCACGGTGCCTGGGTGAACTCGCGGGCGCTGGATCTAGCAGGGATAACCGATAGCACCCCCAACCCCGACGGCGGCATCATCGCCCGCGACGGCTCCGGCCAGGCAACCGGAATGCTCATCGAACACGCCGCCGATCTCGTGTCGGCCCTGATCCCGGATCCGGACGCACGGCACGTCCGCGCGGCGCTGCTCACGGCCCAGTCCTATCTGCACTCGCTCGGGGTGACCGCCTGGCAGGATGCCGCCGTCGGCCAGGCTCTCGGCATGCCCGACTCGTTCGAGCACTACCTCGCTCTTGAGGAAGAAGGGCTGCTCAGCGGCACCGTAACCGGAGCCCTGTGGTGGGACCGCGATCAGGGCCTCGAGCAGCTGGAACTGTTCGCGGCCCGCCGGGCCAGGGCCACCGGGAGCTTCCGTGCGACGGCAGTGAAGATCATGGTGGATGGCGTTTGCGAAAACCTCACCGCGGCCATGACCCGTCCCTACCGAGGGCATCCGCACGAACGCGGGATGAGCCTGATCGAGCCTGCCGAGCTCGTACGGATTGCGGCGGCCCTCGACGCGGAAGGCTTTGACCTTCATCTGCACGCCGTAGGCGATCAAGCGGTCCGCGACTGCATCAACGCCTTGGACCTGCCGCGGAGGGAGGGCTGGGACCCGCGCCACCAGATCGCCCACCTTGACCTGGTGGATCCCGACGACGCCGCCCGTTTCGCGCGAACGGGAGCGATCGCCAACATCCAGCCACTGTGGGCGCGCCTGGATCCCGTTCTGGTGGAAACAAAGCTGCCCTACTTGGACGAGGGCCACCAACAGGTCCACTTTGCCTTCGAAACGCTTCGCCGCGCCGGCGTCGCGCTGGCCATCGGCAGCGACTGGCCAGTCTCCAGCCCCGACCCCCTGTGGGGCATCCACACCGCGGTCAACCGCACCGCACCGCCCGCCGATCCGCACGCCGGTGACTACCGTTCCCAGCATGAACCGCTGCTGCCAGGAGAAGCCATCACCCTTGGGGCGGCACTCGCCGCCTACACAACAGGCGCCGCACGGGCCAACCGCCTTGATGCGGAACGCGGATCCGTGCGGGTGGGAATGGTCGCCGACCTTGTGGTGCTCGATGCCGATCCCTATGCCACCGAGGCAACCGGACTGGGCGGAATCGGCGTCGAGCTGACTCTCGCCGGAGGGCGGGCGGTCTACAGCCGGGCAAGCGATGCCGATTCCTCCCTTACTTCTGCAGTAGCAAACTAGAGTCGTAGCAAAGGACCGATCATGGATCAGCACACAGCCTCAACGAGCCTTGCCCAAGAGCAAAGCAAACATCTGCAAAAATCCTTGGGCCGCTTCGACATCCTCCTTCTGGTGGTCGCGGCCGTCATTTCCATCGAAGTCCTGGGCCAGGTCTCCGGATTCGGCGGGGAGACCTTCACCTGGACCCTGATCCTGGCCGTCACCTTCCTGGTTCCATATGGCCTGATCTTTGCCGAGACGGGCGGGGCCTTCACGGAGGAAGGCGGTGTCTACGTCTGGACCAGGATGGCTTTTGGCCGTGGAGCGGCGGCGGTCACCTCCTTGTTCACCTGGGTCACGCAACCTGTGTGGGTCGGGGGAGCCATGTCCTTCGTCGCCGTGGAGACGTGGTCCAACTACGTAGGCAACGTTGAAGCCGGCAGCATCGGCGACTACGTCTTCAAACTCGTGTTCATCTGGATCACGGTCACCTCTGCGATCATCAGCCTGAAGCACGGCAAATGGCTGCCGTCCGTTGGCGCCATCCTCAAGGTGACCTTCCTGACGTTCTTCATCATCGTCACCTTTGTCTACGGACTGCAGCACGGATTCAACGGCCTGGACCTGGGGTTCTTCTCGCCGACGCTGGCCGGCTTCCTCGGCGTCACACCGCTGCTGCTGTTCTCTTTCCTGGGATTCGAATCAGGAAACAGCGCCGCCGGCGAGATGAAGAACCCGGCCAAGGACGTCCCGATTTCCGTGGCCCGCTCCTCGATGATCGCGGCGGCGAGCTATCTCCTGCCGATCCTGGCCATCCTGCTGGTGGTCCCGCTGGACCAGATCACCGGCATCGACGGGCTCTTCGGCGCCGTCGCCACGGTGTATTCCGTGTTTGGCCCCGCCGCCGAGGGGATGCTGTCAGTTTCCGCCGTCGTCTTCTGCTTCGTTCTGGTTTCCCAGGGTGCGGCATGGATGATCATCAGCGACCGCATGCAGGCCATGGCTGCCGCCGACGGTTCCTTCTTCGGAGGCTTTTTCGGACGGTTCCACCCCAAGTTGGGAACCCCGCTGCGCGTCAACACACTCTCCGGCATCGTGGCCACGCTTTTCATGCTGGCAGCAATGCAGTTGACCGGTTCCAGCAGCGCCTTGTTCCAGGTGGTGTTGACCATCGCGATCTCCACCTATCTTCTTAGCTACCTGCTGGCGATCCCTGCCGTCGTCCGGCTCCGCACCAAGTATCCGCTCGCTGAGCGGCCCTTCAAAGTTCCAGTCTCCGATACCGGCTTCCGTGTCCTTGAGCTGCCGCGAGGATTTCGGACAGCGGAATTGGTGGATTCTTCTACGCTGCCAGTGCTGGCTGTCGATAACCATAGTGGACTTCGTTGGGCCG
>NZ_JBEPNP010000047.1:0-10177 GCF_040546335.1 Arthrobacter sp. UYEF20 | reverse complement strand
GGCGGAGTCGTACACGTCGCCGAGCTTTTCGAGCTGGCCGCCGGTCTGGGTCAGGGCGTAGCCGATGATGGGGGAGTCGGCTGCCATGGCGTCGAGCCAGCTGACCGTCGCCCGCTCCAGCCTCATCTCTAAAGGCCTTATCTACGCCCCCGACCATGGTGCCGTCCGCTTCACCGTTCCCGGCATGTCAGGCTTCATCAGCCGCCAGTTCGAGGAGTAGCCACACAGGACGGCTGTATCCGGTTCGCTGGGGGCTGACCGCGCACGCCCCGGAGAACTGCTGGGCCCGGCGGTCCCAGGGTTGGGAACGCCCATCGCTCCTTGAGTTTGGCTCACCTATCGGAGCGGATGGCTGAGACTTAGCTGCCGGGCGTGGAAGTCGAAGTGAAGGGTGGGGTAGGCGTAGACGTCGTTGAGGGTCATTGACGACGCGAAGAACGGATCCCACCGGTCCGGAAACGGCATCGACCGTGACAGCGACGTGGGGCTCTCGCGTTCCAGCCGGCGGCTGATGGCGGTGATGGTTTTATCGAGCTTCCGGCCCATTCGTTGCTTGTTGTAGACGAGGGCTGCGCCGCGGGATCCCCAGTAATTGATGACGTCGAACGGGCGTGTGCCCGCGTTCAGGACGGCGGCGAAGGCCTTACCGGCGGGTTTGGGGAGCCGGCTGATGATGTGGACGAGCGGAAGCAGGGCGCGGACGATCATGTAGCCGAAAACCATATGGAAGAGCAGTTCTTCGTTGGTCCACAGTGTGCCGTTACTCCTGCGGCGAAGGTCAGTGGCGGTTGCGCGCTCCAGCCAGGTGTTGAGGTCGGCGCGCGCGCGGCTGTATTCGGCCAGGATGTCTGCTGTGGTCGGCTCCACGTCGCGCCCCTCCGTCTAAGGCCCGCGGCCGGCACCGGGCGGGTCCGCATGCGTTGTGCCTGGCTTCATTATGCCCGTGACGGACCGGCTGACGGTGATAAGGGCAATGACAGCAATTGCTCTTTCCTGTGGCCGGGAGCCGGGCCGTTCGCCGTTCAGATGGCGGGGGAGCGGCGTTCGATCAGGATGGTGTCGCGCCACTGCCCGGTGAGCGGTCCGTGGGTCATGCGGGCGATGCGGCGTCTGCGGCCGATGACGACGTAGCCGTTGGCGAGGTGGAGTTTGAGGCTGGCTTCGTTTTCGGGGAAGACGCTGGCCTGGATCGTCCAGATCCCGTCAGCCTCTGTGGAGTCTGCCAAGGCCCGCAGCAGCGCTGTGCCCAGGCCTTGCCCGCGTGCCACGGCTGCGATGTAGACGGAGTGTTCGATCACGCCCGAGTAGACGGGACGGGCGGAGACGGGGGAGACGGCGGCCCAGCCACGGATCCTGCCGTCTGTGGTTTCGGCGACGAGTCGGTGGCGGGGCAATCTCGAGGTGTTGAACCGCTCCCAGTCGGGCGCCTCTGCCTCGAAGGTGGCGTGGCCGCTGGCGATGCCTTCCTCATAGATCCGATGGACGGCCGGCCAGTCGGAGGGCTCCATGGTCCTCAGCTTCACCGTGGATGTCACAGATTCGCCAGGATGCGGGCGACGTCGTCCAGTGCGCCGGGGACGAGCGAATAGTAGGCCCACGTGCCACGCTTTTCGCGGTGCAACAGACCCGCATCCACCAGGATTTTCAGGTGGTGGGAGACCGTGGGCTGGCCCAGATCCAGCGGTTCGGTCAGGTCACAGACGCAGGATTCACCGGAGGCTTCGGCCTTGACGATGGAGAGCAGCCGCAGCCGGTTCGGATCGGCCAGCGCCTTGAAGACCAAGGCCTTCTGCTTCGCCTCCTCAGCGCCCAGGGCAGGTGCACCCGCCGAGGCGCAGCAGGCTTCATCCGTGGCCGGGGCGAGTATGGGCAGCAAGTTCATGTACCCATTATGCCCCAACATTGATAATCATCAATATAAGGGCTGCTGTGCCCCGGGGGTGGGTGCGGCCCCGGGCCGGGCCCTGTTCATGCGGAGCCGCAGGCGGTCGGTCCGCCAGGTGCCGGCGAGGGCTAGGAGCTGGTCGCCTTGGAATGATGCGGGAGAACGACGTCGTCCGCCGCGCGGTCCGCGGAGGGGAACAAGATGAGGAGGAGTCCAAGTCCTGCCGCCGCGCCGATCAGCTGCGCTACCACGAAGCCGGGAACGGACGCCGGGGCGATGCCCGCGAAGGTGTCACTGAAGATGCGGCCGACGGTTACGGCCGGGTTCGCGAACGACGACGAGGAAGTGAACCAGCACGCGGCTCCGATGTAAGCGCCCACCGCCGGCGCGGCGAGGACGCCCCGGTTGGTGGCGGCCAGGGCGAAGATCAGCAGGACGAGGCCTGCGGTGGCGACGACCTCGCCGAGGAGATGCCCGGTGGTTGCCCGGTCCTTCGCGGAGCTGGAAGTGCCCACCTCAAACATGGCGTTCGCCACGACGCTGCCGCTGACTGCACCCACTGTCTGCGCAACGATGTACGTGCCAAGTTCCGGCAGGGTCAGTCCGGCGCCGCTGCGCCGGCCCAGTACAAAGTCCGCAAGCGAGACCACGGGGTTGAAGTGGGCGCCGCTGACGGGACCGAATACGAGGATCAGGACCGTCAGACCCAGCACCGTGGCGGTGCTGTTCTGGAGCAGCTGCAGGCCGACGTCGTTGGGGGAGAGCTGCTGGGCGGCGATCCCGGAGCCGACGACGATCATCACGAGCAAACTGGTGCCGAGCAGTTCGGCGACGGCACGGCGCCACAGCGGCGGTTGTTGAGAAGTCATACCAACAGCTTGACTCAAGACATTTACTCAGTCAAAATTGAATCAATGAACACTGACTCAGTTGAAGTCTTTCGGGCGCGGGTCGCCAAGCACGCGGCCCTCGCGGATCCTGCGCGGCTGCGCATCGTGGACCTGCTGACCTTGGGAGACCTTTCCCCCACCGAGCTGCAGGCTGAACTCGGGATGCCGTCAAACCTGCTTTCCCACCATCTGCGCACATTGGAAGGCGCGGGCCTGGCGACCCGCCACCGTTCGGAGGCGGATAAGCGCCGCAGCTACATCCGGCTCGCCGCAGGGGCGTTGGAAGGGCTGGCTCCCGGCCGCGAACACGGAGCCCGCCGCATCCTTTTCGTCTGCACCCGGAACAGCGCCCGGTCCCAGCTGGCCGTCGCACTCTGGAGCCAGGTCAGCGAAATCCCCTCGATCTCTGCGGGTACGCACCCCGCCGACCGCATCGCCCCGGGCGCCATGGATGTCGCCCGCCGCCACGGCGTCGCTCTCGCGGACCTTCCCCCGCGCCGGCTGGATGAGGTGGCGCACGATGAAGACTTCGTCGTGACCGTGTGCGACAACGCCCACGAGGAAATCCCCAACCTGGGAGGGATCCACTGGTCCGTTCCGGATCCGCTCCGGCTGAACACCGAGGACGCCTTCGATGGCGCCTTCACTGACATCGCCCGGCGCATCAGCGACCTCGCACCCCGCCTCCACGCCGCCCTGAAACCCGCAACCCACACATATTGACAAATATCGATCTATTGTTCGATACTGCATGCATCGGCAAACATCAATGTCTGGTCAGTAAAAGTGGTGCGGGACGACGACCTCATCAAAACCGATCCACACCTAACTGATTCCAGGAGTAACCCGTGAGCACCGAAACCGCCAAGAAGCCCTCCGTCCTGTTCGTCTGCGTCCACAACGCCGGCCGCTCCCAGATGGCCGCCGCGTTCCTCACCACCCTCGGGGAGGGCCAGATCGAGGTACGCTCCGCCGGTTCCCAGCCCGCGGACAAGGTCAACCCGGCCGCCGTCGAGGCCATGGCCGAACTCGGCATCGATATGTCCGCCGAAATCCCGAAGATCCTCACGACCGGGGACGTGAAGGAATCCGACGTCGTGATCACCATGGGCTGCGGCGATGAATGCCCGTACTTCCCCGGCAAGCGTTACGAGGACTGGGTCCTGGAGGACCCGGCCGGGCAGGGCGTGGACTCCGTCCGCCCGATCCGCGACGAGATCAAGACCCGCATCGAGGGACTCATCGCCTCCCTCACGCCCGTCGCCAAGTAACCAAGTTCCGAGTACCAGGAGATCTTCGTGAGCACCGAACAGCTGATCATCATCGGGTCCGGCCCCACCGGCTACACCGCAGCCATCTACGCAGCCCGGGCCGGGCTGAAACCCCTGGTCCTCGCCGGGTCGGTCACCGCTGGCGGTGCCCTGATGAACACCACCGAGGTGGAAAACTTCCCCGGATTCCCCGGCGGCATCCAGGGACCGGAGCTCATGGACGGACTGCAGCAGCAGGCCGAAAAGTTCGGAGCCCAGGTGGTCTTCGACGACGTCACCGAAGTCACGCTGACCGGACACCTCAAGCGCGTCGTCACCGGCGCCGGCGAGACCCATGAAGCCCCTGCGGTCATCCTCGCCACGGGTTCCGCCTACAAGGAACTTGGCCTGCCCGAGGAGAAGAAGTTCAGCGGCCACGGCGTCTCCTGGTGCGCCACCTGCGACGGCTTCTTCTTCCGCGAACAGGACATCATCGTGGTCGGCGGCGGCGACTCCGCCATGGAGGAGGCCACGTTCCTGACCCGCTTCGGGAAGTCCGTGACCGTCGTCGTCCGCAAGGGCGAACGGCGGGCCTCCCGCATCATGGCCCAGCGCGCCAACGACAACCCCAAGATCAGCTTCGCCTGGAACTCCGCCATCACCAAGATCCACGGCGACGGCAAGGTCACCGGCGTTGACCCTGACCGACACCCGCACCGGAGAAACCCGCGAACAGGCCGCCACCGGGATCTTCGTCGCCATCGGCCACGTGCCGCGCACCGAACTCGTGACCGGCCAGGTGGAGCTGGATAACGAGGGCTACATCAAGGTCGACGCGCCCACCACGGTCACCAACCTCACCGGCGTCTTCGCGTGCGGGGACGCCGTGGATCACCGCTACCGCCAGGCCATCTCCGCCGCCGGCACCGGCTGCGCCGCCGCGCTGGACGCCGAGCGCTACCTCGCCGCGTTAGAGGACGCGGACAGCATCGCCACGGCCCTGGTCGAAGAACCCACCCACGCCTGACCCCGAACGGAGAGGGGGTGAGCTGAATGAAGACAGGATGTTGCGGCCACGGTTGCTGCGACGACGATCAGGACTTCTGCTAACCCCCGACCTCCTGCCGGCCCCACCAGGGGCCGGCAGGTGCCTCCCAAAAGAACCGCCACACTTACGGATGAAACAGAGGAAACCATGGATTCAGCGAAGAACCTTCCCGTTGCAGTGATCGGCGCCGGTCCCGTGGGCCTGGCCGCCGCGGCCCACCTGATCGAACGCGGCCTTGAACCGCTGATCTTCGAATCGGGCCCCTCCGCGGGCGCCGCGATCGAGCAGTGGCGCCACATCCGGCTGTTCTCCCCGTGGCGGTTCAACATCGATGCCGCCGCCGTCCGCCTGCTCGAAGCCTCCGGCTGGGAATCGCCCCGGCCCACGGCCCTGCCCTACGGCGGGGAACTCATCGACCAGTACCTGACCCCGCTGGCCGCTCTCCCTGCTATCAGCTCGCAGTTGCAGACCGGTGCCAGGGTTATCGCGGTCACCCGGGCCGGTATGGACAAGACCCACACCCGCAACCGCGAGAGCACACCGTTCGTCGTCCGGGTCGAGCATAAGGATGGCGAAACCCGCGACCACACCGTGGCAGGGGTCATTGACGCCTCCGGCACCTGGTCCACCCGCAACCCGCTGGGCACCTCCGGGCTTCCCGCCATCGGCGAAGACACCGCCGCGGACCGGATCTCCGCCCCGCTGCCCGACGTGACCGGCCGTGACCGGGCAGCGTTCGCCGGCCGCCTTGTCCTGGTCGTTGGCGCCGGCCACTCCGCCGCCAACACCCTGATCAACCTCGCCGACCTGGCCAAGGAAGAACCGGGCACCCGGATCCTGTGGGCGGTCCGCGGCGAGTCCGCCTCGAAGGTCTACGGCGGCGGCGACGCCGACGGACTGCCCGCCCGCGGCCAACTCGGCGCCCGCCTGCGCCGCCTCGTCGAGGCAGGAACCATCCAACTGCACACCGGCTTCGGCATCAGCTCGCTGAAATCCCTCGCCTCGCACGTCACCGTCGGTTCCGTGGACGGCCGGACCCTCGAGGCCGACATCGTGGTGTCCTGCACCGGGTTCCGCCCGGACCTGGACATCCTGCGTGAACTCCGGCTGAACCTGGACCCGGCCGTCGAAGCACCCACCGAACTCGGCCCGCTGATCGACCCTGAATTCCACTCCTGCGGCACCGTCCCCCCGCACGGCGCAGCATTGCTGGCGCACCCGGACCAGGACTTCTACATCGTCGGCATGAAGTCCTACGGCCGGGCGCCGACCTTCCTGCTCGCCACCGGCTACGAGCAGGTCCGCTCCGTGGCCGCCGCCCTGGCCGGTGACCGCGAGGCCGCGGACACCGTCCAGCTCGAACTCCCCGAAACCAGCGTCTGCTCCTCCGACGCCGGCACCAGCTGCGAAGCCCCCGCCGCAACCACAGCACCCGTCGAGTCCTCGTGCTGCGCCGCTCCGGAGCCGGTGCTCGTCGGCTTCCCCACCGGACTGTCCCACGGCCGCTCCGGCGAGAACAACTGAACCGGACTTCCCTGCCATGAACCACCCCTGTGGAGCGCTGAGATGACTGAATCCCACGAAAACCGGCAAGAATCCAGCCGCGGGCTGCAGGAGAATACCGAGCTGCTGCACCGCATCAGCAACCGCCTCACCGACAAGTTCGCCGGCGTCTTCGCCGCCGAAACAGTCGAACGCTACGTCTTTGAGACGTACACGGCCCTGGCCCGGACCGCGAAGATCACCACCCACCTTCCGGCCACCACCGAACACTTCGCCAACGACCGGCTCACCGCGCTGGCCAAATCCAAGGGCGCCGTCGCCTCCGAGGTCCCCGAAGTGCTGTTTGTCTGCGTGCAGAACGCCGGCCGATCCCAGATGGCCGCAGCCCTGCTCACCGTCGAGGCCAAGGGCCGGATCCACGTCCGCTCCGCCGGCTCCCTGCCGGCGGCCGAACTGGACCCCGCCGTCGTCGCGGCGATGGCCGAGATGGGACTGGACCTGACCAGGGACTACCCCAAACCCCTCACTGACGACGTCGTGCGCGCCTCGGACGTGGTGATCACCATGGGCTGCGGTGACTCCTGCCCGATCTACCCCGGCAAACGCTACGAGGACTGGGAGCTGGCAGACCCGGCCGGACTGCCCGTTGCGGCCGTGCGGATCGTCCGAGACGCGATCCACGACCGGGTCAAGGCATTGGCCGCATCACTGCTCCATGACCCCAGCTCAGAGAAGGAAGAATCAAACGCATGACCGAGACCACGAAAACGCCCAGTGTCCTGTTCGTCTGCAGCAAGAACGGCGGCAAATCCCAGCTCGCCGCCGGACTGATGAACCAGCTCGCCGATGGGAGGGTCACGGTGCACTCCGCCGGCACCAAACCCGGTCAGTCGCTGAATCCCCAGGCCGTGGAGTCGCTGACCGAACTCGGCATCGACATCACCGGCGAACACCCCAAGCCCGTCACCGACGAGGTCCTGGACACGGTCGATGTCGTCATCGTCTTGGGCACCGAAGCGAAAGTCGAGCCACACGAAGGCACCCGCTTTGAAGTCTGGGAACGGACGAGCCCTCCGAACGCGGCATCGAAGGCATGGAACGCTTGCGCCTGGTCCGGGACGACATCAAGGCCCGGGTCCAGATGCTTCATGCGGAGCTGACCGGGAACTAGGCCATGGCCGCCCCGGCGTTATCCCGGACACTGGTCGCGCCGCACCACCACGGCCTGACCTCAGGACCATTGTGGGCCGGACAGGGTTCCCAAACTGGACAGCTCTCATCGCAGGCCGTCCGCGGGAGGACCGGCTATCCAAGGAAAATGGCACACCGGGCAAACTGAGCCAACAGTTGTACGCTCTCAACATGAGGGAGGCCGGTGAGGGGCGCAAACGATCGGAGCCTCGGATGACTCGCGGCTCCTTCCGATTTATGTTGTGCATCTGGGCAGGCCAAACCGTCATTAGTGTCCTGCTCGCTCTGGATGCCCTGGTATGGCGGAGCCCTTGGGACCCTCCATCCTTCTTCCTGGCTTTGGGACTCTTCATTGTCACTGCGATCTACCTCGGCTACCGGGGTCGACGCCGGGCCAGTCGGCGGCTACCAAACTATTTCCACCATCGCGGTGTTCAGGCCGGATCCGACGCCCATGCACAGCACACGGTCTCCGGTCCCGAGGGTCTGCGCTTCGGCCGCGAGGGTCATGGGGAGGGAAGCCGGGCCCACATTGCCCCAGTGCGGGAACGTGATCGGCACCTTCTCCGGGTCCAGGTCAATGGCGTCGATGATGGCCTGGGTATAGGCATTGCTCACCTGGTGCGTGACGTAGCGGTCCATCGAGGCCCAGTTCCACTCGGGCTGGGCCTCGTGCCAGGCGTCGACCACCAGCTGCAGGCCGCCGTCGAGCAGGCCCTTGGTGTCGGTGGCCATGCCGTCGATGCCGCCCACGCACAGTTCATGGTGCTCGGTGCCGGCGCGCATCACGCCGCCGAGGACCCGGTGCGCCCCGGGGTGCCGGTCCGCCGGGCCCAGGACCGCCGCAGCGGCTCCGGAACCCAGGGTGAGTGTGGCGAACTCGCGGTTGAAGTCCTCGCGCGTCGTCTCGGGGCGCTGCAGCCGCGCTATGGTGGCCTCCTGCGTGGCTTGGGCATCCTCTCCGTTGACAATCACCGCGTACTTGATCTGGCCGGAGTCGATCATGTTGGCCGCCAGGGTGATGCCGTTGACGAAGCCGAGGCAGGCGTTGGCGAGGTCGAAGTTCATGGCCGAGGACGGCAGGCTGAGTCCGTGGTGGATCTTCACCGCGACGGACGGTTCGAGGTTGCGCCGGGTGACCGAGGTGTTGATCAGCAGGCCAACCTCGGCCGCTTCGATGCCGGACTCGGCCAGGGCCTTCGCACCCGCCTCGATGGCGGCGTCGTCGAAAGATGTCCCGGGGGCCCACCAGCGCCGGTGCGTGATGCCGGCGACCCGTTCGAGTAGCTTCGGCGGGATCTTCAGCCGCCGCAGCGTCAAAGCCAGCCTGCGGTCGAAATCCGTGGAACTGACGATCGTCGGAGCTTGGACGCTGCTCACCGAAAGCAAGGCGGTGTTGCTGTGCCGGAATGTTGCATTCCCTACCAATTCAGGCCCCTGTTCGTGTACGTCCTGCGCTCCGGCGGCTGACTGCACCTTCAAGCACAAGCCCAAGAGCTTAACTATGCGCGGTTTCTCCATATTCTGCGGCGCTACGCTCAACTTCCTGTGTGAACCCGCTGAAAAGAACCCGACCCGCGGTCGACGGTGAGCCGGCAAGGCTGAGGCTGGAACCACGGGGAACTTCTCCGACCCGGCCAGCTGGATCGTTTGGGACGCAACACCCGGCACGTCCTCGATGTCATCGAGACTGTCCGGGAACAGGGAGCGGGTTTCCGCTCCCTGACCGAAGGACTGGACACGACCGGGCCCATGGGCACCGCGATGCTGACGATCATGGCCGCGTTCGCGCAGCTGGAGCGCGACACGATGATCGAACGCACCCGGGCAGGTCTCGCCGTGGCCGCGGCCAACAACCGCCACGGCGGAAGGCCCCGCAAAGTGGACGACGCTGCCGCGGCCAGGGCCAAGGAACTCAAAGGCAAAGGAGTCAGCGCCTCCGATATCGGCAAGATGCTCGGAGTCTCCCGCGCCACGGTCTACCGTTACCTCATATAGGCGACATATAGGCGACGCGCAGAGACATCTGGCAATCCGGCAACGACATGGCCAAGTAGTGGAGAGAAGGGGAGGAGTGCCGCTCCGGTGGGGCAGGCTCAGAGCGGGGGCCAGGAACTACTGCTCAAACTCGCTGGCCCTGGTGACGGATGAGAAACCGGGTGCGCTTCTAGGGCTGGTATTACTCCTCCGTCGGAGTAAAGCCCGCACGGTCCACTTTCCGGTGGTAGTGAACTCCGGTGAGCCCGCCCAGCACGGCGCCTATCAGGGCTGTGGCGGCTACCGCGATGGCCGCAATGATGCCGCTTATACTCAGCTGCCCCTCGAGCAGTGGAAGGCGAAGGAAACTGTTGAGCGTGGTCAGGACATTGTGTTGCCCAGTAATCGCCAGCAGTGCCATCGCTGCGGCTCC
>NZ_JBEPNP010000046.1:0-11881 GCF_040546335.1 Arthrobacter sp. UYEF20 | reverse complement strand
GCCCTCACAGCCCACCAGATCCGCGACCAGGAATCCCTGGCAGCGTAACCGAAATAAAACGATGAAACTGTCTCAGAAACTTGACGTGCGCACCTTGGCCATCGCTTTCGAATGTCCGACGGGGGGTGGGCGATGGACGTCTCCGCCGTTCATCTGACGGGGCCGGAGAGAGGTTCGATCGGCCTGCGGGGGTACCGCGCAGGCCGATCGGGGGTGTCACTGGTTGGTGGCGTTGTGACGCCCATACCTTTTATGTGGGATTAGATGAGGTCACCCGTCGGCGCCGGCAGGGGTGGTGGTGGGGGTGATGCCCAACAGTTTGTTGGCAACGTCTGCGTACTTGTTGGTGAACGTGTCGGAGATGTTGACCTTGGAAGTGTCGACGCCGATGGTCTTCTCCATGTCGAAGATCGTCTTGGGGCCGCCGGCGGGCATGATCCCGTCGGGCAGGAACTGACCCTTGTCCTTGTCCAGCGCGGAAACGTATTGGTCCTTGCTGATGGTGCTGTTCTGGACGTAAGAGGTGGGCAGCTTGTCGGCGATTTCTGCTGCCGCGTGGCTGCTGATCCAATGCATGGTCTCCACCAGTGCGTTGACGACCTTCTGCGCCGCGTCCTCGTGGGTCTTGACCCAGTCGGCTTGTGCCAGGAGGCCGGCGGCCGGCGCCTCACCGCCGAGGGCGGCCTTGGCTCCCTCAGCGGTGGCGAGGTCGATCGTCGAAACGGCGAGGTTCTTGGTCTCGAGGGCACCCACGGTCGGCTGTGTGGTCATGACGCAGTCGGCGGTGCCGCGCTGGATGGCCGCGATCGCGGTTGCTCCGGAGCCGACGGCGAGCGTGTGGTAGTCCTTCGTCGAGAGACCCGCCTTCGAGGCGAGGAATTGGGTCAGCTCATCGGTTCCGGACCCGAGGTCGGTGACCCCGATGGTCTTGCCTTTGAAGTCGGCTGCGGATTTTACGTTGGCATTGGGGCTGCACATCACCCGTTCCCCCGGGGCGCCTGAGAGCTGCACGAGGTTGATCACGTTTTTGCCCTTGGCCTGGAAATCGATCGTGTGAATATACCAGGCACCGGTCATGTCGACCTGGCCCGAGGCCATCGCGTCCTCGGCTCCGACGCCGCCGTGCTGCTCGGTCGAGAGTTCGACGTTGACTCCGTACTTCTTGTAGTAGCCCAACTGTTCAGCGAGCTGGTAGGGCAGGTAGATCTGCTTGTCGATGCCGCCAACCATGAGCTTCACGGTGGGCATCGAGCTGGTGTCGCCGGCAGCGCCGCCGCTTGCGGGGCTGCTGCCGCTCCCGGAGCTGGTTCCGCAGGCCGCTAGGCTCAGTGCGATCACTCCGGCAGCGCCGACGGCGTAGATCTTGTTCTTCATCATGGACGTACGTTTCCTTTGTTTATGTTGAGGATTCGGGTGATGGGTAAGTGGAATGGTCGGCGGCGAACGTCAGATCGCCTGTGCTTCAGATCGGCTCGGCGGCCGCCATTTGAGCAGCGAGTTCTCCAGCAGGGAGATAAGGTATTCCGCGCCGAGGGTGACCACGGCGATGATCACCATGCAGGCGAAGACCGTGTCGGGATTGAAGGTCCCCTGCGCCTGACTGATGATCAGCCCGATTCCGTGCTGGGCGCCGAGCACTTCGGCGACGAGCGCGCCGATGATCGCGAAGCCGAACGCGCTGTGCAGGCTCGCGATGATCCACGTCATCGCCGACGGGATGGTCACGTGGACCGCGACCTGAAACGGCGATGCACCCAGCACGCGCACGTTCCCGACCAGGTTCTGGTCCACCTCACGGACGCCCTGGAAGGCGTTGAAGAAGACGACGAAGAAGACCAGCACCGCCGCGAGGAGCACCTTCGGGAAGGTTCCGAGCCCGAACGCCACGATGAAGATCGATCCGAGCACGATCCTGGGGATTGAATTCACGATCCGGATGTACGGGCCGACGACGGCTGAGAGGTACTTGTTCGAGCCCAGGAGGATTCCGAGCACGACCCCGACGAATGTGCCGAGCAGGAAGCCCATGAAGGCCTCCTGCACCGTAATCCAGAGGTTCTCCCAGATGGTGCCAAATGCCGTGCCCTCAGTGAAGAGTTGGACCAGGCTGGTCCAGATTCCGGACGGCTGGCCGAAGAAGAACTTGTCGACCCAGCCGACGGCCGTGAACCACTGCCATCCCCCGATCACGATCACCGCCACGACGATCCGCCCGATCCAGATCCACATCGTGCGCCGTCTCATGGCGCGCCGGGCGGAGTCCTGTTGCTCTGTCGGCTCCTCGCGTGTGAGTGCGCCGCGGTGGGTTGTCGTTGTCATGCTGCTGCACCTGCCGTTTGCTTGTAGGCCCGGGTGACCTCATCTTTCAGGGATTCCCAGATCCGGCCCTGCAGTTCCAGGAAGCGCCCCTCGTGGCGGATCTGCTGCACATCGCCGCGCGGTCTGGGAAGATCGATGTCGAAGACATCCTTGATCGTGCCGGGGCTGCTGGTCATGATGACCACCTTGTCGGCGAGAGCCACCGCCTCGTCGAGGTCGTGGGTGATGAACAGGACCGAGGGGCGCAGTTCTTCCCAGAGCTGCAGCAGTTCGTTCTGCATGATCGCCTTGGTCTGCACGTCAAGGGCGCCGAAGGGCTCATCCATCAACAGGATCCGCGGGTTGTTGATCAGCGCCGCAGCCATGGCGACGCGCTTGCGCATGCCGCCGGACAACTGGTGCGGATAGCGGTCCTCGAAGCCGGCCAGGCCAACGCGGCGCAGCCAGTCCATGGCCAGCACGGTGGCTTCGCGCTTGGGCGTGCCGAGCAGGACCGGGCCGATCAGCACGTTGCCCAGGACGGTCTTCCAAGGGAAGAGCGCGTCCGCTTGGAACATGTAGCTGACGCCCTTCGTGATGCCGTCCACGATCTGATCGTGGACGCTCACCGAGCCCGCGCTTGGCTGCTCCAGGCCCGAGACCTGAGCCAGCGTCGTGGACTTGCCGCAGCCTGTCGGTCCGACGATCGCGCAGAACTGGCCGGGTTCAACTTTAAGGTTCACGTCCCGGATGGCAGTGAATATCTCGCCCTTGGGCGTGAGGTAACGCTTGGTCAACCCGACGATGTCGATACCTGCCGCGTCCTCGGCTCTCTCGGGGGCCGCGGGCGGGCGGTGGTGATGGTTAGCATCCATGTGCTAAGACCTCTCTGTCTTTCGGTTCATGTGAGCACTCGCTACCAGACGCGCCGCGCAGGTGCGTCAGGGAATCGAGACGGTCCGGTGTTTCTTCCGGTTCAACGGCATCGTGAAACTACGGTTTTGGTGGTGAAGTTGCCGCACGTTGCCAACGGAAGGCCCGCTCCATGCCGGCCCTCCGGAGTCGGGGGTGGCTTGCAGCAGCCCGGAGCCGGACCGCCGGCCTGCGGGCTGCTTTTTTCTCGTTCTGACACCGTCGTCACTCGGATCCCTTCCTTGGGAGTCGCTTCCTTGCGTGATGTGGATCACGGAAACTATGTAAAGCTTAGAAAGTGATTGTTCGTGCCAGAAGTCTTCAGTAAGATGTGCGCCTTAACAGCAAAAGTGCACGTTTTGTGCGTTTTCTGCAGAAGGGTAAATGCCCGGGCGGGGTGCGGATCCCGGTGAGCCGCGCGTCAGTGGCACCGCGCCTGGGGGCCGGCGGTCTTTCCTTGACCCTGACCACCCAGATCCTCCTGGGTTCGCTCTCGCTGCTGCTGCTCACCGTCGTCCTGGGCGGGTTTCTGTTCACGCTGATCAGCAACCAGACCCTGGAGCGGCAGTACCAGCTGCGTGCCCTGGGCATCGCGACGACCACCGCGCAGATGCCGGAAATCCGCTCCGCCCTGGCGGCAGAGGATCCCAAGCACATCATCGACGGGCTCGCCCGGGAGATCACGGGCGCCGCGCAGTCCGCCTACGTCGTGGTTACCGACCGCAACGGCATCCGGTTCTCTCACCCGGACCCGGCACTGATCGGGCACAAGCTGGAGGAACCCGTCGCCGCACTGGACGGCCAAACCCACGTGGGCTTCAACCAGGGCAGCCTGGGCAGGTCGGCCAACGCCAAGGCCCCGATCTTCGGGGCGGACGGCTCGGTGATAGGCCAAGTGTCGGTGGGCATCGAGGAGACCCAGGTGTTCGAGAACGAGGTCCAGAACATCTGGCTGATAACCGGGTTCTCGGCGCTGGTCCTGGCCCTGGGCGTCGGCGTTTCGCTGTTGCTCTCCCGCCGGATCAAGCGTGTCACCTTCAACCTGGAGCCGGCCGAGATCGCCTCCCTGTTGCAAGAGCGTGAGGCGCTGCTGCACGGGATCCGGGAGGCCGTCGTCGGCCTTGACGACGACGGGAGGGTCACGGTGATCAACGGGGAGGCCCGGCGGCTGCTCCAGATCGAGGGGGTGGCGCTGGGAAAACCCGTCGCCGAACTGATTCCGGAGGGGCGGCTTCGGGACCTGCTCACCGGCAAGATCCCCGGCACCGACCAGGTGGCGCTGACACAGGACGCCCTGCTGGTGGTCAACCGCATGCCCGTCTCGAGCGCCGGGCGGAGCATCGGTTCCGTCGTCACCCTGCGGGACCGCACAGAAATCGAGAGCCTGGTCCGGGACCTGCACTCCGTCCGGGGCCTGATGGAGGCAATGCGCGCCCTGGAGCACGAATACGCCAACCGGCTGCACATCGTCGACGGGCTGCTGGAGATGGGGGACGTGGAGCAGGCCAAAAGCTACGTCTCGCAGGTATCCGCCATGTCCACGTCGCTCGGCGAAGGGCTGCGCGCAAGGATCGCGCCGCCGGAACTGGCGGCCCTGCTGCTGGCCAAGATCACCGTTGCCACCGAACAGGACGTACACATCGAGGTGAGCCCTGAGTCCCGGCTGGAAAACCCGCAGATTGACCAGACGGAACTGCTGACCATCGTGGGCAACCTCCTGGACAACGCCGTGGACGCGCTGGCCAACACGCCCCGGCCGCGCACGGTCACGGTACAGTTTGACGACGCCGACGGCGTTTTCATCGCCGTGCGCGACAACGGCCCCGGCGTCCCGGCAGAGAAGATCGACCAGGTGGTGGTGGACGGCTACTCCACCAAGGACCCGCGGCCGGGAATGCGGCGCGGAATCGGGCTGGCCCTGGTGGCAAGGATCGTGCACCGGGCCGGGGGAACCCTGGACGTGTTCCCGGGACCCGGCGGTAATTTTGAGGTGTGGCTGCCGGCAAACCCGCACCACCGGACAAGGACAGGAGGGGCAGGCATTGATCAAAACATTGGTGGTTGACGACGATTTCAGGGTCGCCGGAATCCACGCGGCCCGCGTGGCCAAGGTTGAGGGCTTCGAATGCGTGGGCCAGGTGTACAGCGCCGCAGCCGCGCGCGAAGCAATCGCCCGTCTACACCCGGACCTGCTCCTGCTGGACGTGCACCTTCCCGACGAGGACGGGCTCTCCCTGCTGCGGTCCCTGCAGGCGGCCGGAACCCTGGTCGATTGCATCATCATCACCGCCGCCCAGGACCTGGCCACCGTCAAGTCAGCCATGAGCAGCGGCGCAGTCTATTACCTCGTCAAGCCCTTCAGCTCTGACCGGCTCCGCACACAGCTGGAGGCATACCAAAGTTGGCGGCAAGAGCTGGAATCCGCATCAACCGCCAACCAAGCAACCGTCGACAGCCTCTACAACGCGCGCTCGGCCGGGATCAGGCCCGCCGCCCCGGCACCCCGCCTGCAGCCCACCATGCAAAAAGCGCTCGACGCCGTCCGTGCCGCCGGCGGTCCAGTCAGCGCCGCGGAGATCTCCGAACGGCTCGGGATCAGCCGCCCGACCGCCCAGCGTTACCTCAGCGCACTCGAACGCAAGGGCCTTCTCATCCTGGACCTCACGTACGGCGGCACCGGCCGGCCGCTGAACACCTACACTGTCCCGCAGCCCTGAACGGCAGGAACCCAGGGTGAAGATCTCACAGCTCCCAACCCAAGCAAGTGAATCTGCGGACCGGAAGCGCCGCCGTGGCTCAGAAAACACCCGCTGCCCGGAGCCGGGTTCTGCCCGTCCATGATGGGGGCAGGTCCGTGGGAGCCTGGTTCAGGCCGCGAGGACCGTCTAGGGGTCCGATACCGGCAGCGGCCGTTATTCTAGTGGTTTGTATTCGTGTGGCGTTCGAGTCCCGGGGACCGAAAGACCCCAGGAACTTCTGCGGTTTCCCGCACCCCTGGGATGGGACCACATCAACCTCACCGGAGACTACACCTGGCCACGCCCCCAACCAACCACATCAAACCCGGCAAATACAGGCCATGCGCATGATGATGCTCCTAACGGGCGAGCTGGATGGATTGTTGGGGCGGGGTGGATGAGTGCTTGCTGCGGCGGATGGTGGCGCCCATGAAGTGCACGACGGCGCTTCGCGGGAGGAAGCGGGCGGCGATGGCCAGGGGACGCCCGTTGGTGATGACCGAGGGGCGGTGCCTGGGCTTGTCCACGGTGTCGATGGCCGCCTTCACCACGTCTTCAGGACGCGCGCGGCGGGTTCCGTAGTCCGCTGCCTGGCTGCCGGCGGCGTCGAAGAATTCCGTGGCCATGGCACCGGGTGAGATGGCGAGGACCCGGAGGCCCGTTCCGCGGGCCTCTTCCCAGAGGGATTCGGTGAAGCTGAGCACGAAGGCCTTGGAGGCGCCGTAGACGCTGAGGTAGGGCGTGGGCATGAAGCCGAGGAGGCTGGCGACGTTGATGAGGATGCTCGTTTCCTGCTTCGCGAAGATGTCGAAGTAGGCGTGGCTGAGGTCCACCAGGGCGGCCATGTTCAGGGTGATGAGCTGCTGGAGGCGTTCCGGGTCTTCCTCGCCGAACGGGTTGTGCGTTCCGAAGCCTGCGTTGTTGACCAGGCCTGTTGCGAAGATCCCCCGGGACTCGAGTTCTGCGCGGAGTGTGCGGCCGGCGTCGGGCCTGTCCAGTTCGCGGGCAATGGTGGTGACCTTGACGCCGTGCTTGGCGGTCAGTTCCTTTGCGAGGGCAACCAGCCGGTCTTCGCGGCGGGCGATCAGGACGAGGCTGGAGCCGCGGGCGGCGAGCTGACGGGCGAATTCCGCTCCGAGGCCGGAGCTGGCGCCGGTGACGATGACAGTCTGTGTGCTGTAGTCAATAGTTTTCATGGACACACTCTATGCAGGGTTCTGCACAAAGTGCAAGTTGTTTCTAAAACTGCACCGTTGTACTATCAGTGCATGCCTACAACGCCTTCTCCCCTCCGCCTGCAGACCCGGGCTGTCGTCCGATCGCTCCTTGCCCAGACCGCGATGGCATTGTTTGCCGAGAGGGGATACAACGAAACCACCGTCGATGAGGTCGCCGCGGCGGCGGGAGTGTCCCGGCGCACTCTGTTCAACTACTTCCGCACCAAAGAGGACCTCGCGCTCAGCGGCCTGTCGGAGCAGGGGGACGTCATGGCCGAAAGGCTCAGCGGTCGCCCTGCAGATGAAAACGCCTGGGTATCTCTGCGCTACGCATTCCAGGTTCTCGACGAGATAGAGGCGACCCCGCAGCGCCGGCTTGAAATCATCTCGATGCTGTTCGACAACGACGCGCTCCGGGCCGGTCATGCTGAGAAGCAGGCGCGGTGGACCGACCTGCTGGCCCCTCTGATTGAGCCGAAGATCCCTGACTCGGGCGACAGGACTTTCGAGGCGAGGGCGATCGTGGGCACCGCCATCACCTGCCTCCAAGCCGCCACGGAGGAGTGGCTTCGGCGCGAGGGAGCAACGCCGATGTTCGACCTGTACGACACCGCAATAGCAGCGGTGCGCACCCTATGACCCACTCCGCTGCCATTTCGCCAGCCGCAAGGCCATCCGTAGCTGCCCTCATCCAGACCCACCTCAAGAAGGCAGACCCGTCATGACACACACTCTCCCCGCCCCTGACTTCAAAAATCTCCAGGACGCATACCGCGCAGAAACGGCTGTGATGCTCGATTTCGTGGGCGGACTGACCGATGCCCAGTGGAACGCACCCAGCAAGGCGGCCGGCTGGAGCATTGCCGACATGGTGGCGCATATCGGCTCCACTGCCCACAATATGTACATCCCCGCCGGCGTCCTCTCCTCCCGCAAGCCCAGCCTCGAAGCAGCCAACGAGGGCCCGGTGGAGGTTCGCCGGAGCTGGAGCAGGGAGCGGGTCATGGCCGAGTTCGCCACCTCGACCCGGACGGCGGACCGCATGCTCAGCCTGGTCCGGCGCACGCCGCTGCGGAACGTCCCCATGCAGCTCAACGAGCTGGGCAAATACCCCATGGCGCTGCTGGTGGGCGGGGCGCTCGTGTTCGATCTCCACACGCACCTTCGCCACGACATGGCTCCGGCGCTGGGGCTGCCCACCCCACCCTCTGACAGCGAACGGATGAAGGCTGTGCTCACCTGGATGACAGCGGTCCTGAGCAACCAGACGGCCATGGCTCCTGTGCCGGGCCTCGATGCAGGTCTCACCCTGACGCTGACCGGCCCGGGCGGCGGCAGCTGGTGGATCGATTCCCACGGCCTCTCGGAGCCCGGAACCAGGACTCCTGCGGCCCGCATTACGGCCCCCACCATCTCCCTCCCCGACTGGGGAACCCAACGCTCATCCTGGCGCGAGGCAGAGGTATCGGTGGAGGGCGACGCCGGCCTGGCCGCCCAATACCTGGACACCGTCAACATCATCTAGGTGGTCGGCACCGGAATGACCCCGGTTTTGTCGACTCCTTCACCTAAGGAGCTGGGTGACCGCAACGCCCGTTAGGGATCGGATTTCGGGCGCTGGTGCGACACCGAGCGGTCACAAAAAGCTGCCACATCGCGATCGAATCCACAGCCGCGAATGCCGGACTTCGACCAACCCCCGGTGAAGCGGCCGTCCCGTCTCGCTAATGGATCCTTTGCTGAGATCGCAACGACTCGGCCTCTTGACGACCGTCTCCTCCAACACCAGCACCGGTCGGCCACGGTGCCTGCGGCCCTGGATTTCATCAGAGAGCCCCGCTCATCCTGCACCCGAATCAGGTCTTGAGCCGGCGAATCAGCAAAAGTTTGAAGCGCCCTCGGGCGCTGTCCTTATTGAATCGTCCTGGACCATCAACCGGGGCAGGGGGATGCCCCTCTACGGCGGTGGAACACAGCGAATTCGTCCATGATGCAGGCATATGAAAGGGCCTCCCGATGGGCTATCCATAATTACCACGAGAGAAGATTACTAAGCGTGCTTGCTTTTTGTTCTGTTCCTGTGGCTATGTAGAGACCGAAGAAGCATTTCCGTCCACGCCACGTTACAAGGGAGACTCCTATGTTGCTTTGGATAGCCATCGTTATCGCAGTTCTCTGGCTTCTCGGCCTTCTCACCAACATCGGCGGCGGGCTTATTCACATACTCTTGGTTGTCGCCGTAGTCGTCCTGATCTTCCACTTCGTCCGCGGCAGGTCCCGCGTCTAAACGAAACCATGTCCCCCGGACACCGGGGCGAGCGCTGGGCCGCAGAGTTCCCGGACAATGGGCCTCTCAAGAGGCGCTCTGCTGAAAGCCGAAACCAGTATGACCGCATGACGCCCGCAAACTTTCTTGTCCTGGCACGCTTCGGGCGTGACACCGGTGAAGCAAGCCAGGATCTCGGCATGCACCCCTCGGCGGTCCTCCCCTGAGGTCGCGCTCTCCCTCGACGGCTTCAGCAGAGCCTCTGACTTTCCGGGCGCGGGATCGCTGCTCGCCCACGGCCCTGAGGCCGACGCGGCGGTTGCGGCAGCCTGATCGCGTTTGGCCTGCTCGCATCCCGCCTGGAGTCTGCTTGCATAAAGGTATGACTGAGCAGCCGCCGGAAGCAGTAACCGAAGACCTGAATCGACTGCGGTCAGCCCTGGCCGCAGTCATCCCCGGTCAGGACAGCGTCCAATCTTCTGGTCGGGACGTGGCGCCGGGCTTGAAATCCGGATACTAAGCATGCTTATGATAGGTTTTATGGCCGTGTTGATCGGCTGCCAACCAGAGGAGGAAGCACCATGGGACTGGGCGACAAGATTGAGAACGCTGCCGAGAAGGCCGGCGGTAAGGGCAAGGAAGCTGCCGGGAAAGCCACGGGCGACGAAAGCCTGCAGGCTGAAGGCCAGGCTGACCAGGCCAAAGGTGATTTGAAGCAGGCCGGCGAAAAGGTAAAGGACGCCTTCAAAAAGGACTGACCTGAATCGCAGACGAAGGGCGCATCTCCGACACGGGGGATGCGCCCTTTGTTGTGCCCCAGCCCAGCAGGGGGATGGCGTACTCAAAGCCGCGCAGTGCGGTGCTGTACTGCGCGTCGGCCAAGGCAGTGGGTAGCCCAGTGCCGCTGACGCGTACCAAAATCGCCCATGTCTTTGAGGTACTTCCGGATGTACACGGAATCTGAGAACATGCAGACAAGTCTCCAGACAAAGGGACAACAACTACAGGACCCCGCAATTCTCACTCACCGAGGTATCCCCTGGAAGACCCACATGCATCCTTTGACCTCGATTCTTATCGTCCTTGCCGCGGCACTGCTCTGGGTCGCAATCACCTCGAGCATGCTTGCCCTTCTCGGTCGCGCTGAACGTCGCTCCGGGCTCCGAGATCCCCGCAAGAATGCCGTCGGTCTAAAGCGCAGGCATGGGAGCATGGGCCCAAGGAAACGGAAAGTACGCCGCGGGCGCCAACCCCGGTGGGTAGCCCTGCACCGCTAAAGCAAATACCCGCCACTCGTGTGCGCGCTGCGGCGGCCGCCTACTGTGAAGCCCGGGGGGCCGGCGGTGAGTGGTGCGGGCCTGAGACCGTTCGCACCACCCCCCCGCCGCCGCCGGTCCCCTTACTCTGCCGCCTCCAAGCGGAATTCGACCCCGCACCTCATGAACCGGATGTTGGTCTCGAACGAAAGGGCCCCGCGGACCCGCAAGCCATCTTCTAGGCGATGATGAACCTTCGTAGCGGCAAGTCAAGGGTCTGGGCGGAAACGACCATCCGGCGGTCAATGGTACGGTCGGCCCTCATCCACACCATTGGCCGCGTGGCACAGCCTGTGATAGTCAGTTAGAACCGCGTCTAGGAGAGCATCATGTCAGTGACCTACACCTTCGACGTATTTTCCAGTCTCGACGGCTTCGGCGCCGCGAGCGGCAACTGGACCGGCTACTGGGGCAAGCAGGGCCTCGAACTGCTTGAGCACCGCCTCGCCCAGTACAGCGAGGAGCAGCGGATGGTCTTCGGGGCCAACACGTATCGGGCATTCGCGGAGGTGCTGGCCTCAAGCAGCGAGGAGTCCGAAGTCCGCGATCCATGGGTCGCTCGGATGAGGAACCTGCCGGCAACGGTGGTGTCGACTACGTTGCACGGACCGCTCGACTGGCCGGACGCGACCGTCGTGAGTGGCGACGCAGTCGAGGTCATCGCACGGCTCAAGGAGGGGTCCGAGGTGCCGTTGCGATCACACGGCAGCCTGTCGATGAACCGGGCACTGATGGCCGCCGGTCTGGTCGACCGCGTTCAGGTGACGATCTTCCCTGTGATCACCGGTCAGACCGGAATGAGCCCGATCTTCCATGGTGCACAGGACTTCGACCTCGAACTGATCGAGAGCCGGACGCTCGACGGCCACACTCAAGAGCTCATCTACCGGCCCACCCTGCACGTCTGAACCCGCCCCTGCCACCACACGTCGGGAATCGAGTACTACAGTGGATGCATGGCTGCCAGCCGCAATCCGCTCGACGACCTGCGCGAAACCATCGGCCATCTGGCCGATCAGCTCAAGCTGCCCGGTTCGGGGCGCGTCGACGACCTGGTCGGCGATCTCGTCGGTGCGAGGCCCTTGCCGGCCCGGCCGTTGTCCGAGGTGCAGGCCGAGCTCGACGCGCTGGTCG
>NZ_JBEPNP010000045.1:0-12155 GCF_040546335.1 Arthrobacter sp. UYEF20 | reverse complement strand
CTCGTTGGCGGCGCGCTGCCAAACTGCGTCGCCAACTCCGACGAGCGCCGTCACTTCTGATCGACGGTATTCGCGGTCGCTAGGAGGCCATTGGCCGAGACTCGGACTCGTCATGCGTCATCCCCCTTTTCACCCCGAGCGGACTCTCAGCCGGTAAGGGTGTAGCCAACGTAAGTACGTGCACATGCCAGATATCGTGAGCGGTGCGGACCTCAATCCTAGTGCGCTGCAAGCGGACGCATTCGACCTTCACCGCATGCCGGCAAGCAATTGAGATTGCCCGTTTCGGGAACCCGCTACGGGACACGTTCTCCCAAAACCCTCCAAACGGGGTCGCCGACGAATCACTAGCGAGGTTCCTCTTGTCCATGGTGTTCTGGATGCAGTTGAATAGCTCAACGGGGGGCCAGCTATGCGATCAAGTAAGAGCAAACCAATAGCGGCACTAGTCACCGCGTTGGCACTCACGAGCTGCACACCCGCCCAACCGGTCCAACCGGCCCCGAAGCCAAGCACGTCCAGTCCAGCGCCGCAGCTCTCGTCCAGCTTGAACTGCGAGGACGCATGGGAGGGTAGCGCGGTCCCGGTCCCTGAAGCTCCTGGAGCTGAGCCTGATGCTCCTACCGCTGAGGGCGTTTCATCACTTTCCTGGACCGGCAGTCCTTCGAGCTACTCCTGGCCCATCCGGGACGAGATGAACGGCTATCCCTACACAGGCAACGACGGGCGGGAATACGGCGGGTGGAAGTCGCCCATCTCCGTGGAAGCAGGATCTGGGGAACGACTCATCACTGTCGACTCCCCGTCTCACGCCGCCTTGATAATTGCCTCCGCAGCTGAATGGGAATCCGGCGAAGCCCTTCGCGAAGGTCAACAGGGCTTACCAACTTCCTACACCGTCACAGCCTGCGATGACCGCGTCGCCCAGTTTCCGGGTATGACCCTTGTCCAGGGGCCGGCCTGCGTAGTTATCCGAGTGACCGACCGAGCGACCGCAAAATCATCCACCGTTTCAGTGCCCATGTATGGAGGCAAGTGCCCAATTTTGCCAGCTCCCCGGCTCGGATCCCTGTTATCCCGGTTGCGAGTCCGCGGTGAGGTGCTGATTGCGCTTCTCGATAAGCTTCCGGAGGTAGCGGGTAAGGACCAATTTCTCCACCAGTTGCCCGACGGGTCCGAACGGCGCCGCGAACTCGATCCGGTCAACCATCAGGGTTCCCCCGGAGTCTTCGCTGAACTCATGGACGTGCCGGAAGCGCCGGAACGGCCCCTTGACTTGTTCATCGACGAAAAAGTCCGGCGCCTCCATCTGGGTGATCCGGCTCGTCATCCGAAGCGGGAACCCGAAGTGCCAAGCCCGCCAGGTCACTTCCTGACCCAGGGAGATGAGGCCAGTCGTGACGCCTGCCACGGCGTTTTCCCGCGACTGCGCCATCGAGTCTTTGTGGGCATCGATGCTGCGGGCGAGGTCAAAGAACTGGTCTATGCCCATGGTGGTCCGTGTTGTGCATTCGAAGGAGGCAGCCATCGTCAGAGTATGTCAGTCGCCGCGCCGGATGCCGGGAATGCGGCCACCGGTGCCGGGTCGGGGCTCACTCGTTGCCCGGAGTACCGCCTCATGTGCTGCGGTCCGATACCGGCCCCTTCCAGGGCAGGCGGCTGCCGGTCAGAATCCTGTTCGCTGTCGAGACCTGCGCGTATCCGATGTCCGTTTTCCGCACCGTACCGAAATTCAGTTCCGGACTTGGTTATAAGAAGGGGATTATGGAACAGCTTTTGGGAGGGTCAGGTTACGCGGGATTCCGCGGTTCAGCAGGTGGCGGAGTGGCGGGCGGGCGGACAGTCCCAGGCTGCAACCGTGCCAGCGCGGCGAGATGGTCCGTGCCCGGAGAGGCGATCACGGAGGCTCCGGTTATGGTGAAACCGCGGAACAGGATGTGATCTGGTCTGGTGGCGGGATAGCGTGCCGGCCATGTGAATCCGAAGCCAGCCCGGGCCTCGTCCAGTGTGGCCAGTAACGGGGCGAAGGCGCGGTCGGTGTTGGCCGTATTGAAATCGCCGACCACCAGGATTCTGGGTGAGGGATCCGCCTCTACAATTTCGGTGAGCTTCGCAAGCCCGCTGTTCCTGCTGCTCACTTCGCCGGGCCGGACAGAGGGCAGGTGCACGGCGTAGAGCTGCACGGGACCGGCGGGCGTTTCCAGCTGTACGCTGACTGCGCGCGACCAGCCGAGCCCCAAGGTGAGGGGCTCACCCCCGCCCAGCGGAAACCGGCTCCATACCCCAACGGTTCCTGCCAGCTGTCGGTGCCCGAACGTTCCGTCCATCAACGGAGTTATCCGGGCTAGCGCCGGCCCGGTCAGCTCCTGTAAGACCACAACGTCGGCATCTGATTCGATCAGCTTTTCCACGGCCGCTTCGGCGTCAGGATTTCCTGCGCGAAGGTTTTGAGTGACAACGGTCAGTCCCTCGGCCGCTCCGTCCGATGTGCCGGCCGCCGAGGCCGGGACGGCTCCCGTCATCAGGACTGGCAGAAATACCAGGGTCCAGGAAACTGCAGCGACCACCACCGGGATGGCGCCGAACCAAGCTTTCGAAAGCAACGCCGCCATGAGCAGCGCGGCGATGGCGGCCCCCAACCACGGCAGGAAGCTCTCGATTACGAGCGCAATCCCGTCAGCCTCCGGCGCCAGTCCGTGGCCGAAGAGCAGTGCCATGATTGCCCCCGCAAAGATGCCAATGATCCAGTCGCGCACTCGTGGACGGCGTCGCCGAGCCTCAAGTGGCCCGCGCTGCGCGGCGGTTGCGTAGGTAGTTCCGACGTCCATATCCATGGCCCCATCCTGCAGAAGGGATTCTGAAGGGATGCAACTATGCTGGTGGGCATGACGGAGCCGATATCAGTCCTGGTCGTCGACGACGATCCGGAAATCAGGAGCTCCCTGCAGTCATTGCTTGAAGCTGCCGGCTACCTGCTGGAAACCGCCGCTGACGGCCGGGAGGCGCTCGAAAGGGTCGCTGCGACGTCCCCGGATCTGCTGGTGGTGGACGTTTTGATGCCGATCATGGACGGACTCGCCCTGTGCCGCATGCTCCGGTCAGCTGGCAACACCGTCCCGGTCCTGCTGCTGACGGCCCGCAGCGATGTGGCTGACTGCGTAGCAGGTTTGGACGCAGGAGCGGATGACTACCTTTCCAAACCGTTTGAACCTGATGAACTGCTGGCCCGGTTGCGGGCCATGGCACGACGGACAGCCCGCCTTCCGCCTGGTCCCAGCGGATACCAGGATTTGGTACTGGTCCCCGACGCCCATGCCGTGAGGCAAAGGGGACGTTGGATTGACTTAAGCAGCACCGAATACGCCATCCTTTGCGTGCTCGCTGAAAACCCGGAGCAAGCACTCAGCCGAGGCCAGATCAGTGACGCGGTGTGGGGATATGCAATGGCTCCGGCCTCCAACGCACTGGAGGTCTACGTCAGTTACCTGCGCCGCAAACTCGAAGCTGACGGTGAACCCCGGCTCATCCAGACCGTGCGGGGGGTCGGATACCGGCTGGCCGCGTCGTGACGCTGCGGCTGCGGATGACGCTGGTGATCGCGGCGGCCATCACCCTCACCGTTTTGGTGTTCGCGGCACTGGTGTATGCCCTGGCGGGGCACGAACTGCGCAACAACGAGGATCTGTCATTGAGGCGTGAATCGGATCGCATCATTCAGCTGATCCGTACCGATCCGAACTGGCAGGGCTTTTCCCAGTGCACCTGGGTCAGTTCGCCGGCCTGCGCCCAGCTGGTGGCACCAACGCCCGATGGAGATCCGGCTACTGCCACCGGGCCGGCGTTGCCCATCACCGGGCAGATGCGCGAGGTGGCATCCGGGGAGAGGGCGGCGTTCTTCACGGAAGCGGCCATCGGCGACGATCCAGTCCGTGTTTATGTCAGGCCGCTGACAAACCAGAGGGCTCTGGTGGTGGGGGTCAGGGACGACAGGGTATTGGCGTCCTTTGAGCGTCTCGGCTGGCTCCTGGCAGCAACAGTGCTGGGCACCATGGCGGTGGCCGCAGGCACTGCCTACCTTGCCGCCCGCCGCGGACTCCGGCCGGTGGACCGGCTGACGGCTGTTGCCGAGAGTATCGCGCAGACCGGCAACACCGACATCAGGATCCCCGGCAGTACCACAAGTGAGATCAACAGACTCGGCATCGCCTTCAACACGATGCTGGGCGAACTGGAGCAATCCCGCCGCCAGCAGGAACAACTTATTGCCGACGCCTCCCATGAGCTGCGCACGCCCCTGACGTCGCTGCGGACCAACGCCGCCATGCTCAAGAGTCCCGGCCTTGAGCAAAGCAGCAAGGAACGCATAACCGGGGCTCTGGAGCGTGAGCTGGTAGGGATGCAGTCCCTCATTGAGGACCTGATCGACCTGGCCCGCCGCGAAGAGGTCCCGTCCTTCATCGAGGAACTGGACCTCAACGAACTTGTGCTCCATTGCATGGACAATGCCCAACGGCGTTACCCCGGAGTGGAATGGTCCCTGGAAGGAAGTGGGCGCCGGTTCCTAGTGACCGGAGAACGCGTCCGGCTGGCGCGGGCCATCGCGAATTTACTGGACAATGCCGGTAAATTCACGCCTGAACCGGGCCAGGTTCGGGTAACGCTTCGCGTGGCGCAGCGCAGCGTCACCCTTGACGTGCGGGACACAGGACCGGGAATCCCGTCGCAGGACCTGCCCCTTGTCTTTGACAGGTTCTACCGTTCGACCTCCGCGCGAAGCGTGGCCGGATCCGGGCTGGGACTCGCCGTGGTGCACAACGTAGCCATCGCACACAACGGCACGGCGACGGCGCATCCCTGCCCGAGCGGCGCGCACCTCAGCCTCACCCTCCCGCTGGCCGAAGACAGCTAGTACCACAGTCGCGTTTGCAGGGCGCTGACCCAGGACCGGTGCTGGTATTGCCAGCCCTGGTCCGAATGCAGGACCGGAAACTACATTGCAACCCTGCCGATGGCTGTCGGGCCCGTGGCACATCAACGGATCGCCGAGGCGGAGGGCAGCCTCAGGTCCGCGACGTCCCTGCGTTGCCCGACTCTAAATCCCGGAAGATTTCGACAACGGAGGCGTCGATATTCGGGTGCGGGCCGGGATGGCGGCTGTGGTTTCTGGGTGTGGTGATTTGAGCGGTGGTGCTGCCAAGTCAGACAGCGTGGCTCTGTAGGCGTCATAGGGGAAACGTCAGGGGTGCCGGGAGGGCGGCTGGGCGGAGTCATGTTGCGCGGCATTCACGGGGATGGGGGCGTGGTGTCCGGTGACGTTTTCACTGTGGCGAGGAGGATGACTCCGGCAATGGCTGTTGCGCCGGCGAGGAGGAAAGCGACGAATGCCAGTGGCGGGGCGGTGTCGGCTTCTCCGAGGATGGTGATGCCGATGGTGACAGCAACGAGGGGATCGATGACTGTCAGCCCGGCGACGACGAGTTCGGGTGTGCCCCGGGTGTGCGCGTTCTGGACCAGGAACGTTCCGGACAGGGCGGCAATGACCAGCCCCGCCAGGCAGGTCAGGGACAGCCATTCGAAGTCGCCCTGGAACAGCCGGGCGATGACGGTCTTGGCCAGGGCCGCGACGAACCCGAACAGGATCCCGGCGCCGCTGGTAAAGACGACGGCGCCCCATCGGTGCCGCCAGAGACCGAAACCCGTGCCGAGTGCGGCGAGAACGATGCCGAGCAGGGCCAGGATCGTGATGAGGTGCCGGTCGCTGATCTCAACGTCCTGCGCGGACACGGCCGCGACAGCGACGAACGCACCCACTCCGCCGACACACAAAGCCACGGCTGTGAGGGCCCGGCGACCCGCGGACCTGCGGGTCATCCGGGCGGTGGCCAAAGTGGTCACGACCAGGGCGACCGCGCCAATGGGCTGCACGACGATCAGGGGCGAGAACCTCAGGCTTGTCAGCTGCAGGAGTATTGCCGCTCCAAGCATGGCTGTCCCGCCCAGCCATACCGGTTTCCGCAGGAGGGCCTGCAGGCGCCCTCCTCCCATGCTTCCCGCAGCCCGCCCTGGCGCCGGACCCTGGTCTTCGATGCTTTTGTGCTGGAACAGTGTTCCGAGCGCGAGCAGGACCGCCCCGGCTGCGGCGATCGGGATGCCGAGCCAGTGATAGGACGTCAGCGCCGGCACGGCGGCAGTTTCGATCATGACCTGACCCTACCGAACCCGGCCGGGAGAACCGGACCGCACGCCGGCACACGCGGGCAGAAGGCTCTGCCCCTCGAATCCATGCGTCATCCCCGGCCGATTTCGTCCCCAATCTACCGTCGCAACGAGCCCCGCCGCCTGCCGGCCGCGCAGTGACGCCGCAGCTGACCCGGTACCCCGGGGCCAGCCGTTTGCGGGCTGCGCCCCCGCGCCCTCCAGCGGGGCCGGCGACGACGAGCCCCTGATAACCGCCTCCCCCAACCACCGTCACACCCCCGGCCGGGGACCACAGCCCCGGGAGTCCGCGCGTCGTGCTGTGCCGGCTTTTCTTCCGATTCCGCGCGCCGCTCCCCGACGGTGCGGCTCCGGCCCCTACAAAGACCTCGTCCAAGACCACCTGATCGGGCCAACGCAGGAAAAGGGAGACGGGATCTTCCACGCCCTCTCCACGGGCCCCTTGGACCGCGATGCGCTCTTCGCCATGAAGCCGGTGCCAGGCACCACCTGGATACCCTAAGACTTGACCTTCAGCAGCGACCTCACCGCCCTGCCGAATGCCAGATCATCCGCGAACGCCTCCTTCACTCCCTGTGAGACCTGCTACCGCGCCTGGATGGGCAGTTGCAGGAAGGAGGCGTGTTCGCCGCCGGTGTGAATGATGTGCTGTCCACTGTTGACGGGGGTGTACTCGCGGATTGCGGGCATCATCGTTCCTAGGATGTTTCGGGCGCTGATGACGAGGCGGAGCTGTTCGCCGGGGTGGAATGCGAGGCCGATCGGGAGCAGGTCGATTTCGATGTCGACAATCTCGCCGGGTGAGAGCTTCTCGATTCGGTCGAAGCTGTGGGCGGGCACGGCATCGGTCGACAACGTCCCGTCCAGGTGGCGAGCGGAGACGCGCAGGCGCCCGTCGGATCCCTTGTACCGCAGGATGGAGGCGCCGTGTTCGGTGATGTCTTGCGCCAGCGCGCCCTGGTTGGGCACGGTGAACTGCTGCAGTGGCGTGCCGTACGCGTCGAGCTTCTGGACGAGGACGAACAGGTCCATGTCGTCCGCGCCTCGTGCTTCGACCCAGAGACGTGCCTTCGGGTAGCCGACCATCACTGTCTCCTGGTCGAATCGCGCGACGAACGACACCGCAGCCGGGTTTGATCCGACGTCGTATGCCGCCTCCACCTCGTCCGTCGGTGCTGCAGTGTTCAAGACTCGCGAGCGGCCGTCGAGGTAGTACTTCGTCGAGGTGACGTCCGTGGGAGGGAACTGGTCTGCAGCGATGCCGACCCGGTCACCGCCTTGGAGGTCGAGGACGGAGTAGCGGACGCGAGGCGTCTGCTCCCACCCGTTGTCTTCGCCCTTGAGGTAGCGGTCGGGTGCCGTCCTTCTTCATTTCGCGGACCTCGGATTTGAAAATACGCTTCGACTGGCCCAGACTGCGGGCCATTCCGGGGAGCTTCGGTGCGGCAAACAGCACCAGGGCCAGAACGATGATGATGATGAGATGCCAGCCTTCAAGCCTCATGCTGATGGTCCGTTCGTCGAAGGACAGTCTACGGCTGCGCCCTGACGGACTCCCTCGTTGCACCGCGGCGGGGTGCCCGGCGCAGCACCAAGTCCGTTTTTAGGTAAGTATGCTGCGCGTTGTTCACCCGGCGTACACCGGGCTTTTACCTGACACTGGGAGACTCCGTCGGGGGCCACTAGTAAGACAATGCATTAGGAGCAGCTTCATGGCAGGTTTTGACCGCCGTCGTTTTCTTCAGCTTTCGGCCGCTGGCGCTGCCAGCACCGCGATCTCGCAGATGCTTGGGCAGAGCATCGCCCGGGCCGCGGAGATCCCCGCCAATCGGGCCACACGCTCGATCAAGGACGTTGAGCATGTCGTGATCTTCATGCAGGAGAACCGAGCGTTCGACCATTACTTCGGCACACTCAAGGGCGTGCGCGGGTTCTCGGACCCGCACCCCGCAATTTTGCCGTCCGGCAAGGACTCGTTCCACCAAGCCAACGCCACCCGCGAGGTTACTCCGTTCCACCCGACGGCGCCGGATCTGGGAATGCAGTTTATGGAGGACCTTGACCACTCGTGGGAGCTCACCCATAAAGCCTTTAACAAAGGCAAATACGATCAGTGGCTGCCGGAGAAGACCGACGCGACGATGGCGTTTTACGGGCGCCCGGACATCCCGTTCCACTTCGCCCTTGCCGACGCGTTCACGGTCTGCGACCAGTACCACTGCTCGGTCCTTGGCCCGACAGACCCGAACCGCTACTTCATGTTCGCCGGCGGGGACGACCCTGACCGAAAGGGCGGCGGCCCTGACCTGTGGAACGGTGAAAAAGGGTACTGGTGGAGCACCTACCCCGAGGAGCTTGAGAAGGCCGGAGTCTCGTGGAAGGTCTACCAGGACATCGGCGAGGGACTCGACCCTGCGCACTATGAAGGCTGGACTGACGACCCGTACATCGGCAACTACGGGGACAACTCGCTCCTGTACTTCAAGCAGTACCAGGACGCCAAGCCCGGAAGCCCGCTGTACGAAAAAGCCCGCACCGGCACGAGCGCCAAGGCCGGCGATGACCTCTTCCGGGTCCTCCGGGAGGATGTGAAGTCGGGCAAGCTTCCGCAGGTGTCCTACGTCGTGGCGCCTGAGGCCTACTCGGAGCACTCGAACTGGCCGCCCAACTTCGGCGCCTGGTACGCCGCGAACGTTTTGGACATTCTCACCTCCAGCCCGGAGGTGTGGAGCAAAACGGCAGTGTTGTTCATGTATGACGAGAACGACGGTTTCTTCGACCACATCGTCCCGCCGCACCCGAACACCCCGCAGATCCCCGGCGCCTCCACGGTCTCAACTGCCGGCGAGTGGTACGACGGTACCCCGACGTTCTACGGCAGCAAGGACGTCCCGGGGCACTTCGGGCTCGGCGTGCGCGTGCCGATGATCGTCGCCTCGCCGTGGAGCATGGGCGGCTTCGTCTGCTCCGAGACCTTCGACCATACCTCGATCATCCGCTTCCTCGAGGCCCGCTTCGGCGTCGCCTCACCGAACATCACGCCGTGGCGCCGTGCAGTCAGCGGCGACCTCACCAGCGCGTTCGACTTCGCCGCGGCCGGCGGTGCCGCGCCGGCCCTGCCGGACACCTCGGCCTACAAGCCGGCTGACCATAACCGCCACCCGAGCTACATTCCGACGCCACCGGCGACGAACACCATGCCCGCCCAGGAGAAGGGCACGCGTCCGTCCCGCCCGCTCGGCTACGCCCTCGACGTCGAGACAAAGATCGAGGCAGGGAAGCTCACCGCCCGTTGGGCGAACCGGGGCACGCTCGGCGCGCACGTGCAGGTCCGCTCCAACATGCTGGCGCAGGCCCCGTACTCATACACCATCGGGGCAGCGGCCTCACTCGACGCGTCCTGGGCGCTCGGCGCCGAGTACGACGTGCACATGCACGGCCCGGCCGGGTGGTACCGGCGCCTCGCCGGCACGACGGCCGCCGCGGACCTCCGCGTCACCGTTGCCGCCGACGGCAAATCCCCGCACGCGCAGTTCCGGATCGAGAACACCGGCTCCGCGGGCGAGACCCTCACGCTCAAGGACGCCTACGGCGCCGGCTCCCAGGCGCTCTCACTCAACCCGGGCCAGGGCAAGACCGTCGTCATCCCAACCCAGGGCGGCTGGTACGACCTGACCATCACCTCCGCCACGGACCCGAAACTCGTCCGAGTCCTCGCCGGCCGGCTCGAAAACGGACGCGCGCTCACTAGCGATCCCCAGCTGAGCCGATAACCGCACCGGCATCGGCGCGAAGGCTGATAGCGCTGCCGTCGACTCTGACACCAACTCAGCTCTACTTTGCTGCTTTTCCCGAGAACCAGGCGTCCCGTCCCGGGGCGCAACACGAAAGGATTATCCAATGCTCAGCATGCTGAAGAGCCGGAGGGCAGGCGCAACAGCGCTTGCTGCCACCGTCGCGTTCACCGGATTCGCCGCCGTCAGTGCGGCTGCACCCGCGGACGCGAAGACACCCGCGGGCGCTGTCGCCCAGGCCAACGGGCAGGGGGCTAACGGTCCTGACCACGTGTTCGTGATCATGATGGAGAACCACGGCTATGACCAGGTCATCGGCAACACCGCCGACGCGCCCTACATCAATTCACTCTCCCAGCGCTACAACACCGCGACGAACTACCACGGTGTGACCCACCCGAGCCTGCCCAACTACCTTGCCACCATTTCGGGGAGCACCCAGGGCATCTGGGATGACTGCAAAGCCGGCGCCAATGTCACGTGCGCCCCTGAAGAATTTGTCCCCGGTTCCAGCGACGCGGGGGTCACCGGGAGCCTCACCCCGGCCCAGGTCGCCAGCGCCTCTTCCACTGCGCACATGTTCTCGGGCAAGAACATTGTTGATCAGCTTGAAAACAAGGGCCTGAGCTGGAAGGCGTACATGGAGAGCCTTCCCAGCGCCGGCTCCCAGGTCGAGTACGCGCCCACGACCGGCTCGACCACGGTCAAGCTGTATGCGCAGAAGCACAACCCATTCATGTACTTCTCGGACATCAACTACCCGGGGAGCCCGCGCCTGCAGAACATCGTGCCCCAGGAGAACAACCTCAAGACCGACCTGGCCAGTGGCAACGTGCCGAACTTCGTCTGGGTCAGCCCGAACCAGTGCCACGACATGCACGGGGTCTCCCCGTCGGGGGCGGCCAGCGTCGGGACGCCGCAGTGCGGATACCCGGACTCCGGTCTGGACCACGGCGCGATCCAGCTCGGCGACAACTATGTCAAGCAAACGGTCCAGCAGATCATGGATTCCCCGACGTGGAAGACGACCAAGTCCAGCATTGTCCTGGCCTGGGATGAGAACGACTACTCAGGATCCACCGGCGGCCCGGGCAGCCCGGTCGGGCAGAACGGCGCCGTCCTCGGCGGCGGCCACGCACCCACGATCGTGATCAACTCAGCTGAAGGCCCCCACAAAACAACCAACCAGCTCTCCGACCACTACACCCTGCTCTCCACCATCGAGCACATGTGGCACCTGGGCTGCCTGGCCAACACCTGCTCACCCACAACATCAGGCACCTTTGAGGAACTCTTCCACCCCTGACCCCGGGACGACCTCGGCGACGCCAGCGCCCACACAAAGGGGCCTGACGAAGTTCAAAAGCTTTCCCATATCGACGGCCTGCCTGCACACCCCGTGCAGGCAGGCCGTCCCGCTATCCGGCCAGACCGCTATACCGCGCTGTTAGCTTCGCGCCGGGCGCCGGCTACACTTCCCCAGCCAGCCAGCCAGTTAGGGGAAGGCGGAGAGGAGGCGCCGGCGCCCGGGGTGCCTGGCCGAGCTCGTGAAGTTCCGGGAGGAAGGCCACGACTGGCCCGGCTACCACGACTATGACTCGGAGCGTGAACACACCCTCGCGGTGTGGTTCCACACGCAGCCTGCGGTGCACACACCGCCGCGGCGGGCTCGACCCTTTGCGCGGCGGGCTCGACCCTGTGAAGGTCAAGCTCCCGGACGCTGCCGTTCCCGTGTGGCGGATGGGGAGAGCCCGGGGCCGCCCTCCCCGGCGGTGACCGGAAAGTACCGGGATCCGACGCGAAACTTTGTCAGACCAAATGCGTGGTTCGCTGTTGTCCTGGATAAGGCCAGGCAAGACCCATCGTCAAGGCTGCGGACTCGGTCGGACATGTGGTGGGGCGGCACTCGATTGCGGTTACCTCCCTTCTGTCTCAAATACGATCCATTACTGAGACGGTCGGGCCGCTTTGCAGGTGGCACCAGGAGTGCCGAGGATCTCGCGGTTCGACACGGAGCTTCGCTGTCTCAAAAGCCGTCCAACAACAGATTGAGGTGTACTACTGATGTGAGACACAGTTTGAAAGGATTGTGCCCATGTCTTCCCGTCCTAGTTATTCCGATGAGTTCAAGTCCGATGCCGTGAA
>NZ_JBEPNP010000044.1:0-12641 GCF_040546335.1 Arthrobacter sp. UYEF20 | reverse complement strand
GCCTCGACCTGTTCGTCCAGGTCCCGGGCCATGTTGGAGACCTGGGACTTGGACAGCCGGGTGATGCCCAGGGATTCGACGAGTTTCTCCATCCGCCGGGTGGAGACCCCGAGCAGGTAGCAGGTCGCCACCGCCGATGTCAGGGCGGCCTCGGCCCGGCGCCGGCGCTCCAGCAGCCAGTCCGGGAAATACGTGCCCTGGCGCAGCTTCGGGATGGCGACATCCAGCGTCCCGGCGCGGGTGTCGAAGTCCCGGTGCCGGTAGCCGTTGCGGGAGTTCACCCGCTCCGTCGAGGCCCGGCCGTATTCGGCGCCGCAGACGGCGTCGGCCTCGGCACCCATCAGAGCGGTGATGAAGGTCTGGAGCATCTGGCGCAGCAAGTCCGGGGACGCCTGCTCGAGCTGCTCCGACAGAAAACGGGTCGGATCGATAGAATAAGGTGCGGTCATCGCGGAGTTCTCCTTCAGGAAAGACATTGGACTGTCATTTCCAAGGATCACGCGGTGACCGCCTTCGCATCTGGCAAACACGCCCGAGGTGGGCCGTTACACCACGCTAATGGACGTAACCTCAGCGACTGGCCGCACTGCGCAGGCGGGACCCGGGTGGCGATGTTGAGATCGTGTTGAGTCCTCGTTGAGGTCGCTTCACTAGCGTTGTTCTGGATCTGACAAATGGATCTGACAACACAAACAGCAATCAGGAGGAAGCCATCATGACTACGACGCAGACTGGGCCGGCCCGCATCGGAGAGGCCACTATCGCCGAGTTCGCCGCCGGCCTGCGCGGCACGGTCGTCAAGCCAGGGGACGCGGACTACGACCACGAACGCAGCATCTGGAACGGGGCCCACGACCGCCGCCCGGCGCTGATTGCACGCTGCGCGGGTGTGGCCGATGTGATCCGCACGGTAGATCTCGCACGCAGCGAAGGGTTGCCGCTGGCGGTTCGCGGCGGCGGCCATTCGATCCCCGGATTTTCCACCGTGGACGACGGCGTCGTGCTGGACATGTCGCTGATGAAGGGGGTCCAGGTGGACCCCGCCCGCCGCCGCGTGACGGCGCAGGCCGGCTGTACCTGGAAGGACGTGGATGCAGAGACCCAGCAGTTCGGGCTTGCGGTGACCGGTGGCCTGGTGTCCTCGACCGGCATCGCCGGCTTCACCACCGGCGGCGGCATCGGCTGGCTCGTGCGCAAGCACGGGCTGGCCAGCGACAACATGGTGGGCGCCGACGTCGTCACCGCTGACGGGCAGTTTGTCCAGGCCAGTGCCGACAGGCACCCCGATTTGTTCTGGGGACTGCGCGGCGGCGGCGGCAATTTCGGTGTGGTGACGTCCTTCGAATATCAATTGCACGAAGTGGGGCCCACCGTCCTTTCCGGCTTGGTTTTCTACCCCGCAGAAGAGGCGGAGCAGGTGTTGCGCGGCTACCGGGCAGCCTGCGCGGCGGCCCCCGATGAGCTGACGACGCTGGTCAACATGACCACGGCGCCGCCGGTCCCGTTCCTGCCGGAATCGGCGCACGGCAAGCCAATCAAGTCAGTCCGCCTTTACCTGCTTCACCGGGTTCACAAGTGAAAAAAGCGAAGACACGGAAACCAGTTTTCCAAGTAAACCAAGAGTTGTTGGGTTTACTTGCTTCAAAAGTGAACCCAGTGAACAAAGTTGGCCCGCCTTTACCTGCTTCACCGGGTTCACAAGTGAAAAAAGCGAAGACACGGAAACCAGCTTCACAAGCAAACCCAGCGTTGCTGGCTAGGCTGGAATCACCTGGAAAGGGGAATAGATGAAACACGATCTGGACCGCGGTGCCCTAAGCCGCGTTATCGCGGTAATCAACGGCAAGGGGGGGGTTTCAAGACCGGCCTCGTGGCCAACGTAGGTGGACTCCTCGCCGAGGGCGGATCGCGTGTGCTCCTCGTGGATCTCGACCCTCAAGGAAACCTCGCCGAAGACCTCGGCTACGCCGATCAAGGTGACGGCGGCAGAAGCCTGGCGGCTTCGCTATGTTTCGGGGGAGAACCCGATCTGTTGACCGGCGTACGACCCAGCCTTGATGTCATTGCCGGCGGGCCCCATCTCGATGATGCTGCGGCTTTCCTTGGAGCCAAAGCCCAGAAGGATCGTGACGCTGCGCAGCTGGCCCTGGCTAAACTGCTTGCCGGTGTCGCGGGGGAGTATGATCTGGTCCTGCTTGACTGCCCGCCCGGAAATGAGCCCCTGCAGGCAGCGGCGGTCGCTGCCGCCCGCTACGCGCTGGTGCCGCTGAAGACGGATATGTCCAGCCGCAAGGGTGTTGCCGCCGTCGCGGCACGCATGGACAGCGTCGTCGGTCTCAATCCCTCTCTGGACCTACTGGGCGTTGTCCTCGTCGGTACCGGTACGAATTCCAAGCAGGTTCACAAGGTCACCCGCGACCATCTCACCGCCGATTTTGGCACCGACGAAGTGTTGTTCCCGATGAGCATCCGCCACGCGGAGGCCACCGCCCAGGCGTGCCGTGAGCGTGGCTTGCTGGCCCATGAGCTCGAGCGGGAGCTCAGCAAGGGGCCGAAGTGGTGGGAGGTCCTGCGCGGTGAGGCGAAGGCCGGCAATGCCGGGCCAAAGTCGGCTTCCAGCGTGGCCGAAGACCTCCACGCAGTCGCCATGGAAGTGACCCGTCGCATCGCCGTCGCAGAATCCCAGGAGGTCAACGCGTGAGCGCCGAACCGACGCCCAGCCGACCCGCACTCGGATTGCCCCCGCGGCGCACGGCAGCGCCGGCCACTGAGGCGCCGCTGGCACGGATGCTCCCCGGACACCGGCCGGAGACGCCGAAGAAGGCAGACCCCAAGGACACCGAAACAGCGAATATGACTGTGAGTATCCCCACCGCGCTGCGGAACCGGGCGCGGGCCGCGTACCGGGCGACCAGCTACGCCGAAGGGGATAACACCTGGAGTCACTTCGTGGCGAAGGCGATCGAAGCAGAGACGGCCCGCCGCGAAAGCGAGCACAACGAGGGCGAGATGTATCCGTCCTGGGGTGAAAATCTTCCTGGCGGTAGGCGGCTCAAGGACAGCTGACGCATCACGGCCTAGTCTTTCATGGCGGGCAGGTGCGGGCGGGTTCAGGATTTCCCTGACCTCCAATTTGCGTCCGTGCGGATCGACAGGAGTTTGTGGCCCTCCGGAATCTTTGTCGTGCTTCCTCGTAGGTCTTGCCCTGGGCGCTGACGCGTTCGTAGCTGCTGTCCGGGGCCTAATCGCGCCTGTTATCTCCACCTGCCTGCGGGAAGCCCCAGAGCCTCCAGCACCTCCCTGGTCACCTGATCCCTCGATCCGACCGGTGCCGGCAAAACCCGATGGGCCGTGCGATGGAAGCCCGCTTTGAACGCATTCGCCACCACTTTCACCGACCTATTCCCGGCCACCGGCGGACGATCTTGCCGAGGCATACGCCAGGGGCTGGGAAATCGAGTCCTGCTACGACGAACTCAAGACCCACCAGCGCGGCCCGGGCATCGTGCTGCGCTCCAACCCCGGACGGGGTGCTGCAGGAAATCTAAAGTTACCGGGCGTACTTTGCGAGCACCACAAGATAATAGATCTTGTAAAATCCCCGGGAGAAACATGAAACGAATACTGGTTGCGCTCATGGGTGCGCTCACGCTTGTGGCTGCGGGGCCCCTCACCTCCGCCCAAGCCACCGATTCGAGCGTCACGCCCGCGCAGGTTCAGACCGGGTTCTCGGTCTCAGCCTATGGGTCGTACATTGTCAATGCCGACAAATCCCTGGTCTCGGGTCCGACGGCCCTCTCAGTCATCTCCTGCACCTCGGCCACCGGCAAAACGTCCACCAACAACGTTGCGGCCGTGAATGTCCCGGCAGTCGGTACGGTCGGTATCGCCGCGACAAGCGTCAAGACGCTCCTGACGACCACGGGCAAGCGGGCCGAAGCGAGTTCAACGGTAGCAGGGGCCAACCTCCTGGGTGGACGGATCACTGCCGGCGCCATTACGTCCACGAGCTCGGCCGACAAGAGCACCACGGGCGGGTTCTCGGGCGCCAACCAGACGACGATTGCCAACCTCAAGGTGCTGGGTCTGCCGATTGGCGTCAGCCCGGCCCCTAACACCATCATCGACCTCAAGGACCCGCTGCTTGGCTCGCTCGGCACAATCACGCTCAACGGTCAGGAGAAAAGACTGGTCAACGGCACGTATCAGGTGTCCACCACCGCTGTGCGGGTCCAGATCCTCAAGTCCGGCCTGCCCGGTCTCAAGATCGGCACGGATATCCGACTTGGCGTCAGCACTGCCCGGCTCACACCCCCTCAAGCCGGCTACCTCACGGGTAGTGGCTTCAGCACCAAGGCATCGCTGCTGAACGGCCTGGTGGGATCCGGGGCAACGGCCTATGCGCCCGTAAAGTGCGCAGGCGGAACCAGTACGGCGAACGTCGCCGGGGCCACCATCCCCGGTGTCCTGACCGCGGGGGCGGCCACGACCAATACCACGGGAACATTGACGCCCACGCTCAAAGCCTCCGTGACCAACACGCTCGCGGGATTGAACGTCACCGGGGGTCTGGTCACGGTCGACGCCATCAAGGCAGAAACGTCGGCCAGCCGGGCTCCCTCGGGCGGCACAGTGACCCTGACCGATACGTCGACCTTCACCAACCTGAAGATCAAGGGATTTGCCGCGATCAACGCCTCCGTTGCCCCCAACACGGTGGTTCAAGTGCCCGGACTCGGCCAGGTCACGCTGCACAAGGTGGTCAAGACGTCCTCGAGCATCACTGTCACCATGATCGAGATCGTCCTGAACCAGGCTGTGGGATCCCTGCCGACGGGCTCGAAAATTCAGATCGGTTACTCCAGATCGGGAGTGCGCGACTAGCACTTAGGCCGAAGTTCCGTAAGGCCACGGCCCGGGGGATCGTTGAGATTCCCGGGCCCGTGGCCCCTCCTTTTGCACCATTAATGAGAAAGTCCCCTATCTAGCGCGCGGGCCGCTCTTGGCCCGTTCCGCGCCCAAGGCTGCCCCCGTGCGGGTCTTTTTGGCTTTGGCTGCGCCCTTGCGCATCGTGACGGCTGCACTGGGGTGTGTGCCCTCGCTGCGTTCCGCAGCGGCGCGCCCTCGGACTTGGGTTTCGTTGGCTCCGGTAGTTGCCAGGGATGCGGCGGAAGCTTGCTGGCGTTCCGCTGAGCCGTAGGCGGTGGCCGACGTGCTCTCTGATTTCAGGCCCTGGTCTTTGAGTCGGCTGCTGTCGGTGCCGGTGACGCGGTTCTCGATTTCGCGGCCGACGCTTTCCACGCGGGCGAAGAGTTCCTTTTCGGCTCGTTGGTACCGCTGCTCCACGGGCGTCCGCTCCGTGCCTTTGAAGCCGCCCTCTGCCAGGAGTTTGGCCTCGTGCATGTCCTTGGCTGCTTGGACGAACGCGGGATCCTCGAAGTGTGAGTCGCCGGCACCGTTGATGTTCGCGGTGGTCCCCTTGCGCGGCTCCGTAACCGCGCTGGTGAAGATCCGGCAGCGGATCACGGACCTGAAGGAGCAGCTGGCCGAAGCTGAACGGGAGGATATGCGCGCTTACGTCCGTGCCACGAAGGACCGTATCTACTTCAAACCAGCCAACTCGTCGAAGAGATTCAGTGCGCCCCCGAATGGTCGATTTGGTCCGGTAGGGGCGGTGACCGCCGGCTGCGAGTAGCCCGACAGGTCCCGGGCAGGCCTGGTGCCGGCCGGTGGCCTGGACCGGCTGCTGGACGGTGCCGGATCTATGGTGTACCCCGGCTCCGCGGCCCTAGGCCCGGCATCGGAAACGCCCGCACCGGGGCCTATCTGCCCGGCCTCTCCGTCGGAGAAGGGTTCCAGCTCCTGCACCGGATCCTCAAGCGGCGCGTCGACATTCTCCTGCCCGAGTCCCTTCCGCGATCTGGCTTCTGAGGGGTTTCCGGCGTATTGTGAGCACACATTTGAGCGTGATAGCTGGAAAACATGGCGCCGAAGAAACGAATAGGATCTCGTCTGGTCGCGGCCTTTTGGAGGGTCATCGGATTCTTTACGGTGAGCGCGATCTGCGGCGTTCTGGCCGCCAGCCTAGTGGTCCCCGGTGTGGCCGCCACCGGCGTCGCCGTCCGTAATTCGATCATATTCTTCAACAGCCTCCCCTCTGAGCTGACGGTCGGCACGCCGTCGCAGTCAACCAAGGTGCTGAGCGCGGACGGGAAGACGATCGCCACCTTTTACGCGGAGAACCGCGTGAAGGTCGGGCTGGACCAGATGTCCCCGTTCATCAAGGACGCGATAGTCGCCATTGAGGACAGCCGCTTCTACGAGCACGGCGGGGTGGACCCGCAGGGGATTCTCCGGGCGCTGACGTCGAACCTGACCAGCGGCGGCCAGCAGGGCGCATCCACGCTGACCCAGCAATACGTCACCAATGTGCTCAACGAATCGCTGTTGTCGGCGGACCGGGGCGATCAGGTCATCCTCAGCGGGCAGAAGAGTATCGGCGTCAAGGTGCGCGAAATGAAGCTCGCCATCGAACTGGAGAAGAAGTACACCAAGGATCAGATCCTCGAGGGCTATCTCAACATCGTGTTTTTCAACCGGGACGCCTACGGTATTGAGGCCGCGGCGCACCACTTCTTCAGCACAACCGCCAAGGATCTCACCCTGCCGCAGGCCGCCCTTCTTGCCGGCTTGGTGAACAGCCCCAGCTTCTACGATCCGGCCGTCCACCCGGAAAACTCCATCCAGCGACGCAACCAGGTCTTGGCCAAAATGCTCAGCCTGGGCAAGATTACGCAAGCTGAACATGACGCCGCCGTCGCCACCGGAGTGGACCTCAAGATCACCCAGGCGCAGCAGGGTTGCGCCGCTGCGGAAATAGGACCGTATTTCTGCGACTATGTCTCGCACCTCATCCTCAACAACCCGGCGTACGGCGTCGACCCGGCCGACCGCGAGAAATTGCTGTACCGCGGCGGCCTGACCATCACCACCACGCTGGACAGTCGACTGCAGGTGGCCGCGCAGGCGCAGGTCGACGCCACGGCCGGGGCCAACCCGGACAAATGGGGTGCGTCGCTGGTGTCTATCGGGCCGGGCACGGGCAGGATCCTCGCGATGGCGCAAAACACCGTGTTTCTCCCCGCACCCGGGAAATTCGATACCCAGCTGAACTTCAACGCGGATTCCAAGGACGCCAACGGCAATGACCTGAACGGCGCCGGCGGGTTCCAGCCCGGGTCCACCATGAAACCGTTCACGTTCGCGGAATGGCTCAATGAAGGCAAGTCCATGACCACTGAAGTGGACGCCTCCCGGCGGTCATATCCCCTTGATTTTCCGTGGAAATCCAGCTGCGGCAAGGTGCTCGGTGCCTACGACACGGCGCAAAAGAATCTCGGCGCCGCGGACGACCTCCAGAACAACGATGAGGGATACTACCGCCCCATGCCCGTCAACTACGGGCTCTACAACTCCATCAACACGGCAACCTTCGCTGAGGCCGCCCAGCTGGACTTCTGCGGCATCCAGAAAATGGTGGACGCCGTGGGGCTCCACAGCGGCGTGGATAACGCCCCGGTGAACATGCTCCAGCTGGGCAACCTGCTGGGTGCCATCGGCGTCGCGCCGCTCCACCTGGCTAACGCGTTTGCCACCTTCGCCAATGACGGCACGTACTGCGCGCCGGTCGCCATTGTGGACGTGACCGATGCGGCGGGACGGAAGCTTCCGGCCGAGACCAGCAACTGCCACAACGCCGTCAAGCCCGAGGTTGCCCGCGGAGTGAACTCCGTGCTCCAGGACGTGCTGAAACGGGGGTCCGGCGTCTACATCGAACCCAAGGTCCAGGGTCAGTTCCCGGTGGCGGCAAAGACCGGCACCTCCAACAACAACGGCGCAACCTGGGTGGCCGGCTACACCACCGGCCTTGCCACCGCCTCCTTCTTCGGCGACACCCTGGAAGGTCAGAAACGGCCCGGCCAGAACGTCACCATCAACGGCACGTTCTACAAAAACATCGACGGTTACATGCTCGCCGGCCCGCAGTGGGCCAACTACATGGCACAGGTCGCCGCGCTCTACCCGGCCGCCGCCTTCCCGCCACCGCCCGAGTCCATGACCAAACCTCCGCAATGACGCTCCATGACGCACCCGTCACCTACGTCCACGGCTGGGCATCCGGCGTGGAATCGGGCTGGCCCTTGGTGGCGAGGATTGTGCGCCGGGCAGCGGGAACCTTGGACGTGTTCCCGGGGCCCGGCGGTAGTTTTGAGGTGTGGCTGCCGGCGAACCCCCACCTCCGGACAAGGGCAGGAGAGGCGGGCATTGATCAAAACATTGGTGGTTGACGACGACTTCAGGGTCGCCGGAATCCACGCGGCCCGTGTGGCCAAAGTTGAGGGCTTCGAATGCGTGGGCCAGGTCTACAGCGCCGCAGCAGCGCGCGAAGCAATCGCCCGTCTACACCCGGACCTGCTCCTGCTGGACGTGCACCTTCCAGACGAGGACCGACTCTCCCTGCTGCGGTCCCTGCAGGCAGCTGGAACCAAGGTCGACTGCATAATCATCACTGCCGCCCAGGACCTGGCCACCGTCAAGTCAGCCATGAGCAGCGGCGCAGTCTATTACCTCGCCAAGCCCTTCAGCTCCGACCGGCTCCGCACCAACTGGAGGCATACCAGAGATGGCGGCAAGAGTTGGCGTCCGCATCAACCGCTAACCAGGCAACCGTCGACTGCCTCTGCAACGCGCGCTCCGCCGGGGTCAGGTTCGCCGCCCCCGCGCCGCGCCTGCAGCCCACCATGCAAAAAAGCGCTCGACGCCGTCCGTGCCGCCGACGGTCCCGTCAGCGCCGCGGAGATCTCCGACCGGCTCGGGATCAGCCGCCCGACCGCCCAGCGTTACCTCAACGCACTCGAACGCAAGGGCCTTCTCATCCTGGACCTCACTTATGGCAGCACCGGCCGGGGCCCGTCAGTTCGCGATGATCCCGTCTCCCCGCATTGTCTTCCCGGAGAAGACGTCCGGTGAGACGATGCCGTTATGAACGACAAACACGAAGGAAGCCCGCGCGACGGCCTGCACCAGCAGGCACATGGAGCGTTGCCGACCCCGCACCAGGTCCGGACCGTCGGGCACCGCCGGCGGGAAGCGGAAGGGTAGCTGGATCACCAAGCGTAGGAAAACCAACAAAAGGACCCTCATGAGCGATCCCGGAACTGAACAGCCCTTCGGTGAACCCGAAGATCCCCGAACCGACGACCCGACTAAGAAACCGGTGCAGGAACCGCCCATCACGGAGGACCCCGACGGCACTCCGGTGGAGAACCCCTCGGGAGGCTGAGAGCCTCCAAGGTGCCGGAGGGGTGCCGGAGGGGTGCCGGAGTGAAGGCTGTCGGGGTTTCAGCGCCAGCGCCCAAGTGGATCTCTCCTTCCTTGGTGAAGTGTGCAGCGACCTCCTCGCCTTGCGCAACGACGTGGGACTTGCTCAGCGAGGAATGGGATGTCTCTGGCGGCGGGCAACTGGGCAACACCCGGCCTTCCGCCACTTTCGCCCTGGTCGTCACCACCGCCCGGACGGGCTCCCCGCTGCGGCCGCCGAACTACCGGAGAAGGACCGTAAACCCTACCCCCGTTGGACGAGTTAGGGGACTAACCAACGCAGCGCTCCTATACTCATCCCTGAGTAAAGGAGCGCTTCCCGGAACGAACCTACATCCCCACACTCAGCACAAGTGAGCTGCTGCGGGGAGATGGAACGGCTTTCGGGACGGTGCACGGCTAGTTGTCGCGGCCAGTTCGTGTTAAACCGTCAGGGTGGGGACATCGGGTTCGGTTCGACGTAGGATTCGCTTACGGGAAGGGACCTCCGTCATGAGGCTTGAGGGCTGGCATCTGATCATCATCATCGTTCTTGTTCTGGTCCTTTTTGCTGCGCCAAGGCTGCCGGGTATGGCCAGGAGCCTGGGCCAGTCGATGCGGATCTTCAAGTCCGAAGTCAGCGAAATGAAAAAGGACGGCCCTCCTGAGACGGACCCGGCTAGCTCCGATGCCGGCGAAGGCGAGGTCGTGAACCACCCGAAGTCTACGGGCGCCGCGAGCGGCACCGGAAGCGGAACCGACGTTCCGCCGTCGAACCGCGCCTAGGACGCCGTGGCAGTCAGCAAGAGCCGCTCGTCCAACCCCGAGGGTCGCATGGCGCTCCTTGACCATCTTAGAGAGCTGCGGAACCGGCTCTTTAAGTCGGCGATCGCCGTCGTCCTCGGGACTGTGGCCGGTTTCTTCGTGTATCAACCGATGCTCGCGGCCCTGATCAAGCCGATCCGGGACCTGAACGGGCATGAGGGCCGGCAGGCGTCACTGAACTTCGACGGCGTCGCGAGCTCCTTTGACCTGTTGATCCAGGTTTCGGTGTTCCTGGGCCTTATCGTCGCCAGCCCCGTCTGGCTGTACCAGCTGTGGGCTTTCATCGTGCCCGGGCTGCATAAGAAGGAGCGGCGGCTGGCGCTGTCCTTTGTCGCGGCGGCCGTCCCGTTGTTCGTCGGGGGCGTGTTGCTTGCGTGGCTGGTGCTGCCGAACGCGGTGCGCGTACTGACCGACTTCACGCCTTCGGGCGGCTCGAACTTCATCAGCGCCCAGGTGTACCTGTCCTTTGTGTTGCGCCTGCTGCTGGCGTTCGGCCTTGCTTTCCTGCTGCCGGTGGTGTTGTTCGGGCTGAACCTGGCCGGGCTGGTCAAGGGAGCGCAGCTGCTCAAGAGTTGGCGGATCACCGCGTTCCTGGTCTGCCTCTTCGCGGCCATGGCCGCGCCCGGCGCTGACGCGATGAGCATGTTTTACCTCGCCGTGCCCATGCTGGTGCTCTTCTTCACCGCCATTGGGATGTGCCTGCTCAATGACCGCCGTCGGGAGAAGCGTGCGGCCAAGGTTGTTGCCGAGACCGAAGCCACCGCGGACCAGGGCACTTCCGGCGCCGAATTGAAGAACCTGTAGCCCGCGGTACCCGTCCCGGATGCACGTGCTGACGGCCAGGCAACAGGGTGCAACCCGGACCGGTACTTCGACTGTCCGTGACGGGGCCACCGGCTTCGGGAACAGTTTGACGCGGCCGGCTTCGGCGGGCGTCCTGGTGCAGATCATTTGCCTCTGCCGCGCCGTAGCCGGCGCGCTCGGCCAGCAGCTGTATTGCAGGATTCAGAGGTCCGTCGACGATCAGCCCGTCGACGTCGAGGGTGCGCTCTTCTTGGAGGCGAATGGGTCTCCGGGAAGTGACGAGGAGGGTGATGCCCTCAACGGTGAGCAGTAACGAGGAGGCGGCCGCCACGCCTGCCACGACATGCTCGGCGTTATCGAGCACCAGAAGGGTCCGCGTGTTGGCAAGGACCTCGACCAGACATTCGAGGTCAGTATTGAGGCAGCGGGCGATGGTCGGGATGACGTCTCCAGGCGATTCGGCAGCAGTCAGGTCAACGAAGATGACAGGGCGGCCGTGACCGGTGGCGATCCGCCGGCCGGCTTCGATGGCAAGCCGGGTTTTCCCGATTCCGCCGGGGCCGAGCAAGCTCACCATGCGGTTTCCGCCCGTGAAGAGTTCGACCACGGCATCAACTTCGTGGTCCCGCCCTATCAGCGGTGTGCCCGGCACCGGCAAAGACAGCGTCGGGGCCGGCCGTGGCTGCTCCGGCTCCGGGTAGCCGTTGAGTACTTGAGTGAATAATTCCTGGGTCGATCCAGAGGGCGTGATGCCGAGTTCGTCGCGTAGGCGGGTCCTCAGACCCTCGTAAACTGCCAGTGCTTCTGCGTGTCGCCCGCTCATGGCAAGGGCCCTCATGAGTATGACATGGACGGGTTCGTTCAACGGATCCCGGGTCGATTCCACTTTCAGAGATGCAATGGATTCTTCCGACTGGCCCAGGCCCAGGAGTGCCCGCGCACGGCTCATGACCACAGATGTCCACAGTTCCCGGGCCGCGTGTCTGCAGGTTTCGGAGGCATTAGATGCAAGTCCCATTAGCGGTTCACCTTTGAACAAAGCTTCGGCGGCCGCTGTCGTATCCAATGCGGAACCGTATCGTCCAGCGTCCAGATCGTGGCGGGCCCGCGCTATGAGTTGCTCAGCGTCGAACCAATCCACTCGGATCATGTCGGTACGTAGGCGATATCCGGCACGGGTTCCTTCGAGAATCCCGACCCCCAACTGCCTTCGAAGTTTCGAAACGCCGACCTGAATAGCGTTCCTGGCTGTTTCGGGACCGATATCCCACACGGCCTCGATTAGCGATTCAGGGGTAACGATCCGGCCGCGGGCCAGAGCGAGATGGGCCAGAACAGCGGCTGCAACCCGGCCCGGAGGAGCGGCAAGGGACGCGTGGTCCTCCCCCACCACAACTTCCCCCAGAAGTCGAACAAACAACGGAACCACCCCTTCGGCAATGACATTGAAGTCCGATGCGTATCCGCATTGTCCACCGGACAGAGACGAAACTCCAGCAAACAACCCACCGAACGGAGCGCCATCGCATCTAGATGAACTCGTCCTCCTTCTGGGGGATGCGGCCGTATGGTTTTGTGAGACAGCTTGTTAGGAGCCCTTCTTCACAATGACCGACCGTAAGAGGTATAGCCAGAAGTACAAGGACGACGCC
>NZ_JBEPNP010000043.1:0-12709 GCF_040546335.1 Arthrobacter sp. UYEF20 | reverse complement strand
TGCGAACGCGGGACATGCCCAGTCCGGGCCGCGGGCACTGGACATAATGCCACCATGTCCATCCAAACGCCCGAGGGATGGGCATGTCCCGTGGGGCGGGGACAATCCGCGGGGCCCGTGGCTCCGAACATCCTGTATGAAGAAGCCCAGCACGCATAAGCACTCCCGGCGGCAGCCCACGAAGCGTTTTACCGGTCCCACCGCCCTGGCCGCACTGGCCGGGGTGGCCGCGGCCGCCGTCGTCCTGTCCGTTGCGGAGCTGATCGGCGCCTTCTTCACGGCGCGCGCGACGCCGCTGATCGCCCTCGGCTCGACCTTCATCGACTTCACGCCGCCGTGGATGAAGGACTTCGCGATCGCCACCTTCGGCACGAACGACAAGACCGCCCTGTTCGCCGGCATGGCGGTGACAGTCCTGCTGCTCGCCTGCGTGCTGGGCGTAGTGGCCTACCGCAAGTGGGCCCTCGGCGTCGCAGGTGTGCTGCTGATGGGCGCGGTGATCGTCGCCAGTGTGGTGACCCGGGCCAGCGTCAAGCCGGTGGACGCGATTCCGTCACTGATCGGCACCGCCGCCGGGCTGATCGTGCTGCGGCTCCTGATCACGCGTCTGTGGCGGATGAGCGAATGGCCGGACACGGCTGCGGATGTTGCCGCCAAGGAACCCGAACGGCCCGCGACGACCCGGCGCGCTTTCTTCGCCGCGACCGGCCTGACGGCGGCCGCCTCCGCGATTGCCGCGACCGGCGGGCGGCTGCTCAGCGCGGCCCGCAGCAACGTGGCCCAGGCCCGCGAGTCCCTGCGGCTGCCCGCCCCGGCAACGGCCGCGCCGGCCGTGCCCGCCGGCGTGCAGTCCAAAGTCCCGGGGGTCACTCCGTGGCTGACGCCGAACAAGGACTTCTACCGGATCGACACCGCCCTGAGCGTGCCGGAGATCAACGCCCGGGACTGGGAACTGCGCGTCCACGGCCTGGTGGAGCAGGAGGTCCGGCTCACCTTCCAGGACCTGCTCGACGCCAAGCTGATCGAATCCCACGTGTCCCTGACCTGCGTCTCCAACCCGGTCGGCGGATACCTTGCCGGCAACGCCAAGTGGCTGGGCATGCCCATCCGTGAAGTGCTCAAGATGGCCCGCCCCAAGGACGGCGCGGACATGGTGCTCTCCACCTCCATCGACGGCTTCAGCGCCTCCACCCCGATCGAAGTGCTGCAGGATGACCGCGACGCCATGCTCGCCATCGGCATGAACGGCGAACCCCTCCCGCTCGAACACGGCTACCCGGTGCGGATGGTGGTTCCCGGGCTGTACGGCTTCGTCTCCGCCACCAAGTGGGTGGTGGACCTCGAGGTGACCCGCTTTGCCGACAGCAAGGCGTACTGGACCCAGCGCGGCTGGTCCGAACGCGGCCCGATCAAGACCATGGCCCGTGTGGAGGTGCCCAAGTCCTTCGCCAAGGTCCCCGCCGGGCGCGTGGCGATCGGCGGCACGGCCTGGGCCCAGACCCGCGGCATCACCAAGGTGGAGGTGCAGATCGACAACGGCCCCTGGACCGCGGCCACCCTCTCCGACGAGGCTTCCCTCATCACGTGGCGGCAGTGGTCCTACGACTGGGACGCCACCCCGGGGCCGCACTACATCAAGACCCGCGCCACCGACGGTACCGGCGAACTCCAGACGGACAAGCGGGCGGATCCGGTACCCGACGGCGCCTCCGGCTGGCAGTCCGTCATGGTGACCGTGGAATAACCGGCGTATCCCCCTGAGGCACCTTAGACTTGGCCCATGCCCCTGAATTCGCATGCCACCTTCACAGTCGAGTCCGCCGTCGAACTGGCAGTCGTTGAACGCAGCGGCTTCGTCGAGTCCCGCCACATCGGCTCCGCCGTGGTGATGGCCGCGGACGGCACCGTCGTCACCGAACTGGGCGACATCACCACTCCCATCTTCGCCCGGTCCACGCTGAAGCCGTTGCAGGCCCTCGCCGCCATGCAGTCCGGCGTGCCCCTGCGCGGCGCCCAGGTGGCGATCGCCTGCGGCAGCCACATCGGCTCACTGGACCACATGGACGTCGTCGAAGGCATGCTGAAGGCCGCCGGGGTCACGGAAGAGCAGCTGCAGTGCCCCGCCGGCTGGCCGCAGGACGAGACCGCACGGAACTGGCTGGTCCGCGCCGAGCGCGGCAAGTCGCGGCTGGCGTTCAACTGCTCCGGCAAGCACGCGGCGTTCCTCTGGGCCTGCACGGAGAACGGCTGGGACACCCAGAGCTACCTTGAGCCGAACCACCCCCTGCAGCAGCGGATCCGTTCCGTGATCGAGGAGTACTGCGGCGAAGGCATCGCCCATCTCGGCATCGACGGTTGCGGCGCCCCGGTGGCCGCCGTCTCGCTGACCGGGCTGGCCCGGGCGTTCTCGAAACTGGCCAAGGCCCCCGGGGACAAAAACTCCAACGCCCGCGCCGCCACCATCGCCACCTCCATGCTGGACTACCCGTGGGCGGTGCAGGGCCGGGGCAGGTGCAACACCATCGTCATGGAAGAGCTCGGCATCCTCGCGAAGATCGGCGCCGAAGGCGTCCTGGTGTTGGCCACCCGCCAGGGCGTGTCCGTCGCCATCAAGGTCCTCGACGGCAACACCCGGGCCACGACGCTGGTGGGCCTGACCCTGCTTGCGGCCTCCGGCGCCGTCGAGATCCCCGAGGTCTCCAGTGTGCTGGACAAGGTGGTGGAGCCCGTGCTCGGCGGCGGCCGGCCGGTAGGCAAGATCCGCCTGGGCCGCGCCGTCTCGGCCCTCCTGGACTAGGCGCGGCATGGCTGTTGCGCGACGCCGGATCCCGGTAGAGGACGGCCGCTCGGCACTGGCCGCCTGGCTGCAAGCCAACACGGGCGCGCAGGGATCCCCCGGCACCGGCCCTGCCGCTGGGGGCCCTGCCTCTCCGGACCCTGTCTCTGCGGGCGCCGCCGCAGCAGGGGCCGCCGCCGCCGTCTCCCGCAGCACGCTCGCGACGGCGGTGCGCTACTCCCTGGAGGAAGTCACGGCCCGGGCACCCGGCAACTCCGTGGAAGTCCGCGTCCCGCCGTTCGGCGTGACGCAGTGTGTGGAGGGACCGCGCCATACCCGCGGCACACCCCCGAACGTCATCGAGTGCGACGCCGGCACCTGGCTGGCCATGGTCAGCGGGCAGCTGAGCTGGGCGGACGCCGTCGCCGCCGGCCGCGTCGCCGCGTCCGGGCTCCGGGCCGACCTGTCCGGGCTGCTGCCGCTGTAGCGCGACAGGTCCGGAGGAACCGCGGCCTCCCGCCTAGCCGCGCCCGATGAACGGCATTCCGGCGGCGGTGATCACCACGGAGCCGACACTGGCCGACGCCGGCATTCCGGCCATCAGCAGCACCGCGCGGGCGGCGTCATCCACCGGGAACGTCGGCTCGACCCGGCGGCTGCCGTCGGCCTGCACGGCGCCGGACCCGACGCCGATCTCCTCCAGGAGTTCCGTGGCCGCGTTGCCGATGTCGATCTGCCCGCAGCTGATGCCGAAGCCGCGCCCGTCCAGCTCGATGCTCTTGGTCAGCCCGGTCATGGCGTGCTTGGTGACGGTGTAGGCCACCGTCCGCGGCCGGGGCGCATGCGCGGCAATCGAGCCGTTGTTGATGATCCGGCCGCCTTGCGGGGACTGCGCCTTCATGGCCCGGACCGCGGCCGCCGCGCACAGCATGGAACCGGTGAGGTTCACCGCCACGGTGGCGTCCCAGTCCGCCAGGCTGATCTCGTCCACCGACGCGGCCGGGCCGAACACCCCCGCGTTGTTGAACAGCACGTCCACCCGTGCCCAGCGCTGGAGCGCCGCAGCGAACAGCCGCTGGACGTCGTCGGCCGCCGTGACGTCGCACGGAACGGCCAGGGCCTGGGCATGGCCCGCCGCGGTCTCCAGCAGCTGCGCCTCCCGGCGGCCGGCGAGGACCACCCGGTAGCCCTCGGCCAGCATCAGCCGGGCCACCGCCCTGCCGATCCCTGAGCCTGCGCCGGTGACGACCGCTACCCGGCCGAGCTGGTGTTGACGTGTCATGCGGGACTCCTGGGTAACGGCGGGACGGGTTCCCGCAAGCGTATGCCGAGATGGCACGTCACGGCAGTGTTCGGCACAAACATTGCCGTGTACTGTCATCTCGCGGCGGTAGGCGGCGGGAGGCGGCGATAGGGTGTGGCCATGAGCGAGTTCGCGGAGCCCGGCACCACCACCGCTGTACTCCTCGCTGCCGGGGCCGGGACACGGCTGGGGCTCGGGCCGAAGGCACTGTTGCCGTTCCGCGGCCGCACTTTGGTGGAAGTGCTCGCCGACGTCCTGCTCGACGGCGGCTGCCGCGAGGTGGTGGTGGTGCTCGGCGCGGAGGCTGAGCGGGTGCTGGGCCGGACAGCCCTCGGCCGACACACCGTGGTGGTGAACCCGCGGTGGCAGGACGGGATGGGCGGTTCCTTCCGGCTGGGCGTGGACACCGCCCGGCCGGGGGACCACGTGCTGGTGGCGCTGGTGGACCAGCCCGGCCTGACTCCCGCAACAGTGCGGGCCCTGCTTGCCGCGCACCGCCCAGGCCGGGTCACCGCCGCGGCCTACCCTGACGTATCCGGCACCCCCCGGCGCGGACACCCACTGCTGCTGGATGCCGCCCTGCGCGCCCCGGCGGCGCAGGCAGCCACGGGCGACGCCGGTGCCCGCCATTTCCTGCGCGCCCACCCCGCGCTGATCGACCTCGTGGAAATCCAATCCGGCGGCGCGGACCTCGACACCCCGGACCAGCTGGGGCTGCTGGGCTGACCGCGGCTACCCCTTCCCGCGTTGCCCGCTGGGCCTGCCGACGCGGTATCCGGTCCAGAACGCGAGGATCAGGAGCCCCAGGCTGGTCATCACGATTCCCGCCCACGCCTCCGTCCCGATCAGCATCAGGCCCTGGACCTGGAAGGTCTGCTGCGGAAGGGGCGCCTAGGCGAACCAGCCGATGTTTTCCGCGTGCACCGGCAGTGTGATCAAAATCAGGCCCGCCAGCAGCAGCGCCACGGCAAGCAATGGCACCGCCAGCCGGGCAAGGAGCTTCCTCCGGGCAGGCCGCACTCCGTCATCCCCCACTGGATTCATGGACCCACTGTAGCGGCGGCCGGGGACAGCCGGGGCCTTGCGTCCAAGAAGTAAAGTGAAGCATGGCAACCACCGCCGGCGAGGCTCTGCTGAGCTACCTCGGAGAACAGCTCGCTGAACTGCGGCGGCACGCCCCTGGCGTACGGGAAAACCAGGCCGAATCCATCCACGAGATGCGCGTCGCGGCCCGCCGGCTCCGCTCCCTGCTGGCCACCACCCGCAAACTTTTCGCTGCCGGCGCCGCAGAGGACATCCGGTCCGAGCTGCGCTGGCTCTCCGGAGCGCTGGGCGCAGCCCGTGACCCCGGCGTCGTCCAGGCCCGGCTCCGCGAACTGCTCGCCTCCGAGCCCGAGGAGCTGACCTCGGGCCAGGCCGCCCAGCGCATCGACGAGGAGCTGGACGCGGCTGCGGCGGCCGGGCATCAGGGCGTCATCGAGGCACTCGGCAGCGAGCGCTATGACCGGCTGCTCCTCAGTCTCGGGACGCTGCTCGCCGCGGACCGGCTGTCGCAGAAGGCGTCCCGTCCCCCGCGGAGGACCCTCCGGAAGTTCGTTGCCGGGGAAACCGCCCGCCTGGCCCGTGCGGTGGCGGACCTCTCCCCGCCATCCCACGCCCGCGCCCGGGACGCAGAGCTGCACGAGGTCCGCAAGGCGGCGAAGCGGCTTCGCTATTGCGCCGAACTGGCGGTCGCCGTCGGCGGACGCCGGGCCGGAAAGCGGATCCGGAAGACGGCCAAGGCGGCGCGCAGGATCCAGACCACCCTCGGGCTGCACCACGACAGCGTGGTGGCCCGGACCCTGCTGGCCGAGCTGGGCCTGCGCTCCGTGCCCAGCGGCGAGAGCGGCTTCTGTTACGGCCGGCTGCACGCCAGGGAAGAGAGCCTGGCGGCCAGTTCGGAGACGGAGTTCCTCAAGATCTGGAAGGACTTCCGTGGTTGAAGCCCGCTCACTGGACCTTGTGGCCGCGTCGAAGAAGCCGTTCAGTGTCCCTGGAGCGGGGTGTCGCTGCGGTGCACACCATCTTCATGCAGTTCCAGGGCGCTCAACACGAGGGCAAAGTGGCTGAACGCCTGGGGGGTATTGCCGAGCTGCCGCCCGTCCTCAACGCTCCACTCCTCACTGAGGAGTCCGACGTCGTTGCGCAGCGCCAGCAGCCGCTCGAACAGTTCCCTGGCCTCGTGGCGCCGGCCCGCCCCCAGCAGCGCTTCCACCAGCCAGAAGGAGCAGGCGAGGAACACTCCTTCCCCGCCGGGCAGGCCGTCATCGCTTTCTGCCGGCTGGTAACGGCGCAGGAAGCCGTCGTGCGTGAGTTCGTGCTGGACCGCCTCGATGGTTCCGATCACGCGCGGGTCATCCGGCGCCAGGAATCCCACCCGCGGGATCTGCAGCAGGCTGGCGTCGAGCTCGGGGCGCCCATAGGACTGCACGAAAGTGTTGCGTTCGGCGTCGAAGCCCTTGTCCATCACCTCGGCGTGGATGGTGTCGCGCAGTTCCTCCCAGCGGTCCGCCGGGCCGGTCAGGCCGAAATCCCGGATGCCCTTGACCATGCGGTCCGCCGCCACCCACGCCATGACCTTTGAGTGGGTGAAGTGCCGCCGCGGTCCGCGCATCTCCCAGAGTCCGTTGTCCGGCTGGTCCCAGTTCTTCTCAAGATGCTCCATCAGAGCCACCTGGACGTCCCAGGATTCGTCCGTGTGCTTCAGGAGCGAGTTCCGGGTAAGCGACAGGCAGTCCAATACCTCACCCCAGACGTCCAGCTGCAGCTGGTCGGCCGCGCCGTTTCCGATCCGCACCGGAGTTGAGTCCTCGTAGCCCCGCAGCCAGGGAAGCTCCGCCTCCGGCAGCCGGCGCTCGCCGTGGATTCCGTACATGATCTGGAGGTCCGCAGGGTCTCCGGCCACGGCCCGCAGCAGCCAGTCCCGCCAGGAGGCGGCCTCCTCCGTATAGCCGGCGGCCAGCAACGCCTGGAGTGTCAGGGTGGCGTCGCGGAGCCAGCAGAAACGGTAGTCCCAGTTGCGCGTGCCGCCCAGCTCCTCCGGCAGGGACGTTGTCACGGCCGCCACGATTCCGCCGGTCGGTGCGAAAGTCAGTGCCTTCAAGGTGATCAGCGAGCGCAGGACGGCCTCGCGGTAGGCGCCGGTGACCGTGCACTTGGCGGACCAGTGCCGCCAGAACGAATCAGTGGATGCGAGGACTTCCTCCGGGTTCACGGCGCGCGGGCGGTACAGGTGGCTCGGCGTCCAAGTCAGCACGAACGGCACCCGCTCCCCGGCCTCGACGGTGAAGTCGCTGATCGTATGCAGCCGTTCGCCCCGCAGCGGCGCCTTCGTCACGAGGTATGCGGCATCGGGGCCGGCCACAGCGTGGATCCCGTGCTCGTCATGGCGGACCCAGGGAACGATGTGCCCGTAGTCGAAGCGCAGCGCCAGCTCGCCGCGCATCCGGACCGTACCGCTGACCCCCACCACGATCCGCACGATGTCCGCCACCTCGTCGCGCGGCGGCATGAAGTCGATGATCTTGACCGTGCCGGTGGGCGTCTCCCACTCGCTTTCCAGGATCAGCGTGCCCTCGCGGTAGTGCCGCCGGGTGCATTCACCGCCAACCTCCGGAGCCAGCAGCCAGCGGCCCGCCTCCGGCGTGTCCAGCAGGGCGTTGAAGCAGGCCGGAGAGTCGAAGCGCGGCAGGCACAGCCAATCGATGGAGCCTTCGGTGCTGATCAGGGCCGCGGTGTGGAGATCGCCGACCATTGCATAATCCTCGATGCGTGCCATGGGTCTTACATTGCCACACCCGGGGCAGCCGCGCGCGGGCCCGGCGTCGCCAAGCGTCCGCTGGCCAACGCTCCGGACGCAGTCCGTTCGCCGGCGGTCCGCTGTGGGAGAGTGGAGCCATGGAATTGGCGTCGCAGCACACCCCCCAGCAGCCACCTGTCACCGGCAACAAAGCCTTCCGGCTGGCCCATCGGGTCTCGGACACCGTCATCGGACTGCGACTGAAGGCGGCCAGACGCTGGCACTTCATTCCGCAGACCATCGCCTACCAAGGTTACGGCTCCACCAGCTGGGTCCGGGTACTCGGCCGGGTGGTGCTCACGAGCAAGCCGACGCCCGGCAGCCGGACGGAGCAGGCGGCCCAGAACGGCAACCAGAACATCCGCGGCTGGCGAGCGTTCACGAGCGTCCCGATCCAGTTCACCGAGGTGGAAATCGAGATCGGCGGGGTGACCGCACGGGTGCGCGCGGACCGCGGCGGGCTCGTGGACACCGTCGTACAGGTGTCCCTCGAGCCGGGCTGGCACACGGCGGAGCTCCGCGCTGAAGGAACCGAGCCCGTGCACACGAAGGTCTTCGTCATCTCCCCCGAAACCACGCTGGGGATTGTCTCGGATATCGACGACACGATCATGGTCACGGCGCTCCCCCGGCCCTTCCTGGCACTGTGGAACACCTTCGTCCTGAACGAGCGTGCCCGGATGGCGACGCCCGGCATGGCGGTGCTGATGGACCGGCTCCTGGTGGAGCATCCGGACGCGCCGGTCATCTATCTGTCCACCGGTCCGTGGAACGCCGCTCCGACCCTGGCCCGCTTCATCTCCCGCAACATGTACCCGCCGGGCGCCCTGCTGCTCACCGACTGGGGACTGACCAACGACCGCTGGTTCCGCAGCGGCCAGGAGCACAAGCGACGGAACCTGGAACTGCTGGCGGAGGAGTTCCCGAATATGCGCTGGCTGCTCTTCGGCGACAACGGCCAGCACGACGAGGCCATCTACTCACACTTCGCACGGCAGTACGGAGACCGTGTGGCCGCGATCGGCATCCGGCAACTGTCAACCGGCGAAGCCGTGCTGGCCGGCGGCCACTCGGAAACCGGGGACCACACCGACTCGTCCGTCCCGTGGATCTACTCTGCCGACGGCGCCGGCATGGCAAAGGGACTGCAGGACCTGAAGCTGCTCTAGCCCACCGGGTGCGGGCGCTCGACGTCGGGATCTAGCCCACTGCGTGCGGGCGCTCGACGTCGGGAGCCTGCGCCGGAAGTCCGGCGTCGAAAGCCTCGGGAACCTCGGTGCCGGCGTCCCTGTTCCGGGCCGCGAGCAACTCCTGGAGCCAGTAGAACGAGGCCTTGGGGGTGCGGACCTGAGTGTCAAAGTCGACGCGCACGAGGCCGAACTGCTGTTTGTACCCGCCGGACCACTCAAAATTGTCCGCGAATGACCACACATAGTAGCCGCGCAGATCGATCGACTCCGCAGCACCGCCCGGCGAGGTGGCTTCGACGGCAGTCCCGATGTGGTCTGCCAAGTACCGCAGCCGCCGCTCGTCGGGGATGATCGTGCGGTTTGCCGCCGCGTCGCGGACCACCACATCCTCGAAGCTCGCCCCGCCCTCGGTGATATAGACCGGCGGCAGGGTCGGGTAGCGTTCTGCCATCTCGGCCAGCGCCACGGACATGTATTCCGGTTTGATCGGCCAGCCATACGCGGTGGTCTCGCTGTCGGCGAACGGGGCGATGTGGAATGGGGCGCCCGGGGTCCCGCTGAGATCGTCGCCCATCGCCTCGGCCATGCCCGCAGGCACAGTGCCGTCGCCGGGTCCGGCCCCCACGCGCGTCGGCATGTAGTAGTTCAGTCCGTAGAAATCCAAAGGCTGGGAGATGAGCTCCATGTCCTCGCTGGACGGGCTGAAGTCCGGGGAGAAAAAGGTGGACGCACGGATGAGGTCCGGGTACTTCCCGAGCAGCACCGGGTCTGCGTACAGCCGGTTCTGGGCAATATCCATGAGTCCGGTGCTGACCTTGTCCAGCGGATTGGCAGAAGCCGGGACCATCGGGGAATAGACGTTCGCAATGCCGATTTCGCCGGTCACGTTTGCCGCCCGGAGCGCCTGCATGGACAGTCCGTGGCCCAGCAACTGGTGGTGCACGCTCGGCAGGGCCTTGAGCATGAGCTGTTGCCCGGGCGCATGTAGGCCCAGGGCATAGCCGTTCGTGGTGACGGTGGCCGGTTCGTTGACGGTGACCCACCGGACCACCCGGTCGCCGTAGGCTGCGGCTACGATGGCGGCGAACTCGCCCAGCCGGTAGGCCGTGTCGCGGTTCATCCAGCCGCCGGCCTCATCCAGCGGCAGCGGGGTGTCCCAGTGGTACAGCGTGGCCATGGGACTGATCCCGTTGGCCAGCAGCAGGTCGATCAGCCGGTCATAGAAGTCCAGGCCCGCGGGATTAACCGGTCCGCTGCCGCCGGGCTGGATGCGGGACCAAGACAACGAGAAACGGTAGGAGTCGATCCCGAGTTCCTTCATCAGTGCCACGTCCTCCGGCATCCGGTGATAGTGGTCGCACGAGACGGCGGGGCTTTGGTCCTCCACGATCGCGCCGGGTTTCGCCGCAAAGACGTCCCAGCCCGAGGGACCCCGCCCGTCCTCGTCCAGTGCGCCCTCGATCTGGAACGCGGAGGTTGCAACCCCCAGGGTGAAACGGGGCGGAAGGAGCGTGGCCAGGTCCCTGGCGGAAGCGTTCATCGGCGGAGTCCCTTGTGTGGTGTCAGTGTGTAGTTTCAGACAGTTGATTGATTCTAGTCCTGGCCGCCAGCGAGGCGGTGGCACCGCCTACGCCGCCCGGGCAAGTGCCGGGCAAGGACCGCTAGTCCTTGCTGGTGTCGGCCTTCGAGAGGGTTCCGGTGACGCGCTCGCCGCTGATCCGGGCGGTACGCCAGGTGTCCAGGGCAATCACTGCCCCCAGCACCACGAAAGACATGGACAGCGAGGCCAGCGCGTCGGTAGTCCAGTGGTAGCCCAGATAGAGCCGGCTGACCGACGCGAAGAAAATCCCGATTCCGGCGACCACAAAACCGGCGACGGCGGCCTTGGGGTTCTGCCGCCGGGAGAAGATGAGAAATGTGGTGACGAGCAGGAAGTCGCAGGCCCCAAGGACATGCCCGGAAGGGAAGGAGAAGGTGGAGTCGGCACCGAAGAGCATCAGGTCCACCGGAGGACGCTGCCTGCCTACCGTCTGGCCTACGAGTTGAGCCAGGATCACGCCGGTCAGCATCGCACCCGCGAGCAGCAGCGGCCGCCAGGCATGCTTGGCCAGCAGCCCCCAGGCCACGGTCACCACCAGGATGATGATCGGCAGGCCAACCGGACCGAAGATGATCGCAAGGATGATCATGATGGTGGTCAGCGGCCCGGAGCGCAGGGTCAACAGCCAGGAGCGCACCGGCTCATCAGCATCGCTGAGGCCGCCGTGCTGGAGCACGCCGGCCAGGATCACGAAGAAGAGCACCGCACCGACGACCATGAGAACGACGGCGGTCCGGTAGAGGTTCGTCCGCGCGGGCACGCTCATGAAGCGTTCCTCCACGATGAACTTGTCGTGGAAGACCCGCCACCGGCCCGGCAAACTTCCGGATTGTTCCTCAGTCATGGTCCGTTTCCGCCTCTGCGATGTGCGTTAACCTTCTCTGCTGAGATTATCGCGGTTCCGCCGATTGTGCGGGGTCCCGGCCCGGAGGGCAGACGGCCGGTGCCTGAGGCCATGGGCGACATGAATGAACTACTCAACCCGGCGGTCATCGGAACGCTCGGGAGGCTTCTCGCCGCGGCAACAGCTGGAACCGAGGGACCCCGCGTGAGCAGCCTCACGATCGGGACCCGGGCCGCAATGGAGCTGCAGGTCAACAGCGCGCGCCGTGCCTCGACCCGATTTCCGGTCCGCACAGACCCTGTTCTGACACCGCGTGGTGATTTGACCGGCCAATAAATATGACGTTAGTGTTCCTGGAACCATTGGGGCCGACTAGAAGTACTCCACGAAAGACAGGCCGATGACCACTATTACCGAGTCCATTGAGATCCAAGTCGACAACCGGCATGTCCTGGACGAACGGCTCAACGAGGCCGAGCAGGGACTGCAGCGGCTCGCCATGATCACGGGCACGCACGGCATCCTGCTCACGCGGCACAGGCCCGGCCACTACACCGCTGCGCTCTCCGACCAGGTCCCCTTCGGCATGACCCAGGAACTCGTTCACTGAGCCACCGGAAATCTGGGTGCTGAGGGCGGCCTCAAAAGAGCCAGGTCCCGGGCGGCAGAGCATCGACTCGCCGCCCGGGACCTTTTTGGCGTTTCAGGGGACAGTCACCAGTCGTGGACCGTTCCGTCGACGAGGCGGTTGTAGGGCAGGTAGGCCTGCTGGTACGGGTAGGCCGCGGCGGCTTGCTCGTTGAACTCGACGCCGATGCCGGGCGCCTCCCCCGGGTGCAGGTAGCCGTCCACGAACGTCATGGACTGTTCGAAGACCTCGTTGGTGGCGTCCGAGTGCTGCATGTACTCCTGGATCCCGTAGTTGTGGATGGCCAGGCCCACGTGCAGCTGCGCGGCGAAGCCCACCGGGGAGATGTCCGTGGGGCCGTGGAAGCCGGACTTGATCTGGTACTGCGCGGCGAAGTCCATCACCTTCTTCAGCGGCGAGATCCCGCCGAAGTGCGTGGACGCGGCCCGGACGTAGTCGATCAGCTGTTCCTTGATCAGGGTCTGGAAGTCGTACACGGTGTTGAAGATCTCGCCGATCGCCAGCGGGGT
>NZ_JBEPNP010000042.1:0-12799 GCF_040546335.1 Arthrobacter sp. UYEF20 | reverse complement strand
CAGCCCTCACAGCCCACCAGATCCGCGACCAGGAATCCCTGGCAGCGTAACCGAAATAAAACGATGAAACTGTCTCAGAAACTTGACGTGCGCAGGATGACTTCAACGATGAGTTCCTCGGCGATGAAGTCGCCGGGGAGATTGACGCCATCAACTGTGTCTGCCTCATCGAGCTCTAAAACCACACTGCGGGCGTCAGGGGTATTCGCGGTCCGCAGGGCCTCCAGGGACCTTTCCTGGACTTCCTTGACGTCAGAGCGGACTTCGTCGTAATCGGTTGCCACTGGGGCATCCTCATTTCTCTTGTTTGAGCTTGTCGCGATAGAAACATACAGCATCGACTCTGTATTCCCCTGGGCACGAAACGGCGTGCCAATGCGCGGCGGGCCGATCAGCATCCTGGAACTGTCGGCGAAGCCGGTGAGCCGGTCTATGGCCGATCAGGTCGGCTGAACGATCGCGCGATTGCCTGGATCGGGGACGCCGTCAGCCAGGTAATACCGGCAAGAACCGATAGGATCCCTACCGCGGCCAACTGCAGGATGAACATCAGCAGTGCCAGGACAAGCGTTCCGCCATAGGTCAGGGCATAACTTAGCGTGTCCGGGCTAAACGGCATTAGGGGTTACCGGGTCAGCTGCGGGGGAGCGGGGCGGCAGGTGCCGGTACAGGGTGGTGCGTTTCAGCCCGGTCTTGGCGGTGATCTCTTTCATGGAGAAGCCTTTGTCCCGCAGGAGGGCGGCGTGTTCGAGTTTGTCGGGATCGACCACGGAAGGCCGTCCCGTGCGCCGCCCGTTGGCGGACGCCACCGCCCGGGCGTGGGAGGCGCGTTCGGCCGCGTAGGTCCGTTCCATCTCCGCGAAGAGTGCCAGCAGGTCAACCGCCAGCTGTGCCATGGGACTGTCCGGGTTGGACGTGTCGATCGGCAGGGGATCAGCCAGCGTCCGAACACCTACGCCGCGCTCTTTCAGTTCGTGGACCAGGTTCAGGGTGTCCCGCACTGTGCGTCCCAGCCGGTCCAGCGTGTGGACGACGAGCACGTCACCGGCCCTGGCGTGGCGCAATGCGTCCTGAAGCCCCGCGCGATCCGTGGTGGCGCCGGACTTCTTATCCGAGAAGACGGTCTCGATGCCGGCGGCCGCCAAGGCATCCAACTGCCTGGCGAGGTCCTGCTTAACCGTTGATACACGCGCGTAGCCGATGTCCATGCCTGAACCGTACCGAAAGTTATCCCTGTGACAGGTGATTGCGGCGCGTGTTTTGGAACAACATACGGGACACGCGGATTACGCGGCACTCCGACGATCCAGATCCGTCGGCGAGTGTCCCACCGAGGGTGTCCCGGTTCTAAGGAAATGGGACGGCCTCTTCATGGCGTCTCCCCTAAACACGTGGATGGTCATCTATGAAGATTCCTTCGGGTGAAGATAATAACGGGATCGGGTGCACCGGCCGGGCGAGAGCGACGATGTCCCCGTCACGTATTTCGGCGGCTGCTCGCGCGGCCACCTCGGCTGTGACGCAGTGCGGCGTTCCGTGGCCGGCGTCGTCTTGCAACCCCTGGCGGTTGTCGCATTCGGCGGCGATGGCGTCGATGTCGGCTGAATGAGTCTCTCTCGTGTCCGGTTGATCACGCCACGTGCTGACTCTCACACGCGCAGGCTGGTCAGCCGGTCCAGGGCATCGCGGAAGCTGGTGTCCCCGGTGCCGCGGGCGCTGATGTAGCCGTCGGGACGGACGAGGATCCAGTCCCCCTCGGTCGCGGCGAGCGTGTTCTGGACCTGGCCGTCGGGATCCCACACCCCGTGGTCATCCTTATCCAGCCGCCGCCGACTGATCGTCACCTTATCCACCCAGGCCGGTAGTGACTTGGTGTGGGCGGTGACCTCATCCTGACTGGTGGAGTGCCTGCTCCCGGCGAAAACGAGCAGGTGCCAGGCTGAGGTCCTGAGCAACGCGCGCAGTACGATCCAGCCGGGTGATTGAGCATCGGCTGCGGAGATCTGGGTGAGTCGCTGGCCAGGTCGTGGACCTTCACCTGACTTGTCCTCTGGCACCGTGAGCGGGCTGTCGGGGTAAGCGATGCTTAGACCTGACGCGTTCCGGATGAGCTGGCGAATGAAGCCACGATCGGAGTCCTGGGAGTCCTGGGTGTCCTTGGTGGTGGTGTCGACCATGGCCGAGTCCGTGACCGCCCCGGTGGAGGCGAGTAGGGCCTGGCCGATGGGAACGCGCTCGGCGTCGTAGGTATCGAGCAGCCCAGCGTCGGCGTGTCCGTTTACGACCATGGCCAGCTTCCACGCCAGGTTGTGCGCGTCCTGGATGCCGGTGTTGAGGCCCTGCCCGGACGCGGGGGAATGAACATGGGCGGCGTCACCAGAAACGAAACACCGCCCGACGTGCATCGCGGGTACCGCGCGCTGCTGGATGGTGAACTTCGACGCCCAACTGGGGGTGTCCACGATGGTCTCGCGTCCCAGAGCCTGGGACAACTTGGTGCTGAATTGCCGGGCGATCTGCTCGGGGTGCTCAGGCTCTCCTTCGCCGGTCGTGTCCAGTAGCCGCCACTTGCCCGGATCCGGAAACGGGAACAGCATCAGCGCGCCGCCGGCTGGGGACAGCGAGTGCAGGCCATCTCGCTCCAGATTGGTGTGCACGATTGCATCGGCGATCAGCCAGGTGTGGGCGGCTTCGCCTGCCAGCGGGAGCTCGAGGATCTTGCGGACGGTCGAGTGTCCGCCGTCGCATCCCCAGAGGTATCGCGCACGCACGGTCTCCTGCCCCGCGCTGGAGCCATCGCCGCTGCGCAACATGACCGTGACGCCGTCAGCGTCGTGCTGGAACGACTCCAGCCTGGTGCTCCACTCCACTTCGATGCCGGCCGAAGCGGCATATCCGCGAAGCACGCGTTCGGTGATCACCTGATCGATATTGAACATGAACGGAAACCGGGTCACCAGGTCGCCGAATTCATAGTTGACCCGTGTCGCGCGGTCGCCCTGATGGCGGATGAACCCGTTGACTCTCGTTCCGTGCGGAGCGATGTCGCCGAGAATTCCGAGCTGATCGTAAATTTCCAGGCTGCGAGCGTGCGTGGCCAGCGCGCGGCTGGTCGTGGCCGGACCGGGCGCGGCATCCACCAAGCGAACCGAAACACCCCACCGGGCCAGTTGCCATGCGGCCATGAGTCCGACCGGGCCAGCTCCTGCAACGAGGACGTCAACCTCATAATCTGTCATGGCAACCGGACTCCCTCAGTGTTAGCCGTGGCCCTGGTCGACCCGGGCTCTGGGTCGAGGGAGCCTTCGATGTGGACGACTTCCTGGTTGCGGAAGTGTCCGATCATGGTGAACAGGACCCCGGCGAGGGTCCATCCGGCCAGGACCAGCCAGGGGAACAGTGTGTTGGCGTCCGGAAAATAGGAGAGGTCCCGCAGCAAGGTGGTCGAGGCTCCCGGGACTAACCATTGACCAATTGTGCCCCAGGGTCCGGGGAGGAACTGCATGGGTGCGGAGGCGGCAGAGATGGGGTTGGCGATCAGCATGGTGATCACGGCACCGACCGGGATACCCGCAGTGCCGATCAGTGCGTTGAGCCCGACGATGAATGAACTGGTTCCAAGCAGCGACAGCGCGGCGGCCAGACCGTTGAGCATGGCGTTGCCCTGCAGCACGCCGTAGAGCCCCTGCATCACCAGCACAATGATGCCGCCGGCCAGGATTGAGTACAGGGCCAGGGCGCCCAGCCGGCGCCGGTTGCCCACCACCGTGAGCGAGACGAGGATGCCGCCGATCATCCCGCCCATGGCCAGCGGGAAGCCCGCCAACGCCAGGCCGGTGCCTTTCGCATCTGACGCCGCGAGCGGAACGAGGTCGGTCACTATCACCTTCGGAGCCGCCGCCGGTGCGGACGCCCCGGCCTGGTTGATTTGGCTCTGGATCTGCTGGGCGACGCCGGGGAGGATCTGGCTCACCGCGGTGCCGTTTGCGGAGGCGGTGAGGACCTCGGGGGTCTGCCCCAGCACCACCGCACCGTAGGCGTCCCGAGAGCGTATGAGGGCCGTGGCCGCGTCCCTGCTGTTCACCGTGGTGATCGTGAAGGTTCCGGCTGCCTTGTCCTCCAACGCCTTTTCCAGTGCCTGGACCTGCGCGTCCGGGCCAGTGACGGCCAGGGGGATGTCCTTCGCCGAAGACGTGACGCCGGACCAAGTGAAGGCGAGCAGGACCACACCAACAATGGCCGCGGCCGCGATCGCGATAAGGACCACGCGCGACCACTTGGTGTGCGGCGCGGCCGCAGGAACGATGGGCATGGGTTTCTCCCGACTAGTAAAAAGAATGATTATTCTCTATGGTGGATGACGGCAGGGGATCCTGTCAAGAACAACCATTCTTTTGGAAGGTGCCGCATGCCGAGAGTGACAGATGCTTACCGTCAGGCCCGCCGTCTGGAGATCGCGGCGGCGGCGTTGCGCTGCTTTGGCCGCAAGGGGTTCCAGGGAACCTCGATGGCCGACATCATTGCTGAGTCCAGGCTGTCGGCAGGTGCCATCTACAGCCACTTCAAGGGCAAGGACGAACTCATCGAGGTTTCCGTTCATGGGGTCCTGGACCACCTGTTGGATGAGATCAACGCGCTACGCTCGTCTGACCCGTTGCCCGAACCCCGTGAGGTGCTCAAAGCATTCCTGCAAAGCATCGGGGAGGACATCATCGAGCGCGGACTCCTCCTTCAGGTCTGGGCCGAGGCGATGACCGATCCGGGGCTGGCCCGTATAGCGGCCGGAACGGTCACCGGGCTCAAGGAACTCTTCGCCGGTTACCTCGTCACCTGGTACACCCAGTCCCGCGGGTTGACACCCGCGGAAGCTTCCTCCCGCGCCGGGAAATACGCTGCGGTGATGCTGGGAGTGTGCCAGGGCTTCATCGTCCAATCCGCGCTAATCCCGGAGTTCGACGCCCAGGAATACCTCGCAGGACTCGGCGCGATCACACCGGCCTGACGGCTCGGGACGCCTCCGTCCTTCAGCGGCCGTCGCGAGACCTTTCATACGAGGATCTCCCCGGGCGAAATAAGACGCACTGCTGCGGCTCGGTCCGTGATCCAGCCGGCACACAGCCTCCAGAAACGGGCAGCACAGCCGAACCTTGACTGCTGCCGCAGCCGTCGGCAACGGATCGAAAACCGCCAGCCCGAGCTGTGAAAAAACCGCCATTCCGAACTAACAGTCACAGCGGAGTGTCCCGCCGAGGGCGTTCCGGTTCTAAGGATGTGGGCCATTGTTGGACGTCTACAAGCATGAAGGAAGATTAGGCGTGGAAGGGCGGCGACCATGAGCGCCCCGTTCCGATTTCCTCGTTGCCGTTGCCGTTGCCGTTGCCGTAACCGTCGCGGTGTCCGCACTGGCCGCCGGAGCCCATGTGCTGGCCGGCGACAGCGCCGCATGGGTCAGCAGAAGGACAGCTTGGTCATGGTCATCGGTCCCGGTGAACTTTCGGTGGTTTAGTCTGTTTCCGGGCCGGTGCAGAAGAAGCAGCCATCCTCGTAGTTGCCCGGTCACGCCTGCTCGTATGCGGGTTCACTTGGTAGGGGTACAGCGACGGCACGGTTTTGGGCGCGATACGTCGCGTATCTGAAGGGGTCAGAGACTGTCAACGGAAATTCCTGACGCTGGGTAGTCGTATTTTGGTTTCGGGGATTCGTGCCGGGCGGACACAAGTGCCCAGAAGGCGATCTCGCCGTTGTCAGGGGGCATGAGGCTTCCCTCACTGAGGAATTGCGCGCCTGCGTCATTGCCGGCGGGAGCCCACCACCCGGTGGCCGGGCAGTGTTCGCCCGTCTTCGGGCCGGAAGCCCCGGCGTCTTTCCTGCCGTGGGCGGACCTATGTGGACTTCGCTTTTTCATGATGCCTCTCGGTCTGGTGTCCCTTGGGATGGGTCAGGTGCGGGCGATGTTGTCGATGTCTTCCACGAAGTCCTTGACGACGGCTTCGGTGACGGTCGCCCTGGTTTCGCGGATGGCATTGAGATAGGCGGCGGTCGTCAGCGCCGGCGCGGTGGATGGATCCGTGTCCTGGTCGACTGCCCGTTCAAGTGCATGCTGCGAGGTCTTTCGGGCAGCGCTGTTCAATCAGTTCCTTCTTGTGCTGCATGCCGGCCAGGTCCTCCCACAGGCCCTGGGCGAGCAGCCGCCCGCCCAGCTGGGCCAACGAACCGAGCTCCGCTGGCTGAACGGGGATAAGCCGTTCAAAGTAGTGCAGGTCTTCTTCAAAGCGGTAGTCGCTGTTGCGGAAAGGCCGTGACCCGGGTTTCCGAGGCCGGGAGCAGGGCTGAAATCCGTCGGACCCCGCGGGCTGTCAGCCTTCGTTCCAGACCGGCGAGCAGGGCACTTCCGAGGCCCTGCCCGCGCCAGTCGGGGCTTGTGCGAGCATGAAAATCCAGGCGCGGTCTTCCTGGATACGGCAGGCGGCCGCTCCGACAACCCGCCCCTGCACCGCAGCAACTACGGCCAGGTCATTGGAGCACGCCTCGATGATCTCAGTGAGACTGTAGACCGGACGGGCACCGTCGGTGCGGGAGGCCTGCCAAACGCTGATGATCTGGTCGAGGTCATCTGCATGGAATTCGCGGACGCTCCATGGCTGCATTGGTGATCTCCTGCTATCGGTTTTCGGGGGCGCCGCTGCCGGCGGTCAGTCGTGTTTGGGAGGGATGATTCCGGAACGGCTGAGCAGGGCCTTGGTCTTGGCGTGCTGGGGGTTGGTGAAGACTGTTTCCGGTGGTCCCTGTTCCACGATGACGCCCTGGTCCATGACGACAATCCGGTCTGCGATCTCTCTGGCGAACTGCATCTCGTGGGTCACGATCACCATCGTTGTTCCCTGCCGGGCGATCTTCTTGATGACCGCCAGGACTTCGCCGACGAGTTCGGGGTCCAGCGCCGAGGTGGGTTCATCAAAAAGCATCACGCTCGGTTCCATGGCCAGGGCACGGGCAATGGCGACACGCTGTTTCTGGCCACCGGACAGTTTGCTGGGGAAGTTATCGGCTTTGTCGCCGAGTCCGACCATTTCCAGGTTGGGCAAGGCGATTTGGCGCGCCTTCTCGGCTGACAGGCCCTTGACGTCGCGCAGCGGGGCCATGACATTGCCCAGCGCGGTCTTGTTCAGGAACAGGTTGAAGTGCTGGAACACCATGCCGATATCCGTCCGCTTTTTCGCGGTGATGGAGGGCTTTTCGCTGATCAGCTGACCGTCTTTTTCTTCATAGCCGATGAGGTGTCCGTTGACAAATATGCGGCCGCCGTCAACGGTTTCGAGCTTGTTGATACACCTGAGCAGTGTGCTCTTGCCTGAGCCGCTGGATCCGAGGATGACAACGGTTTCGCCGCGGTGGATGTCCAGGTCCACGCCCTTGAGGACCTCGAGGCGCTTCTCTACATGGGCCTTGCCGGTGAGGCGGTTCCAGATGGTCTGCTTCGGGGTGAGCACAAAGGTCTTGTGGACATCCTGGATGCTTATGATGGTGTTCTCAGCCATTGGCCCGTGCCTTTCGTTCGAGCACAACCACAACGCGTGAGAGTGGGAGGCTGATGATGAGGTAGAGGACGGCGGCGGCCGTGTAGATGGCCGTGGTCTGGAACGTCTGGCTGTTCAGAATGTTGGCCGTCTTCAGGATTTCGGTCACGGCGATGACCGAGGTCAGTGCGGTGTCTTTGACCATGGCGATGAAGTAGTTGCCGATGGGGCCCATCGAGACCACGAACGACTGAGGTATGACAACTTTCCACAGGGTCTTGTTCGGGGTGTAGCCGAGAGACAGGGCGGCTTCGGTCTGGCCGTGCTCCACGGAGAGGATCGCGGAACGGAACACTTCGGAGAGGTAGGCGGCGTAGTTCAGGCCAAGGCCCAAAATGCCGGCGGGGATCGGCTGGATTTCTACGCCGATGCTGGGGAGTACGAAGAAGATGTACACGAGCTGTACGAGGAGCGGGGTTCCGCGCATCACTTCGACGTACAGGGTGGAAATGGCGCGCAGGATCTTGAAGGTTGAAATTCTCGCCAGGGCGATCAGCAGGCCCAGGATCAGGGCCAGCGCCATTGCGCCGAGGGCGAGCTGCAGTACGATCGGCACGGCTCCAAGGAGCGCGGGGAACACTGCGAGGGTGTTGTTGATGAAGTCCATCGGAAGGAGCTACCTAACTTGCGGGTCAGTCACGGTCGTCTATGAATGGAATCCGGTGCGGCCGGCCCCGGCACTGCATCCTCGTTGCGAGAGGGTGGGTTGCAGGGCCGGCCGCTAGAAGAATCTACTTCGAGACGTTCTCTTCGCCGAGGCCGTATTTCTTCAGGATCTCCAGGTATTTCGGAGTCTTTTTGAGGTCCGCAAGTCCGGAGTTCAGGTCTGCCAGGAGCTGGGTGTCGTCCTTGCGGACGCCGGCGCCGATGGTTCCGGGGAAGTACGGCTTGTACGGGGAGACGAGCTCGATCTTCGGGTTCGGCTTCTGCACCAGGCTGTACGCGATCACGGCGCTGTCGGTGAATGCGGCGTCGACCTGCTTGTTTTCCACGGCAGAGATGAGGGCTGCCTGGGAATCGAAGAACTTCGTCTGGCTTCCGCCGAGGGTCCCGATGAAGTCGGTGAACACGGTGCCGGTCTGGGCGCCGAGCACCTTGCCCTTGACGTCGTCGCGGGACTTCAGCGTGGAGTCACCCGGGACCAGCATGCCCTCGCCCTGGACGTACCAGGGGTCGGTGAAGTTGATCTGTTCCTTGCGCTTGTCCGTGATGTACATGGCATCGACGATCACGTCGGCCTTCTTCGCCATGAGACCGGGGATGAGCGTGTTGAAGTCCGTCACGAAGGTCTTGACCTTCCAGCCCTTGGCTGCGGCGATCTCGTTGATCATCTCGCCGTCAATGCCCTTCAGCTCGCCGGTGCCCTGGTCGGTGAAGGCGAACGGGGCGTCATTGGATGTCGCGATCGTGATCGTCTTCTGCTCGGGGGTCGAGCTGTTGGAAGCCCCTCCGCATGCGGTCAGGGCCAGGGCCGCCGCCAGCGTCATCGGCAGCAGCACCCCGAGACGTTTGCCTAGTTTGCTTGTGCTTTTCATCGGATTGCCTTTGTCTAGTGGGGGGATTAGCGGTTGAAGCGGTCCAGGCGCAGTGTAGCTGTGGCTCGGTGTGCTTCCATGCCCTCGAACTCGGAGATGGTAGCTACGTAGTTCGCCAGACGCGGGGTCGCTTCCTTCTCAACCCGCTGGTAGGTGAGGGGCTTGAGGAACCGGGAGACGGACAGACCGGCGGAGGAGCGTGCCCCGCCGCCGGTGGGCAGGACGTGGTTGGTTCCGGCGATGCCCTTGTCCGAGTAGGCGACCGTTGACCAGGGGCCGAGGAAGATCGAGCCGTAGTTTTTCAGGTTGTCGTGGTAGTAGCTGTCGTCCTTGGTCTGGATTTCCAGGTGCTCGGGTGCGAGCGTGTCCATGATCTCGATGGCGGTTTCGCGGTCTTCGGCGACGTACACGGTGCCGTAGTCGCGCCAAGCCGGACCGGCGATGTGGCGGGTGGCCAGGGTTTCGAGCTGCTTTTCGATGTGGCGGATGACGTCCTCGCCGAACGCGCGGGAGGTGGTGACCAGGGAGGCGGGGGAGAGGGGGCCATGCTCGGCCTGACCAAGCAGGTCCGCGGCGACGAGTTCGGGGTCCGCGAATTCGTCCGCGATGACGGCGACCTCGGACGGGCCGGCGAGCAGGTCGATGCCGACCCGGCCGAACAGCTGGCGCTTGGCTTCGGTGACGTAGGCGTTGCCCGCACCGACGAGAATGTCTGCGGGCTGCTCACCGAGCAGCCCAAAGGCCATCGCGGCCAGTGCCTGAACGCCGCCGACGGCGAACGCACGGTCCACGCCGGAGAGGTAGGCGGCGTGCAGAACGGCCGGGTGACCGGCAGCCGGGCTCGTCGGAGGGGTGCAGGCGATGACGGTCGGGACGCCCGCGGCCTTGGCGACACCAACGGTCATGAAAGCGCTGGCGAGGATCGGGAACTGGCCGGCGGGAAGGTACGCGCCGACGCGGGGAACGGGGATGTAGCGCTGGCCGGCGAAGACGCCGGGAACGATTTCGGTTTCAAAGTCGGTCAGGTGTTCACGCTGCTCGATGGCGAATATGCGGGTGCGTTCGGCGCCCGCGGCAAGAGCTTCGCGCAGCGCAGGGGTCAGCTGGTCGCCGGTCCTGGCCAAATCGGCCCGGCTGATCTCGATGTCCTTGCCCTCCCAGCCGTCGAGTTTTTGGGAGTACCTGATGACGGCATCGATGCCGTTCTTTTCGATGTCGCTGAGCATCGCCGAAACGGTCTCGATAACGGCGGGAAGACGCTGTGCCGGCACGCCTCCAACGGCCGGTTCCTTGAGGGTGGAGAAGTTTCCGTGGATGTATGCCTTGTCGGCGTCGTTGATCTGCATACGAAAAACGGTAGACACGGCGCCTGTATCGCACAACCCTATGTACAACGATATGAATCATAGGGTTAACCCCACATGATTGGTCTCACATTTTCCGTTGATGGATGGTTTTCCCCTGATTTCCAGGCATTCCTGGAGTGACTGACCCCACAGGGCGCGCCAGCCTGGATCGGCGGTTTTCGGGCCAATATTTGTGGACTTTTCTTGGTATACCCCTAACATGACGCCGGAGTCATAGGATTACCCTGTGACTCTCACCCAGCTCAGGGCCTTTCTGGCAGCCTACGATCTAGGTTCCTTCACCGCGGCAGCCGGAAGGCTGGAAATCAGCCAGGCGTCCGTTTCGGAACTCATCGGCCGACTGGAACAGGAAATCGGGCTCAGCCTCTTCAGTCGAGGAGGCCGGCGCCTGATCCCGACAAACGCAGCCGTTGAACTGCGGGACCATGCGAAGCAATCCGTGACTTCCTTCGACAACGGGATCCAGGCACTGCACTCCATCTCCTCCCTGGAAGGAGGCGTCTGCACCTTCGGCGTCCTGCGCAACGCCGGCTACTACGACCTCTCAGATCTCGTTCAGCGCTTCCACAAGCGCTATCCCAAGGTAAAGGTCCGGCTTGTCGGCCTGAATTCCGCGCTCGTGGCGGAGTCCGTGGCAAACGGCGAGATCGAGGCAGGGCTCGTGGTTCTGCCTGTCCTGGAGCGAGGTCTTGTCGTCAAACCCCTCTTCCGCGACGAAGTTCTCTACGCATCAACCACGCGCAGCCCACGGCGCGGACCCATGACCATCGAAGAGTTTGCCGAATCAAAAATCATCCTCTACGACGCATACGCCGGCTGGAACGACCCGACCCGCAAGCAGATCCAGGAGCGAGCCCAGCTCCTGGGCTTGAAAATCGATCCGGACATCGAGGTGGAACACGTCGAAACAGCCCTGAGCCTGGTCGCGACAGGCGCCGCAGACACCATCGTCTCCCGGACCATAGCGGAGGCTCCGACGTTTCCCAGCAACATCAAAACGGTCCCCTTTAAGGAACCCCTCTACGACACGCTCGCCCTCGTTCAAAGAGAGGCATCGTATCTCTCGCCGGCGACCCGCAAAATCGCTGAATTGGCAGAACGTACCCTGCTCGCGAAAGTCGCACCCGGTCAGAAGATCCTCCCCGTCTCGTGACAGGCGGGCAATTTCGGCTCGTCTCGGATTCGGTTTTTCTTGGAAGCCTCTTGCTGTGATTGTTAGCTGGGAACGGCGCCTAAATGCAGCTTCAATTGGCGGCGTAGAGGGTGCAAGGACGAGGTCGGGGTAGAACCCACGTGTCATATCGGTGGACGTGCCACGGCATCTTGTCCGTTTTCTTTGGCGGGCCGCGAGGCTCAGGAGAATACGGCGATGCTGTAGACCGCGAAGACCACGAGATCGTCTCACCGGGCTTTTTGCCCTCGAGCACGCCGGCATCACGGAGCTTGCGCCACTCGGTGATCTGCGAGGAATACAGGCCCTCGCTCCGCAGGTAGGCTCCGCCGCCGGTGCCGTCATCACAGGCCTGCTGGTAGGCGTCCAGGTGGGCTAATTTTTGTGCCGGAGTGAACGACCTTCGAGGACTCGGGCCACCGGCGCGGGGGCCAGGATTACTCATGGACCCATCTTCCCGCACCGGGGAAATTGTGGAGATAGACATTAGTGATGTTCCTGATTCTCGCCCTACGAATTAGACGAAGTTGCTATGAGGTACTGGCCTCACCCAACCCTGACACGTAGGGTTGCGACATCGAGCGGTCACGGAACGCCGCCACGAAGCGCTGAACTCCACACGCATGTCCAATATCCATGCTGGCACCGTACCGAAAGTTGCACCTGTGACGGTCATTGTGGCGAAAGTTTTGGGACAACTTACGGGACAGGCAGGATACGCGGCATTCCGCAGATCCGAATCCGCGGGGGCGTGTCCCACCGGGGGTGACCCGGTTCCAAGGAAGTGGACCACCTCATGTCGGGGCAGACTTGTTGGACTGATAGGTTCCCGACCATGGCATGAACTCGGAGGTTGTTGCATGGAGCTTTCTGCAAAGAATGCCCGGGAGCTTTGGAAAGCTCTGATGGATAACGCTGCGTCTTTGGTGCGCGACGCGGAGCTTCTACTGCGTTCCGGGTCATTTGGTCGGGCAAGTTCCCTAACGGTGCTTGCTCAGGAAGAGTTGGGCAAGGCGTTGTGGATCTATGAGCTGCCGCGAGGATTTCGGACAGCGGAATTGGTGGATTCTTCTACGCTGCCAGTGCTGGCTGTCGATAACCATAGTGGACTTCGTTGGGCCGTCGGTAATCGAGCGCGGAGTGTCGGCG
>NZ_JBEPNP010000041.1:0-13571 GCF_040546335.1 Arthrobacter sp. UYEF20 | reverse complement strand
ATTCGGCGGTCTCTTCCGGATCACGATCAGGCAGCTGGTTTGTCAACCCGCTGAGGATATGGGAGGTATCTTCTCCTGCAGCCACGTCCAACCTCTCTTTGAGCGCATTCATCGGCGCCCTCAGCTCGGGCAGGGTAACTGCCCGGCGTGAACGCGACGTGTGCGACATATCGGTTACAACTGCCCGGTCATGTGCGCCGGGCAAGGTCCAATCACAACTATTTCCGCCTGAGTCAGCGGGGCGTTCGCCCTCGCGGGCGTAGTCGTTATCAGCCACTCTAGCTCTGACAGCTCGGGGATGCGTAGCCATCGCGTGGGGGCCCTGTCGTATTTGACCGGCATACTGGTTGTGTGAGGAAGTGCCGCCCCGCGGCGCTCGGATCGTCGTGTGTGACGCAGAATATGGCGGATCGCGGGGCCAACAGCTTGAAGCGCAGGCGCAAAGGGTGTTGGCTTGGAGTAATGGAAATCACTAGGTTCAATAAAATGACTAAGCATAGGAGCAACACGTGAGCGAGGCCGACGCCGCCACTTCGGTAAATGTGGCGGAAAAACTGGGTTTCAAAACCGGGGACCTGATTCAGGAATTCGGTTATGACGACGACGTCGACTTCGATTTGCGCGACGACATCGAAGATCTCACGGGCTCGGAACTCTTCGATGAAGACGACCACGAAGTAGTCGATGCCGCCATTCTCTGGTGGAGGGCCGGCGACGGCGACCTCGTGGACACGCTTGTCGATTCGCTGACCACCCTCAGCGAGGGCGGCGTGGTCTGGGTCCTGACGCCGAAGTCCGGACGGGGCGGCTACGTGTCTCCCTCTGACATCCAGGACGCGGCCCCCACTGCCGGTCTCCACGTCACAACTTCCGCGGGCGTTTCCCAGGACTGGAGCGCCACCCGGCTGGTCACGCGGAAGAACAAGTGACCTCAGCCAGTGGCACCATAATCGGCACAGTAACAGGCACCGCAGCCGGCACTGCAGCCGGCACGGTGCCCGCCGTCGGGGAGCAGGCTCCCGACTTCGAACTGGTTAACCAGTTCGGCGAACCGATCAGGCTCTCCGGGCTGCGGGGCCGGACCGTGGTTGTGGTGTTCTTCCCGTTCGCGTTCTCGGGCATCTGCACCGGAGAGCTGTGCGAAATCCGGGACAACCTGGCGCTTTTCGAGGATGCCGACGCCGCTGTGCTGGGCGTATCCGTGGACAGCAAGTTCGCCCAGCGGGCCTACGCGGAGAAAGAGGGCTACGCCTTCGACCTCCTCGCCGACTTCTGGCCGCACGGCGCCGTCGCCTCACGGTATGGGGTGTTCGACGCCGGGAGCGGCATGGCCCAGCGCGGCACTTTCATCATCGATGCGGGTGGAATCGTGCGCTATGTGGTGGTGAATCCCCGCGGCCAGGCCAGGGACTTTGCTGAATACCGCGCCGCCCTGTCGGGACTCGCCGGGAGCTGATCCAGTGAGGCAGCGGCGCCCCGGCATCGGCATGACTGGCTTCGCCAGTCTGCCGCCCGTCGCCGCCGCCGAACCCGCCCGGGATGAACTCGAGGTGTTGCGGGAAATCCACGGCATCCTTGCCGGCGGCCGCTTCGCCGTGTTGACCGGCGCCGGCCTGAGCACCGACTCCGGAATACCCGATTACCGGGGACCCGGCGCCGCGCCCCGTGCGCCGATGACATACCAGGAATTCATCGGCGAAGCGGAAAACCGGCGGCGCTACTGGGCCCGCAACCACATCGGCTGGTCGCACCTGCGGCGCGCAGACCCCAACGGCGGCCACGCCGCCGTCGCCCGGCTGGAACAGCGCGGGTTGCTCACCGGACTCATCACCCAGAATGTGGACCGCCTGCACGAGGACGCCGGCAGCATCAATGTGGTGGACCTGCATGGACGGTTCGATCAGGTGGTCTGCCTGAACTGCCACCGCCGCTACAGCCGCAGCCTGCTGGCTGGCGTGCTGGAGGAGTTGAACCCGGGCTTCCTGGAACGGGCACTGGCCGCCGGTGTGGTGGAGATGGCGCCCGACGCCGACGCCACCGTGGAGGATTCCGGCCTGATCGAGAGTTTCGTCGTGGCGCAGTGCCCGGCCTGTGGCGGAACGCTCAAGCCCGACTTCGTATACTTCGGCGAGAATGTTCCCAAGGACCGGGTGGAACGCTCCTACGCCATGGTGGACGAGGCCGGGGCGCTGGTGGTGGCGGGCTCTTCACTGTCGGTGATGAGCGGGCTGCGGTTTGTCCGGCATGCGGCGAGGCAGGGCAAGCCCGTCGTCATCATCAACAGGGGCCAGACCCGGGGGGATGCCCTCGCCACGATCAAGTTCGACGCCGGTGTCAGCGGGGCCCTGACCTGGCTCGCCGAGGAGCTCCCGCCGCTCTGACCGGTCCATCGCCGGCCGGGCCCGGGCGGGGTGGGACGATTGGCGTATTGCCTGCTCCATCCGGTACAGTAGCTGTTCGTTGGTTGAAGCGCTGAAGCGCCAAGACCGCGGTTGGGTCTTTAGCTCAGCTGGTAGAGCGCCACGTTTACACCGTGGATGTCATCGGTTCGATCCCGGTAGGACCCACCAGCAGAACCCCGTCGTTGCAGGCCGAGAGGCCGGCAACGACGGGGTTTTTTAGTGGTCTGGAGGGAACTGTCCTTTTAAACGGGAGCAGGGCATCGCTACGCCTGAGACGGACCAGCCGTTGGGTGCCACCTGGACAGGACGAGTCTCATCATCGCGTGCCCCGAGGCACGCTGCGCGGGCGCCGGCCACGCCTGCATTCCAGGACGGTCCCTGTTCCCGGCCCACTTGCGTGGGAAAGTAGGAGACGGCCAGCAGGACAGTGAAGGATGCCAGGACTGCGGCAGGTGCCTGGACCGACTCGCGACGGATGGACATTGCCAGCAGCGGAAACAGGCCCAGCATGAACATGGCCGGTACCGCCGAATATCTGGTGAGAGTGAATTCCGCCCACTGGGCATGAGCGAGGTGGAGATAGTCGAACTGCGCCCGAGGGTTTGCCACCAGACAGGCCGCCCACACCCCGAGCGACGCGGCGACAAAGAACAGAGCCAGAAGACGATGCTCCCGCTTGCCCCTGACGAGCAGATACACCAGGGCGGCGGCGATCGGAAGAAACCCGAGGACCACCGGGCCCGCCCCGAAATTCAGGATGTTGAGCCCCAGATTGCGCGACGAACCAAAGAAGATGACGCCCGCCATGTTGATGAACCAGCCCACAACCACTGACAACGGGTCCCAAGCCTGCCCGTTGCTGGGAACTCGGGGGTAGAGAAGGGTCGTGTAGATCTGGCTGCCGGCGCCGACCAGCAGGCCGGCGCGCGCCGGCCAGTATGCCTTGTCACGAAGGTGCAGCAGAACCAGGGGAAGGAACACCACGGAAATCACTTCGGTGAGCCCGGACAACACTGCCGCGAGGAAGAGGATGACAGCTTCGGGGCGGCTTTGCGCAGGCTTCAGTAGCAGCCACGGAACGAGCCACAGGAGATACCAGTGGAGGTTGGCCGTGTTGCCGAGGATTTCGTATGGCCCGACGCTGACCAAAATCGGGATGGCCGCCCAGGCGAGTCTGACCCAGAGACTGTAAGTCAGGGCCGCGGCGCAGTGGAACGTCAGGTAGGAAACCAAGGCGACCACAAAGCAGGAGACAAAGGCCAGGCTTGCGGCGAAGTTCTCGACCGGAACGAAGTCCACAACTGCCTCTGCGGCGAGCCGTGGAACGACGTGCAGATAACCCTGGTAAGGAGCGAAGATTGCGTCGGATCCCCCGCTAGACATTGCCTGCTGCAGGAACACCGGACCATCTTCGGCCCAAACGGTGTCCAGGACAGTTCTGGGGAGTCTGAAGAACGAGATGAAGGTGGTGACCGCGATGGCTGCAACGGCGATGGCCGCGCGAGTGGCGGTGGCGCGCAATCGGATGCTTCCTGTTTTTTGCACGCTGTGAACCTCATCGTCCGTTGTATGGCGCGGAGTCGCTGCTGGCATGCCCAGGGTTCAAATATAGTCCGGAGCGATCCACGAGTTTGCCTCCAGCGCAGCAGCCACGGGACCCGCGCGAGGAAGTGTCATACCCTCGCAATAGCCTTGTCGGCATGGAACATGTGATGGTGAAATCAGGCCCGGACGGGAAGCCCTTGGCCGTGGTCCGCGGCGGCCGGGAATGGATTGTCGGCGCCGAGCCGGTCCACTGGTTTGAGCGGGTGAGCTGGTGGGAGTCCGAACGGCGGATGCCGAAGGGGCTGAGCCGCGTCGATGTGGAGGTGTGGCAGGTCCAGGCGACGCGTGGCCGCAACCGGGGCTCGGCGCTGACCACAATGGAACTCATCCGGGATGGGCTGGGCGGTGGGTGGCGGCTGCGGGACGCCGTCGCGGACGCCGCCTAGGGAAGCGCGGGAAAGAGGCAATGGCAAAGCCTTCCACCGCGACTATTGGGGGATGCCGCGGTGGAAGGCTTGTTACGAATATACCGTGAAAGTCCGCAAATGTTAAACCCAAGGCCACAGGTGCCAGCCACGGAAATGGCCCATTCGGTGGCGTAATGGGGGCCTAGGATGTCTTCATGACTGCCACGAGTGCCCGCCGAATCGCCCGAGTCCGCCCCCTCTCCCATGTGTCGGAGACCGAGCATTTTTTCGTCGCAAACGATGCCCCGGGCTTCGACAGTGAAGCAGGAAAGGCGTGGACGGTGATCAACACGCCCTTCCCTGGATCGGTGGCCAACGCCGGCAGCGCACGGCGCAGTGGTTGGGAAAGCGGTGACACGGTTGAAGAAAGCTCGTTCACCTTCCTGGCGCCAAGCGTCCCGGCCAACGTCCTGGGCATGGCGCACAACACCGGCCAAGCGGGACGCGATCTCCCGCCACAGGCCTTCCACAAGGCGGCGACCAGCGTGGTCGGTCCGGGGGACGCCATAGAACTGGAGCCAGACGTGGGCCGCGTCGACCCGGAAGCGGAACTGACAATCGTCGTCGGGAGTAAAGTCCGCGGACTGACGCTCAGCAACGCGCTGACCGCAGTTCTGGGGTTCACCATCGGAAATGACGTCTCCGCGCGGGACTTGCAGAACTCCGACGAGTTGTGGATCAGCGCCAAGAGCCGGGACACATTCACTCCGGTGGGGCCGTGGATCGTCACGGAGCTGGATGGCGCCAACCTGAGGATCGGAATCAGACACAACGGCACCGAACTCAAGGCGGCCGGCTCCGCTGATCTCGGCTGGGGAGTGGAGGAAATCCTGGTCTACGTGACATCCTTCATGACGCTTCATCCCGGCGATCTGGTGCTCACCGGCTTCCCCGCCGAGTGCGCGCGCATCGTTCCCGGCGACACAGTCACCTGCCACATTGAGGGCATCGGGGAGCTGACGAATCCCGTGGTGGCCGCGGCCTGACTGCGTTCGGTTGCATCCTGTGTCAGGCCTGACCGCTGAAATCACAACGCATCACTCTTCGCGGAACCAATGCGACGAGGCAACGGCAGCGGCGGCACGGTTTCCGGCTCCAGCCATTATGATGGTTACTGTTCAGCTGAATGAACAGCACTCGAATGGCGCCGGCGACATACGCGCGAAACCTGAAGGAGAATCATGGCCGATTCCCGAGTTCCCCGAACCTCCGACGGTCTTGGGAGCGCCTCGCCCGCACCCGCGGTCATCCGCGCCGCCGCTGTACTGGAGGCACTGGCTGCCTCTGCGACCGGACGCCTCACGCTGAGCGACCTCGCCAGGGAACTCGGAATTCCGAAGTCTTCGACGTCGAACCTCCTGCTTGCGCTCGAGGAGGCCAGGCTCATCAACCGCCAGGGCGCCGAGTTCACCCTCGGGCGGAAGTTGGTTGAGCTCGGCGCGGCGTACCTCAGCCGCCTTGACGAGGTCCAGGAGTTCTACCGGTTTTGTGAACAGGCGCCAACGCTTTCGGGCGAAACCGTCCGGATCGCCATGCTGGACGGCACAAACGTCATCTATCTGGCCCGCTATGAAGGCCATCCCGCTGTTCGCCTCACCTCCAACATTGGTGACAAGATGCCGGTGTCCCTCTGCGCGGTGGGTAAGGCGCTGCTGGCGCGGCTGCATGACCACGACATCGCCGAGATGTTCCCGGACGACGCCGAACTTCCGGTCCTGACCCCGAAGTCGCTCCGGACCGGCGCCGAGCTCAAGGCCCAGCTCGCCGTCATCCGGGACAAGGGCTACGCCTTCGAGGATGAGGAATCAACCACGGGAGTCGTCTGCCTGGCCGTCGCGGTCCCCACGCGGGGGGCGCACGGGCCCAGCCTGGGCCTGTCGGTAACCGCGCTGAAGGCCACGTACTCGGAAGAACAAGGCGCCCTGATGGTGAAAGAACTGCAGGAACTGGCCCGGTCCCTGGGCAATCCCATGGGGTAGGGCTGGCGGCGTCAGCCAGGCAATTGGCTTCCCTGAAAACTAAATCTGATGACACATTGGCTAACCGATCACTATGTTGTACGCTGTTCAACATAGTGATCGATGTCTCCGGGTGTTGCTCCTATCCCACCAGGCCAACGGGGGTCTGGAGTGTTCTTGAGGGAGTGCTTGTGACAACTAGTACTAATACACCGCTGGCTGATGCGGACGGCGCCGTCGTCGATCCGGAACAGCTGCGAAGGGCAACTCTTGCCAGCTCCGTGGGCTCCGCTCTGGAGTACTACGACTTCTACATCTACGGCCTGGCATCGGCCCTGATTTTCGGCCCGCTCTTCTTCAAGCCGCTCGGCGAGGATGGCGCCTTGATCGCATCGTTTGCTACGTACGGCGTGGGTTTCGCAGCCCGGCCTTTTGGCGGCCTGATCTTCGGCTACATCGGCGACAGGTTCGGCCGCAAAATGGTCCTCATCCTCACTATCGGCCTGATGGGAACCGCGAGCTTCGCTATCGGCCTGCTGCCGACGTTTGAACAGGCCGGCATGCTGGGCGCCGTCCTCCTGGTGACCCTGCGCATCCTTCAGGGCCTGGGCGCCGGCGCGGAGCAGGCAGGCGCCACCACGCTGATTTCCGAAGTCGCACCGCGCCGGCGTCGTGGATTCTTCGCCTCGCTGCCGTTTGTCGGAATCCAGCTGGGCACCCTGCTCGGTGCCGGAACCTTCGCCCTGATTGCCATGGCTGACAAGGCCGTCCTGGAAGGCTGGCTGTGGCGGGTGCCGTTCCTGGCGAGTGTGATCCTGATTGCGGTGGCCATCTTCATCCGGCTGAGGCTGAGGGAAACGCCCGTCTTCCAGGAGCTGGAGAAGCACAAGAGTGTGGCCAAAAACCCCATCGGCCAGCTCTGGAAGCACTCGAAGAAGAACGTGCTGATCGGCATCGGCCTGCGGATGGGCGAGAACGGCAATTCCTCGATCTACTCCGCCCTCCTCATCGCCTTCCTGGCGTCAAAGGACGGGGTATTCCCGGGCGACAAGTTCATCGGTCCGGTGGGCCTGCTCATCGCCGCCGGCTTCGCCGCCGTTATGGTGGTCACCTTCGGTGCGCTGTCGGACAGGTTCGGCCGTGTGCCCGTCTACCGCTACGGTGCACTCTTCCAGGCGATCATCGCGCTGCCAGCGTTCTATCTCGTGACGCTCGGCAACGTCACGCTCGTCTGGATAGTCATGGTGGTGGGCATCGCCCTGGGCGTTCAGTCAATGCTCGGCCCGCAGTGCCCGCTCCTGCCCGAACTTTTCGGTTCGCAGTACCGGTTCACCGGTGTGGCCATGAGCCGGGAACTCTCCGCCGTCATGGCCGGCGGACTCGTTCCCCTGGTGGGCGCCGCGCTCCTGGCGGCCACGGGTCACTCCTGGCTGGTGCTCGCCATCTACTCGCTGGTTCTTGCACTCATCTCGTTTGTTACCACCTTCTTCACCCCCGAGACGGTGGGACGCGACCTCCTCCTCACTGAAGACGCGAGCTAGGCGCTCCTCGATCCCAGACCGACGTCGGCACAACCTCAGGCCGCGGCTCCTTCCATTGGGGAAGGGGCCGCGGCCTTCTGGCGACACGGCACCAACGCAAAGGGCGGCCCCTCCGTTTCCGGTGGGGCCGCCTTGTTTGGTTGGTGCTGGTGCGAAGCAGGGGCTTAGTAGAAGTGGGCTTAGTAGAAGTGGACCGTGTCCACGAGGTGCGGGAGCTCGCCGCCGTCGAGGAACGTGCGCAGGTTGGTGCAGAAGCGCTCCGAGATCAGGCGGTTTTCGGCTGCGCTGAGGGCGGAGGTATGCGGGGAAACCATCACCCTGGGGTGGTTCCACAGCGGGCTGTCCCGGGGGAGCGGCTCCACGGCAAACACATCGAGGCACGCATACGAGACCTGGCCGTTCCCGAGCGCGTCCAGCAGGGCCTCCTCGTCCACCACGGTGCCGCGGCCCACGTTCACAAAGACCGTTCCGGGCTTCATGGCCGCGAATACTGCGCGGTTGAAGAGTTTCTCGGTGTGCGGCGTGCCGGGAAGTGTATTGACGACGGCGTCCGCCGTGGCCAGCAGGCCGGCGAGGCCGGCGTTGTCCGCGACTTCCTCGATGCCGTCGATGGGCTCCACGGTCCTCTTGGTGCCGCTGACGGTCATGCCCAGGGCGCGGGCGATCCGGGCAGTCTCGAGCCCGATCTCGCCCAGACCGGTGATCACCAGGCGGGAGCCGCTGACCAGGCGGGTGGGGGTGCGCAGCTCGGGCCAGATCCTGGCCGCCTGGTCCTGCGCGAGTTCCGCGCTGCGCTTGAAGCCGTTGAGGATTCCGAGGGCGGCGAACTCCGCGAGCGGCAGGGCATGAACGCCCGCCGAGGTGGTCACCTTGAACTTCTGCAGCGTTCTGGCATCCAGCCCCGATGCCTTCACGGCACCGCCGGCGCCGGCCGCCATGGCCTGGATCCACTCAAGGTGGGGGTTGCTGCCGGCGATCCTGGCGAGGCCTGCCGGGCTTTCGTTGGGGAATCCGTACAGGACCTGCGCGCTGTTCAGCATGGCCCAGTAGCGCTCCTCCTGCTCCGGCGTCCGGCGGAAGTCCGGATCTCCGGAGTGGTCCGCGGGAAAGCGTTCCGGCGGCAACAGCTCTGGTTCATAAAGGACAGTAACGGAAGGATCTACTGCACGGATGCGCTCCACAAACTCTGCTTCGAGCGGGACGGCGATCGCGACTGTGGTTTGAGTCGTCATGGTGTTCATCATACTGAATGAAGGTTAGGATATTGAACAGATTTCTGAAATTGACCACTGAACCAATCACGACGAAGCGAGGCAGCATGGAGCGGGACCGGAAGGAAGCCGGCTTTGTCGGCCTGGGGCTGATGGGTGCGCCGATGGCGGCAAACCTGCTCAAAGCAGGCTGGGCCGTCAGTGCCTGGAACCGCTCACCGGCAGCACTCGACGCGTTCAGCGCCCTCGGGGGCGGACGCGTGGCCGCGGTGGAGGACCTCCGGGACGCGCCGGTCATCATCTTCATGCTCCCTGACCTCTCCTACATCGAGGACTCAGCCGCGGGCCTCCTGGCCAGCTGGTCCGCGCAGCCGCCGGCCGCCGGAACCGCCGTTGTGGTCATGAGCAGCGTCTCGCCGGCCGGGGTGCGGGAATTCGGGGCGCGGGTGGCCCGGGCGAGCGGCGGTAACGCCGTCGTCGTCGATGCGCCCGTGAGCGGCGGCACGAAAGGTGCCGTGGACGGGACCCTGGCCATCATGGCGGGCGCAGGCGACGAGGACTTCCGGCGGCTCCTGCCGCTGTTCAGCGCGATGGGCACCACGGTGCGGAGGCTGGGACCGCTGGGTTCGGGATCCCTCGCGAAGGCGTGCAACCAGCTCATCGTGGGAACCACGACGGCGGCACTCGCCGAAGCTGCCGAGCTCGCCGAACGCTCGGGCATGGACGTCGCGGCGCTCTACGAGGTGCTCGCCGGCGGCCTGGCGGGCAGCAGGGTCCTGGAGATCGTGGGGCCACGGCTCGCCGCCAAGGACTACGCTCCCACCGGTCCCGCCAAGTTCATGCACAAGGACCTTAGCTTTGTGCTCGAGAGCGCCGCCGCCGTCAACGCCGCCGTGCCGATGGCGGGCGCCGGCGTCGAACTCTATGCGGAACTAAAGCGCCAGGGACTGGGGGACCAGGACCTCGCTGTCGTGAGGCTGGCCATCTCGAATCTAAGCGACCACAGCATCTCAGCGACCACAGCAGCCAAGACCAATTGAGGATCAGCAAACCATGAGTGCACTTTTTGACCTGACGGGCCGGACCGCGCTGGTCACGGGCTCCAGCAGGGGGATCGGCAATGCCCTGGCGCGCGCGCTGGCGGACGCCGGCGCCACGGTGGTGCTCAACGGCATCAACCCCGAACGGCTGAAGGCCGCAGGAGCCGCAATGGCCGCGGACTACCCGCCAGGTCGGGTTCACAGCTGCGCCTTCGACGTCACGCGCGACACCGAGGCGGCCCGCGGCGTCGCCTGGGTGGAAGAAAACGTCGGACCCCTGGAAATCCTGGTGAACAACGCAGGCATCCAGCACCGTGTCCCCATGCTGGACCTGGACGTGGCCGACTGGGAACGGGTGATCTCCACCGACCTGACCAGCGCGTTCCTCGTGGGGCGTGAGGCCGCGCGGCACATGATCCCGCGCGGCCGGGGCAAGATCATCAACATCTGCTCGGTCCAGACAGACCTCGCCCGGCCCACCATCGCCCCTTACGTTGCGGCCAAGGGCGGACTCCGGAACCTGACCCGGGCGATGACCGCGGAATGGGCGGGTTCCGGCCTGCAGATCAACGGCATCGCACCGGGCTACATCCACACCGAAATGACGCAGAACCTCGTGGACGATGAGGAGTTCAATTCCTGGATCCTCGGCCGGACGCCGGCACACCGGTGGGGGACCGTGCAGGATCTGGCCGGCCCGGCGGTCTGGCTCGCGTCCGACGGCTCGAATTTCGTCAACGGCCAGACGATCTTCATCGACGGCGGAATGACGGTGGTGGTCTGATGGGCGCCGTGACAGAACTGCCGGCCACGGCGGCCGCGGTGGTGGCCCACGCGGCAGGCGATCTCCGGATCGAGGACATTCCCGTGTCCGTGCCGGCGTCCGGTGAAGCTGTTGTCGAAGTGGCGTTCGGCGGCATCTGCGGCTCGGACCTGCACTACTGGATGCACGGTGCCGCCGGCGAGTCGGTCCTCAGGGCGCCCATGATCCTGGGCCACGAAATCGTGGGCACCGTGCTCCTGCCCGCCGCTGACGGCACGGGGCCGGCGGCCGGCACAGCCGTCACGGTGCATCCCGCCACGCCCGGCCCGGGTGCGGCCCGGTATCCCGAAGACCGTCCGAACCTGTCGCCGGGCTGCACCTACCTGGGCAGCGCCGCACGCTTCCCGCATACCGACGGGGCCTTCAGCCGCTACGCCACCCTGCCGGCCCGGATGCTCCGGCCCTTGCCCGCAGGCCTGCCGCTGAGGACCGCCGCGCTGGTGGAACCGGCCAGTGTCGCCTGGCACGCCGTCTCGCGTGCCGGCGACGTTGCGGGAAAGACGGCCCTGGTGATCGGCTGCGGACCCATCGGCGCGCTGGCGGTGGCTGTCCTCAAACGAGCGGGCGCGCAGCGGATCGTGGCCGTGGACATGCACGCCAGGCCGCTGGAAATAGCCCGCGCCGTGGGAGCGGACGAGGTCCTCAAGGGCGACGACGCCGGCGCCATCGCGGCGGTGGAGGCGGACGTTGTCATCGAGTCCTCCGGCAGCCATCACGGCCTGGCCTCGGCCATCCAGGGTGCAGTGCGCGGCGGCAAGGTGGTGATGGTGGGGCTCCTGCCGTCGGGCCCGCAGCCCGTCCCGATCTCGCTGGCGATTACCCGCGAGCTGGAGCTGCTGGGCTCGTTCCGCTTCAACGACGAAATTGATCAGGTCATCGCGGCACTCGCCGACGGATCGCTGTTCGTGGACCCGGTGGTCACCCACACCTTCACGCTGGACCAAGGACTGGAGGCCTTCGAGGTCGCCAAAAACTCGGCTGTTTCCGGAAAGGTGCTGCTGGATTTCAGGCCGGCCCCTGAAGGGTGAACGGCGGGCAGTGAGCGGCACCCGCCGGTGGCGGGGAGTGAGCGGCACCCGCCGGTGGCGGGGGCCGCGGGCCCTATGGCCGCGGGAGCGGCACGAACACCCGGGGCTGGTTCTGCCAGCTGGGCTCCATCTCCGAGATGGTCTCCCGCATGATCCGGCTCGAAGCGTCCCTGGCGGCGGTGGCCTCCCCGGCGGCAATCGCTTCGGCCAGCTCGACATGCCACCGGAGTGCCGTTTCCCTGGGGTGGTCCGGCATCAGGCCGTGCACGGTGCGCCCGGTCAGGGTTTCGGCCACCTGGCCCACCATGTTGGCGAACATCTCGTTGCCGGAGCCGGTCAGGAGCAGGGAGTGGAAGTGGATATCCAGCTCCAGGAACCGCGGCACATCGCCGGCCTGGCCGGCGTCGCGCATGGCGTGGGAAATGTCCACCAGCTCGCGCCGCAGCTCTTCGGGGGCATTGACCGCCGCCAGTTCGGCGGCAACGGGCTCGACGGCGGTGCGCAGCTCGGCGAGGGAGCGCAGCTGGGCTCCGCGTCCGGCGCCGGCCAGCCGCCAGCGGATCACGAGAGGATCGAACGGGTTCCACCGGTTGGCCGGCAGGACCCGGATTCCCACCCGCTTGATGGTCTCGACCAGGCCCAGGGACTGCAGGACGCGCACGGCCTCACGGACCACCGAACGGGAGACTTTGAGCTCGGCTTCAAGGTGCTCGGCCAGCATGACGTGGCCGGCGGGGAGATCACCCGCGACGATGCGGGCGCCCAGATGCTCGATGGCGCGGTGGTGGAGACTGGTTGACATAGTCGTAAGCATAGTGCGCAGCACGGGGACGCAGCGGACCGTCCGGCCGCCGTCCCGCCGCCGTTCCGGTCCGGACCGGTGGAGCGGGTGCCGGGGAATCATAGACTGTTTATGACGCGCCGTTATTCCGCCACGTGGGCGCTGCTTTCCCGTAGCCCGCGGAAATACATATGGTTTATTGACAGCCACTGTTCCCAGAAACGTGTTCCGCAGGATCTGCGGGACGAATCTGCACTCGTTGCACAGAGATGAATTGGAGTTTTGATGTCAGCACACATCGGTGTCACCGGCCTTGCGGTGATGGGGGCCAACCTCGCCCGAAACCTGGCCCGGAACGGCTTCACCGTTGCCCTGCACAACCGGTCCGTGGAGAAAACCGACGCGCTCCTGGCCAAGCACGGCGGCGACGGCGACTTTGTCCGCACGGAGACGCTCCAGGAACTCGTCGACTCCCTCGAGAAGCCGCGCCGGGTGCTGATCATGGTCAAGGCCGGCAAGCCGGTCGATTCCGTGATCGAGCAGCTCGAGCCGCTCCTGGAGGCGGGCGACATCATCATCGACGCCGGCAACTCGCACTACGAGGACACCCGCCGCCGCGAAGCCGCGCTGGCCAAGAAGGACCTGCACTTCGTCGGCATCGGCGTCTCCGGCGGCGAGGAAGGAGCCCTCAACGGCCCCTCGATCATGCCCGGCGGCTCCCGGGAGTCCTACGACGCCCTCGGCCCGCTGCTGGAAAAGATCGCCGCCCACGTGG
>NZ_JBEPNP010000040.1:0-13745 GCF_040546335.1 Arthrobacter sp. UYEF20 | reverse complement strand
GCAACTCCAGCTCCTCGCCCGAAGAAGCGAGCGCGACGGAACGCCCGGCTAGCGATCGCATACCGGGCACTGCGGGCTGTCCCGTACAAGGTTCCCTTTACGGGACAGTCCCGAAGCCCGATCATAGGCAGCTAGATCGCTTTGCACCCCGGCTGACGCCGGATTCTCCGATTTGCGTCAACTAAAGTGAGACAACCGGGCCAAATGTGCCAACCGTTAGTTGGCGCAATCCGCTAGATTCCGCGGTTTTCATGCTTCAACTTAGATGAGACAGGACACTACGGGACTCTTCCCTCTGTCTCAGTTGACCTGTCAGTTCAGGGTTGCCTGAGGTCGTTGCCTATGAACGGTACAAGGATCCGAGCGCGTGCTGGGCACGGTCGGAGGCAGGGCCCATCCGGCTAGCCCGAGTTGGGTGCGTTAGCTCTGGCCCCGGCGCAGGAGTTTGCCGGTGGGCGTTTTGCCGTCCACGATGGTTCCGCGCAAGTAGGTCTGGCGGACCACCCCGGAGAGGGCTTTGCCCGCGTAGGGGGTGATGGGGTTTTTGTGCTTGAGCTTGGTGACGTCCACCACGTAGGCCTCGTCCGGCGCAAAGACCGAGAAGTCCGCGTCGTAGCCCAAGGCCAGCTGGCCCTTACGCACCAGCCGCGCCAGTTGCGCCGGCCGGGTGGACATCCACTCCAGGACCTGCTCCAGGGGGATGCCGCGGTGCCGGGCCTCGGTCCAGATCAGGGACAGGCCAAGCTGGAGCGAGGAGACGCCGCCCCAGGCGACGGCGAAGTCGCCGTTTTCCAGGTCCTTGAGGTCCAGGGTGCTGGGGGAGTGGTCCGAGACGATGCAGTCGATGGTGCCGTCCAGGAGTCCCTTCCAGAGCAGTTCCCGGTTGGAGGCCTCGCGGATCGGCGGGCAGCACTTGTACGCCGTGGCACCGTTGGGGATTTCCTCGGCCATGAGCGTGAGGTAGTGCGGGCAGGTCTCCACGGTGAGGTGGACGCCGTCGCGCTTGGCGGTGGCGATCATGGGCAGCGCGTCCGAGGAGCTGAGGTGCAGGATGTGCGCGCGGGCCCCGGTCCAGCGGGCGCGTTCGATGACCTCGGCGATGGCCTTGTTCTCGGCCCCGCGCGGGCGGGAGGCCAGAAACCTGTCGTAGTGATCGCCCCCGGCGGAGGGGGCGCGGTCGATGGCCCGGGAGTCCTCAGCGTGGACGATCATGAGCGAATCGAAGGACTTGAGCTCGGCCATGTCCTTTTCCATTTCCTCGGCGTCCAGGTGCGGGAACTCGTCCACGCCGGAGTGCAGCAGGAAGCACTTGAAGCCGAACACGCCCTCATCGTGCAGACCGCGCAGATCTCCGGTATTTCCCGGGATCGCGCCGCCCCAGAACCCGACATCGACGAACGCCTGATCGCGGGCCACGCTGCGCTTGAGATCCAGCGCCTGAACGTTGGTGGTGGGCGGGATGCTGTTCAGCGGCATGTCGATGATGGTGGTCACCCCGCCGGCCGCTGCGGCCCGGGTCGCGGAGGCGAACCCCTCCCACTCGGTCCGGCCGGGCTCGTTGACATGGACATGGGTGTCCACCAGCCCGGGGATCAGGGTCTCGTCGTACGCGAGTTCTATGACCTCGGTGCCGGTGAGGCTGTTGCCTAGGGGCTCGATGGCCACGATCACGCCGTCCCGGACGCCCACTTCACGCGCGGCGATGCCGGCCGTGGTGAGGACGCGCTGGCCGCGGATGACCAGATCATAACGTGCGCCGGTTTGAATCGATGCCGTTGGTTCGTCAATCATGGAGATTCTCCTTGTCTTCGGATTCAGGCGTCTTCGTCTGAAACTGACCATCGTGTTGCAATATTTTGGCCCAATAATTCGAGAAGCGGTCCTGCTTCGGCTATACATTTGTCTACATCGGCTTCCAGATCCTTCAAGGCATAGACCTGGGCGAAGCCGGATTCGCTGAGCCGTTTGCGGCCCAGTGTAGTGCGCCCGCAGACGGCGATCACCGGAATGTTCGCCCGGGCGGCCGCCCGGGCAATGCCCATGGGTGTTTTGCCGAGGAGGCTTTGTTCGTCCAGGCTGCCTTCGCCGGTGATCACCAGTTCCGCACCGGCAAGCCGCTGCCCGAGTTCGGTGAATTCAAGCACGACGTCGATGCCCGGCCTGCGCGTCGCGGCCAGCACCGCGATGGCAGCGTAGCCAACACCGCCGGCCGCTCCGGCTCCCGGCGCGTCCGCGGCTTTCACAGCGCGGGGGCCGATTTCGTTGGCGAGGACCTGCACGAAGTTGGCCAGGGCGTTGTCCAGCGTGCTGACGTCCCGTCCGTCGGCGTCCAGGAGTTTGGCGCCGAGTCCCTGCAGGACTCCTGCGCCGCCGTCAGTGCTGGCGCTGCCGCCGATGCCCAGGATGATCTGGCGGCAGCCGGCGTCGAGTGCTGCCCGGATCAGTTCCCCGCTGCCCAGGCTGGTGGCTCTGTTGGCGCTTGTGGAGTCCGGGCCGCCGCCCGGGAGGACGGCGAGCCCGGACGCGGCGGCCATTTCAATCACGGCTTCGCGTCCGCGGACCGCGAGCTCGGCCCGGAGCAGCTGCCCGGTGGGTCCGCTGACCACGGCGCCCGGCTTCCAGGTGCCGGGCAACGTCCGGGGCGGAGAGTGAGCCCTTGAACTTGTCAGGGGCAATGACAACGCGCATTCCGGAGCCTCCTATCAATGGACTAGTCCAGCAGCGCGATGATCGCTGTGGGGGCGTCCTCGCCGTGTTCGGCCAGGTCCTCGAACTCGGTTACGGCGTTGATTTCGGTGCCCATGGAGATGTTGGTGATTTTTTCCAGGATCACTTCGACCACGACGGGGACGTTGAACTCGCCCATGAGTGCCTTGGCCGTGTCGAACGCTGCAGGCAGGACGTTGGGGTCCTCCACGCGGAGGGCCTTGCAGCCCAGGCCCTCGGCGACCTTGATGTGGTCCACGCCGTAGCCACTTGCGTTCGCCGAGAGATCAGTGGAGTTGATGTTCTCGAAGGCCAGGGACACGTTCTGTTCCATCTTGAAGCCGCGCTGGGACTGCCGGATCAGGCCCAGATAGGAGTTGTTCACCACCACGTGGATATACGGCAGGTTGAACTGCGCGCCCACGGCCAGTTCCTCGATCATGAACTGGAAGTCGTAGTCGCCGGACAGGGCCACGACGGTCTCGTCCGGCTTGCCGCGGACCACGCCCAGCGCGGCCGGGCCGGTCCAGCCCAGCGGACCGGCCTGGCCGGCGTTGATCCACTTCCGCGGGCCGAAGACGTGCAGCAGCTGGGCACCGGCGATCTGGGACAGGCCGATGGTGGACACATAGGTGGCGTCCCTGCCGAAGGAGCGGTTCATCTCCTCGTACACGCGCTGCGGCTTGATCGGGACGTTCTCGAAGTGCGTCTTGCGCTGCAGGGAACCCTTGCGCTCGGTGCATTCGGCAACCCAGCCGGAGTAGTCCGGCAGGGTGTCTGCCGTCTTGCGCTCCCGGGCCAGCTCAATCAGGCCCTCCAGTGCCGCGCCGGCGTCGGAGGCGATGCCCAGGTCCGGGGAGAACACCCGGCCGATCTGGGTGGGCTCGATGTCGATGTGCACAAACGTGCGGCCGGCCGTGTAAGTATCCAGGCCGCCGGTGTGGCGGTTGGCCCAGCGGTTGCCGATCCCGATCACGAAGTCCGCGGCCAGCATGGTCTCGTTGCCGTAGCGGTGCGAGGTCTGAAGGCCCACCATGCCGGCCATCAGCGGGTGGTCGTCTGCGATGGCGCCCCAGCCCATCAGGGTCGGGATGACCGGAACGTTCAGCAGCTCGGCCAGCTCCACCAGCTGCGCGGACGCGCCGGCGTTGATGATGCCGCCACCGGCGACGATCAGCGGGTGCGTGGCGGCGGTGAGCATGTCCAGGGCCTTTTCCAGCTGCTTGCGGCTGGCCCGGGGCTTCTCGACATGCAAGGGCTCGTAGGTCTCGATGTCGAATTCGATCTCGGCCATCTGCACGTCGAACGGCAGGTCCAGCAGCACCGGGCCGGGGCGGCCGGAGCGCATCAGCTGGAAGGCCTTCTGGAACGCGCCCGGAACCTGGCCCGGTTCCAGGACGGTCATGGCCATCTTGGTGACCGGCTTGGCGATGGTTTCGATGTCCACGGCCTGGAAGTCTTCCTTGTGCAACTTGGCCACGGGAGCCTGGCCGGTGATGCAGAGCATCGGGATGGAGTCCGCCCAGGCGGCGTAGAGTCCGGTGATCATGTCCGTGCCGGCGGGGCCGGAGGTGCCGACGCAGATGCCGATGTTGCCGTCCTTGGCCCGGGAGTAGCCGTCAGCCATGTGGCTGGCGCCTTCCACGTGCCGGGCGAGGGTGTGGCGGATCCCGCCGTGCTCCCGCATGGCCGAGTAGAAGGGGTTGATCGCCGCGCCTGGCAGGCCGAACGCCTCGGTGGCGCCCTCCTTTTCCAGGATGGCGACGGCTGCGTCTACGGTGCGCATCTTCGTCATGGTGTACTCCTTGAAAGTCTGCTGTGGTGCCCGGCGCGGGGCTCTGAATGCCCTGTGACGAGGGGTTTTTGGCTGCGCGTTAGCTTGTTCCCGGCAGCTGGCAGCTGGCTGGCGTGCCCGTCAGCTTACTTGCGGCCGGAAAGTTGGAGGACCTGCTTGAAGAGTCCGGAGTGGTCCAGTCCGCCGTCGCCCTGGTTGACGGTCGCGGCGACGAGCTGGGCTGCGAGGGAGCCGAGGGGGATGGAGACGTTGGCTTCGCGGGCTGCGGAGGTGACGATGCCCATGTCCTTGTGGTGCAGGGCGAGGCGGAAGCCGGGCTCGAAGTCGCGGTCGAGCATCTTCTGGCCCTTCTGGTCCAGGACCTTGGAGCCGGCAAGCCCGCCGCCGAGGACCTTGAGGGCGGCGTCGGTGTCCACGCCGTAGGCCTCGAGGAAGGCGATGGCCTCGCCCAGGACCTCGATATTGACGGCGACGATCAGCTGGTTGGCTGCCTTGACGGTCTGGCCGGAGCCGGACGGGCCGACGTGGACGATCGTTTTGCCGACCGCGGTCAGGACCGGCTGTGCTGCCTCGAAGTCGGCTGCCTCGCCGCCCACCATGATGGAGAGTGCGGCGTTGATGGCACCCTGCTCGCCGCCGGAGACCGGGGCGTCGAGGGCGCGGATGCCGGCTGCCCTGGCGTCGTCGGCCAGACGCTTGGCGACGTCCGGGCGGATGCTGCTGGCATCGATCCACAAGGTGCCCTGCTTGGCGTTGGCGAACAGTCCGTCCGGGCCGCCGACGACGCCTTCGACGTCCGGGGAGTCCGGCACCATGGTGATGACGACGTCGGCGTCCTTGACGGCGTCGGCGATGCTCGTGGCGCCCTGGCCGCCTTCGGCGATGAGCGCGTCGATCCGGTCCTGGCTGCGGTTGAAGCCGGTGACAGTGTGGCCGGCGTTGACGAGGTTGATGGCCATGGGCAGGCCCATGATTCCGAGTCCGATAACTGCAACATTGCTCATTGTGGTTCCTTTACTGAAGTCCCGTTAGCTCAGGTGCTGTGGGGGTTTGGCGGGTCGTTAGTGGGCGGCGGGGCGTTCGGGGATCACCCAGTTGAAGGCGGTCTCGGCCGGTTCCTTGTATTCGAGGCCGATGTAGCCTTCGTAGCCGAGTTGGCGGCTGCGGGCGATCCATTCGCCGAGGGGAAGCTCACCGGTTCCGGGAGCTCCGCGGCCGGGGTTGTCGGCGATCTGGATGTGGCCGAAGTCCTTGGCGTGGTTCTCGATGACGGCGGCGACGTCGTCGCCGTTGACGGCCAGGTGGTAGAAGTCGGCGAGGAGCTTGATGTTCTCCGCACCGGATTCGGCCTTGACCCGGGCGATCACGTTCAGGGCGTCGGCGGCGGTGAGCAGCGGGTACTTGGGGGCGCCGCTGACCGGCTCGAGCAGGACGGTGCCGCCGATGCGGGCGACGCCGGCGGCAGCGGTCGCGAGGTTTTCGGTGCCGATGGCGTCCTGCTTGTCGGCGGACTCGCCGTCGATGCGGTTGCCGTAGAGGGCGTTGAACGCCGTGCAGCCCAGGCGTTCGCCGATGCCGGCGACGACGTCGATGTTGTCCAGGAACTCGGCCGAGCGGGCAGGCCAGGACACCAGGCCGCGGTCCCCTCCCGGCATGTTGCCGGCATTGAAGTTCAGGCCGGTGAGCTGGACGCCGGCGTCGGTGATGGCCCGCTCGAAGCCGGTGATCTCGGCGTCGCCGGGGACGGAGGCCTCGAAGGGCCACCAGAATTCTACGGCGTCAAAGCCGGCAGCCTTCGCCGCGGCGGGACGCTCCAGCAGGGGCAGCTCCGTCAGCAGAATGGAGCAGTTCACGGTATACGTCATTGCGTTTTTCTCCTGGGTTCATTCAGTTTCATGGTGCGGATGCAAACGTATGGATCTGAACGTGAAGGCGGATTGGGTTGAGCTGCCGCCAACTCCACATCACGATTGCACTGACTCTAGCCAGTCACTGGGTGAATATCGACGGCCACCGTCAAAGTTCTCCGGGGCCCAGGATGAGCTGCGGCGTTTCCACCTGCACCTCAAAACGCAGCCGGCCGGCGGGAAGGGAATGGCGCTGTCCGGGTAAGTACGCAAGACCTATCTGCGGGGCGGGGTGGACTTCGACTCACCCGGGGCAGGCTCATCCGGCGCGGGGAGAGCTGAGCGATCCCCGGAACAGCGAACGCCGCACTGCGAAGCCGAACCCCGGCACGCTTGGAACTCTTGACTGTGACCTGCACCACAGCTACATTTGTTTCACGAAACGAAAGCTGTTTTCCGCAATGCGAAATTCAGCGTTCGTGAGCGTCACCCCGACAAGGTCGGCGTTCCCGCAGCGGCAGCACGGTTCCCGTCTAACACCGGCCCAAACCCGGGCAACGCCCTTTTCCGCCAAACGGAGGTCTGCACCATGTCCCACCAGCACAGTCCCAGCTCGCGCGACGAGCACGGACATCCGCATCTGATTGACCCGGAGCCGTGGGGCACTGGTGACCCCGAGGTCGAGGAGATCGCCAGGGGAGGGCCAGCTGTCCCGGACCAAGTGCCTGCGGGCGTGAGCCCCCGACTCTACAACGTGGACCTAGCCCCCACCACGCGCAAGGGCCGCACGTGGCACGCCTACAGCATCTTCACGCTCTGGGCGAACGACGTGCACTCGCTGGGTAACTACGTGTTCGCCATGGGACTGTTCGCCCTGGGACTGGGCGCCTGGCAGATCATGCTCGCCTTCCTGCTCGGCGCCGTCCTGCTGTTCCTGCTCCTGAACCTCTCCGGGTTCATGGGCGAGCGGACGGGCGTGCCGTTCCCGGTCATGAGCCGGATCGCGTTCGGCATCCGGGGCTCCAACATCCCGGCCATCGTCCGCGGCGCCGTGGCCGTGGCCTGGTTCGGCATCCAGACATACCTGGCCTCGGTGGTGCTCCGGGTGCTCATCTTGGCCCTCGCGCCGTCCCTGGCGCCGCTCGATACGAACTCGTTCCTCGGACTCTCGACGCTGGGCTGGATCTCGTTCCTTGCGCTGTGGGCGGTGCAGACGGTGATCGTAAGCTTCGGCATGGAGATGATCCGCAAATACGAGGCCTTCGCCGGCCCCATCATCCTGGTAACCATGCTCGCGCTGGCCGTCTGGATGTTGGTGGAGGCCGGCGGGTCCATCGCCTGGTCCACCGCCGATTCGCTGACCGGCACTGAGATGTGGGTGCGGATTTTCCAGTCCGCGGCGCTATGGGTGGTCGTCTACGGGACGTTCGTGCTGAACTTCTGCGACTTCACCCGGGGCGCGCCCTCAGAGCGGTCGGTGGTGCGCGGCAACTTCTTCGGCATCCCTATCAACATGCTCTTCTTCGCCGCCATCGTCGTCGTCCTCTCCGGCGCCCGGTACAAGATCGACGGGACGGTCATCGAGTCGCCCACCGACGTCGTCAACGCCATCCCGAACACATTCCTGCTGGTGCTGGCCTGCCTGGCCCTGATCATCCTGACGGTGGCCGTGAATCTCATGGCCAACTTCGTGGCGCCCATCTACACGCTGGCCCATCTTTTTCCGCGGACCCTGGACTTCCGCAAGGCGGCCATCATCTCCGCGGTGGTCGGCCTGGTGATCCTGCCGTGGAACCTGTACAACTCGCCCGTGGTCATCGTCTACTTCCTCGGCGGGCTGGGTGCCCTCCTGGGGCCGCTGTTCGGCGTGATCATGGCCGACTACTGGCTGGTCCGGAAGGGCAGGGTCAACATTCCGGACCTGTACTCGGAGTCCCCCGACGGGCAGTATGCGTACACCCGTGGCATCAACCGGAAGGCTGTCATCGCAGGTACACCGGCTGCGATCGTCGCCCTGGTGCTGGCTCTCGTCCCTGCGTTCACCTATATCTCCGGCTTCTCCTGGTTCGTCGGCGCGATCCTGGCCGCCGTCATCTACCTGCTGATCATGGACCGCCACGCGCCGTTTCTCGCCGTCGACGGCGAGGAGATCGCCGTCGCCCCTAGGCACTGACCGGCCCGTAGGGAAGAAAGAGTCCGGACTGGCAGACTTACGGAGGCCGCGTCACCTTGTCCCGTTTGAGCAACGCTCACGCGTGCGCCGGGACGTACGTTGCGAGAATCGCTCCCGTGGATGTTTGCTGGCTTTCGATGAGTCGCAGTGGCCTGGCCTGGCCGTCAGTGGGGAAGAGTCGCTTGCCGCTGCCGAGAAGTAGCGGGTCGATCATCAGCCGGAACTCATCGACCAGGTCCTCTTCGAGCAGGCTTTGCACGAGGTCAGAGCTCCCGATCACCAGCAGTTCGCCGTTCCCCGTTTGTTTCAAGGTGCGCACCGAAGTGCCGAGATCACCGCGCAGCAGGGTCGAGTTCCGCCACCCGAGTGGTTCGGTGAGAGTGGTAGAGGCCACGTACTTGGGACGTGAGTTCAGCGGTTGCGCGAGTGTTTGTTCCTCGGCGGATGCGTGTGGCCAGTGGGCCGCGAACACTTCATAAGTCCGGCGGCCGAGCAGGTAGCTGTCGGCCGTCGTCACGCTCGCGACGACGCGGCTCATCGACACGTCGTCGAAATATTGCGCGTGCCCTCCGCCGTGCGCGAAACTGCCCTCGGTGTCTTCGTCTGGGTAGATGGGGGACTAGACGACGCCGTCGAGTGTCATCCATTCAGTCACGATCAGAGTGCGCATATTCGTCTCCTTCTTGTTGCGTGCCCACCAGCCGGCGTCAGCGAGCGTGGCGAGCTTGTCGAGAACATCAGTCCACCTGGACCGACGTTGTCAGCGACGCCGGGCATCGCTGCGTAGAGGTCATCGAGGTGTTCGCGGACGAGCGTCAACGTTGTTGTGCCATCCCGTTCTTCGGTGAACGTGAGCGTGCGTCGCGAATCGAAGGTGGGGCCGTCGAGCCGATCCGGCCCGACGTAACCCCAGTTGAAAACGATTCGTGTGTAGGGATCGAGCTCGAGGATCTCGCATTCGAATCCAGCTGCATCTCCGTTGCACGGTGATCTCAGCCGCATCCCTCACCGGGCGATCTGGGACTGTCCCAGGTAATCCCCGAGGGAAACGAGCACCTCCTGCCATCCGTCGTAGAAATACCCATCGCCCTTGCTCCCGTCGACGCCGCGCAGATCGAATGTCATGCGCGTGCCTTCATGAACCGGCTCGAGGGTGACCGTAATGACTGGAGTGTCATCTGGGTCGCTGTTCGGGTGGCCCCAGGTGAACACGAGGCGCTCGAACGGCGCGACTTCGCGGTATACACCGCCGGTGATTACCGTGTCGCCGGTGGCGTCGTTCACCATCGTGTACGTGTAGCGGCCACCCACCCGTGCGTCGATTTCTACTTTTTCTCGAGGTGTGCTCGCTCCCCGTGGATGCCACCACTGCGCTGCGGAGTCTGGGTCGGTCCACGCCTTCCAGATCTCCTCGGGGGTCGCTTCGAACCTTCGGACGAGGGTGAAGCCCTTGGACGCGTCGATCATCGTTAGTCTCCTTCGCTGTGGTTGTCGGTCGCGCGGTCGTGTTCACGGCGGCGCCTGAGATGCTCGTCGAGCAGGTCGAACCGTTCAATCCAGTCAGCGCGCTGCTGTTCGATCCACGCGGCCGCCTCATCCAAGCTGGCAGTCGCGAGCGAGCAATCGTTCCACTGCGCCCTCCGATCTCGTGCCACGAGCCCCGCCTTCTCGAGCACCGTCAGATGCTGAGAAACGGCGGGTCTGCTCATCGGATAGTGCACCGCCAGATCGCTCACGGTGAGGGGGCCGCTTCGAAGTCGCATGAGGATGTCGCGGCGAGTCGGATCCGCCAAAGCGGCGAACGCCGTACTGAGTCGGTCCTGTGCGACCATGTAAGCACCTTCTTACGTAAGGGATAACTTACACGCTAGATCGATGAGTTGGGCCTGTCAAGAGGCGGCCCGTTTTCGCGTAGCGGTCTGCTGATGCTGGATTCAGCGTAAGGCTCTTGGTTGTCTGGAAAGTTCTGATCTGCTGGCTTCACCCGGGTGTCCGGGCGGACGTCGAGCACAACAGCGGACCGTCGCCACGGCGGACGAAATAATCCGGGACGTGCGAATCCCGGGGGAGCGGTGCAGGCCAGGCGATGCGGCTGGGATGAGATACCGACAACGTCCGGGTCAAAGTCCATGCACATCAGGTGATCATGTTCGCACCAGGATTCGAACGTTGCGTTGCCCTTTGAATGCTGCCGGCGAACGGATGGGCCGGACAAGCTCAAACGGAACCATCCAGCAATCCGCCAGTAAGGCGGTTATTGGGGCGCCGTTGACGGTGCTGCCCGGCAAGAGTGTCAGACGCCGCCGTCGAGCGTCCCATAGCCCGGATTCTAGCCATCCCAGCGGCCAGGATGCGTCACCTAAAGTGAGACACGCCGGGCAAATGGTTCAACTAACTTGAGACAAGACAGTGTCCGGTCTCAGTGAAGTTGGCAACGCCCTACGTGGGGTTTTGCCAAGCTTACTGGGACAGAGCTAGCCATGTCCGTCTCATTTAAGTTGGCAACTCCGCAAAGGAGCGGGTGGTCCGCTGGCCGACGCGGCTGGTAGTTCCCGACGGGCGGCTGGCGACAACGGTGTGGTGTCCTTGGTACGGCTGTTGATCAGGTCTTCGGCATTACTATTCGTTCATGACGCCCCAGCCTGATGGGATGCTGATGCTGTGAACGAAGAACCGGGTGAGATAAGACTCCGCCCAGCGGTTCGTCGCGCCGTGCGCCGGCTCGTGTTCGCGGTCGTCCTCGTGGTTGCTGGTGGTGTTGCCCTGGGACTTTTGCCGCCCTTCCTCGTGGGGTCCCTGATCACAGGCTTCATGGTTGCCCAGTTCGCTACTCCCGACCGAAAGGCGCCCTCCGACGTCTCCGGAGGCTTTGCATGGTGGAAGCGGAGAGCACGACGTGCCTTCTACGCAGCCTGGTGCGTGCTTCTCCTCTTGACCGGCCTGCTGGTCAACCACACGTCCGTTGTCGGGTTGGGCTGGGGGACGCTGCTCATCCTGGGAACCATGATCTGGCCTCTATGGGTTGTCTTACGGAAGACTCCGCAAAGGCCATGGGATCCCGGCCGACTAACCAAATGATCAGGACGAGTGCCTTCACATGACCAACGGTGTTCAGCTTGTTGCGTAGCTGGACCAAGGCGTAGGGCTACGGCGACGTGTTTGTGAGTGACTTGGTAACTGTGGCCGAAGGAACTCGCTCCCAACCAAGCTCTCGAACCCCACATGAGCGCGGACCGTGCTTGACCACCACGAGCCTTCGTAGTTCCGCTTTCCCGGCCACGCGAAGAACGACCGCGCCGGCAACACCGACACTAGCCGCGCGCCGACATCGCCCGGCAGTGCCGCATCGAAAACCCCAGCCTCAAAACGGCCCAGCACATGCACGGAATCCGTCGCGTTCACCGGCAACGATCTCAAGGCACCCATGTTGCCACCTTAAGTGAGACACAGGTTGAAAACCCGTAGGTTGCCATGTCTATTGAGATTCTTGCCAACTTTCCTGTCTCACCTCAAGTGACCCATAGAGCGTCCGAACTATGGGGATGGATCAACTGAAGTGCGACAGATTCTCCCGATTTGTCTCACTTCTTGACCCAAATCGCAGAATCCTGCCGCGGACGAGAGTTCATAGTCAATGCCTTACGGAACCTTGAATGAAGCGTCAGTGACCTCTCCTGGTGGAGGCCTTCTATAACTGTCTTCCCCTTTGATTCCATCGTTCTCGCTCAGCCTCTTCCTCGTCCCAAAACGCCGAGTCATGGCGCCGTACGTATAGAAGTCTTCCGACAAGTCCAGCTGTAACGAGGATCATGGCAATGTACCAGTAGTTCACGCTGTCCCAAGGATCGAACAGACGAAGAACCAGGACAATCACCTCGAACGCGACCATAATGCACGCCATGGTCATCATGAACCGAAAGCCGCCGCCAGTCATCTTCGGTTCTAGTCTTTTGCCGGCACCGCTTCGTGACATGAACAAAGCCTATTACCCCTCAGCATCAGCGAGAAGGCTACCGACACCTCACATTCCGGGCTTCGGCGTCCCGTAAGGCCGGTCCGGTTCCGAGGATGGGACCTTGTATGGAACATGGAACGAGTACCGTTTGATGGCACTCCGAGGCCAAGCTCCGTCATGGCCTGGGCGCGCTGATGGTGTCGGGTCCGAGGAATCCGGGTAGCCAGTCGGTGTCCATCCAATGAGGCTCCGCGGGGTACCAGCCGTTGGTGACTTCCACACTGATGCGGTCCAGGAATTGATCGGGGTGGCGTGAGTGGGCGATTTCGGCCCAGTGGGGTGAGCTGATCGCGGCGGTGAGCGTGATGATGGCGGGGTACAGCGAGGCGGCGACGACTGTTTGGCTGTTGGCGTGCCGGGGCTGATCGGCTGCCAGTTCGTCATAGATTTCGGTGGTGGCCGGGAAGTGATTGAACTGGTCGTACCAGGTCCAGTTGATGACGTGGGCGACGAGGAAGGCTTTGCGGACTGTGGGGCGCCCGTGGAGTCCACGGCAAACCCACTCGCGGTTTTTACCTTCCAAAGGAGCACCTCGTTGGCGGCGCGCTGCCAAACTGCGTCGCCAACTCCGACGAGCGCCGTCACTTCTGATCGACGGTATTCGCGGTCGCTAGGAGGCCATTGGCTGAGACTCGGACTCGTCATGCGTCATACCCATTTCACCCCGAGCGGACTCTCAGCTTGTAAGGGTGTAGCTAGCGTAAGTACGTGCACATGCCAGGTATCGTGAGCGGTGCGGACCTCAATCCTAGTGCGCTGCAAGCGGACGCTTTTGACCTTCGTTTGGGGAACCCTGAACGGGCGCTTTGAGAGGGCGACTGCAGTCCGGCGGGCCGTCGTCAGGTTGCTTCATTCTGGCCGGAATCGGCAAGTGTTACTCCGGCCACTGACCAGTTCTCTCGAGGTAATTCGTGAAGCACGACTCGGATGGTGTCCGGTCGGATCTCCATGACTTCGGCGTAGGTAGCTGTCAGCGCGGCCAACAGCTGCCGCTTTTTTTCGGTAGATGCTGGCGACGCATTTAAAACCTGAATAAGGGGCATTCGCAGATTGTGCCACGAACAACCAAACCCCGACAACGATGCCTGGTCCACTGGCGCGGTGTCCACTTTGAGGAACCTTGTACGGGACAGCCCGCAGTGCCCGGTATGCGATCGCTAGCCGGGCGTTCCGTCGCGCTCGCTTCTTCGGGCGAGGAGCTGGAGTTGC
>NZ_JBEPNP010000039.1:0-17289 GCF_040546335.1 Arthrobacter sp. UYEF20 | reverse complement strand
CAGCCCTCACAGCCCACCAGATCCGCGACCAGGAATCCCTGGCAGCGTAACCGAAATAAAACGATGAAACTGTCTCAGAAACTTGACGTGCGCACGTCCTAAGTCAGAGCGACACCTACTGGACGCGCACGGCACTGATCCGCGACCCCCAGGGAGCGGAGTTCACCGCCAGCCAGTTCACGCCCCCATCCGGCTGAGCCCATCCCGCATCACACGGCAGCAACGGTCTGCTTCCTCCTCACCTCCAGGCAACGCAGGTCGGGGTGACCTGGCCAAAGCCGCGATGGGCGCTTACCCGCTGCGATTCACAACGCATGGCGGCCGACGGAGATGTTCCCATGGACAACCCCGGTTTCAATTCGGTCGCAGTCGCGATGGGTTGGGGTCACATTCCTCTGGTCGGCTTTAGGCTGGGGCACCGGACCGGTTTTCTGATTGGGGACAGATATGAAGCACCGATTTACCGTGGGCGCTGTAGCGGCCATCGCTCTTTCTTCAGCGTCATGTTCGGCGACGCCAGAGGATGCTCCGAGTACTGGAGCTCCCGCACCTTCAGTGCGGCAGGAGTTGCCGACCGAGTTGCTTCTCAGTGACGGCGGCAAAAAGGCCATAGTTCGCTCCGGCCCGGCTTCCGCTCCGAGAGTAGAAGCGCAGCTCACAGGAAGCCTGGAACAGGACGGGGCCGGGTGCATCATCATCCGAGCGGACGACGGTGATGATTGGACGTTGGTTTTCCCCGAAGGAACGAACTTCGATGGCGAATCATTGGTTCTCCCCGATAGCTCGTCTCTTTCTGACGGAATTTCCGTAGCCCTGGATGGCGCCCGTGTTCCGGCAAACGAAAGCTTGAGCATGTGTTTGAACTACGCCAGGCTCTTGTCCGTGGAAAAAGCCACCGTCATCCCGAAGTAGTCGCATCGTTGTCCTTTCGCTGGCACAGCTCTGAGCGTTCTGCATTTCCTCGCCGGGTCTTTGTTGCTGACGTTGAATTTCACGTTCTCGTTGAATTTCGCGTTCTCACAGAGTCTGGAGACGGAGGGTGAAGACGCCTTTGGAAACTCCGTGCGGTCCGCTGTTGACGAAAATGGTCTGTGTACTCGACTTCGGACATCTGTGCACCCGTCTTCGGAAAATGACAGTCGGCGTCGTCAGCGCAGCACGTAGTGGCGCAGGAAGGCGCTGACGTCCACGAGCTCCTCCGGGGAGATGCGGTGTCCCATCCCGGGATAGCTGCGGGCCGTGAGCTGGGTGTGCTCGTGGAGCCATTCCTCGGTGTGTTCGGTGGCAGCACCGTTGATCACCATGTCGTCCTTATCCCGGCCCCAGAAGAACGGCGGACGCGCCTCGAAGGACTCGCTCATGGCCAGGAGTTCGTTCTCCAGGACGAAACCGGACAGCCCGACGACGGCCCGGAACTGCGCCGGCCGCAAGCGCAGCAGGGTGCTCGCCATGGCCATCCCCTGCGAGTAGCCCAGCAGGCTGACGCTGCTGTGCCGGGCCTTGACGGACTCGATCCAGTTGAAGACGGTGTTGGTGGAGGAGATGACGTCCGCGAAGTCATGCGTCAGGAAATAGTCCAGCAGGAACCAGCCGTGATGGTCCCCGATCACCTTGGGGCCGCGCAGGGCGGCGCAGGTGAACCCGGACGGGAGGCTGTCGAACAGTTTCACCATCCGGGATTCGTCCGTGCCGTACCCGTGCATCATCACCAGCAGCGGTGTCCCGGCGCGTTCGTGTTCCGGCTTGGACCAGACGACTGTCTCCATGGGGCCAGCCTAGCTTCCGGTGATCACCAGGGAGGTGCTGTGCCCGCCGAAGCCGAAAGCGTTGGCCACGCCCGCCGTCGCCGGGAGTCCCGAGACTGTTTCCGCGATGATGTTGAGGTCGATCCCCTCACCCGGGTCTTCGAGGTTGCGGTTGCCCGGGAACGTTCCGGTCCGCAATGCCTGGACCATGACGACGGCGCCGAGCGCGCCGGCACCGCCGAGAAGGTGCCCGGTGAGGGACTTCGTCGACGTGACCGGCACCTGGTTTCCCAGGACGGCCGTGATGGCCTCCGCTTCCAGGCGGTCGCCCACCGGGGTGGACGTCGCGTGGGCGTGGACCAGGCCGATGTCCCGAGGTCCGAGGCCCGCGGCCGCAATGGCTTTTTCCATCACCCGGCGCTGCGTGGCCGGATCAGCGGCGACGATGTCGACGGCGTCGGACGTCACCGCGGTCCCGGCTACGACGCCCAGGATTTCTGCGCCGCGGGCGCGTGCGTGGTCTTCGCGTTCCAGCACCAGGATCGCGGCGCCTTCTGCCAGCACGAAGCCGTCCCGGTCCCGGTCGAAGGGCCGCGAGGCGGACTGCGGGTCTCCGTTGCGTGTGGACAAGGCCCGGATCTGGGCAAAACCGCTGACGATCAGGCCGTTGATGCAGGAGTCCACACCGCCGGCAATCACCACGTCCACGGCACCGGCCCGGATCATGTCTGCCCCCTGCGAGATGGCTTCCGCCCCGGAGGCGCAGGCGCTCACCGGGGTCCTTGCCCCGCCCTTGGCGCCGACCTCCATCGACACCCAGGCGGCGGGGGCGTTGGTCATGATCCGGGTGAGGGTGTGCGGGGAGACCCGGCGGGGGCCGCTGGCGTCCAGCGTCCGTGCCTGCTCCAGCGTGGTGTCCAGGCCGCCGTAGCCGGAACCGATGACCACGGCCAGCCGTTCCGGGTCGGCGTCCGGACGGCCGGCCTGCGCCCAGGCCTCCCTGGCCGCAATGAGCGCCAGCTGCCCGCACCGGTCCATCCTCTTGTACTCGGGCGTGGACAGCATCGAAGCCACGTCCGCGGTGACCCGGCCGGCCATCCGGACGGGCAGCCCCTGCGCCCAGTCCTCCTCGAGGGCCGCGATTCCGGAGCGCCCGGCCAGGAGTGCGGACCAGGTTTCGGCCGTGGTGCCGCCGACGGGGGTCACCGCGCCCAGCCCGGTGACAACGACCCTGGGGGAAAATTCAGACATTACAAACCGTGTTTCTGTGAGGCCGCTGATAGGCCCTCCGGGAGTGCGAGGGCGGACGTGCTTCAAGGCCTGACGCCATGCACCCTTCAAGGGTACGTGCCGGAAACCCGGGCAGTTGTCATCTTCCGAAGTCGTCTGCACAGAATGTCAGAAGCCGCGTGCATTCCCCGCCCTCGCCTGATAATTTCCGTGGCGCGACGCGCACGGACGCTCACGGAACATCATCAGTCGTGAGGACGCTGAATGTACCCGCCGGCTGGGAACCACAACAGGTGCTTCGCGAGGCAGGCCGGCGGCCGCCTTCGTCCCTCAGGTCTGGGGCGCGATGGGCCGCCGCCGACCGGTGATTCGGGTGGGGGCTATCTCCACGTAGGACCCTTTTGCCGTCGCCGTCCAGGGGCGTTGGGCCTTCTGCTGGGCCGCGTCGATTTCCGACCAGCTCTGCAGCTCGCGGGCCGTTCCTTTGACGACAACGATCCAGGCGGATGTTTCCGACCGGCCGTTCACTTCAAAGGCCACCAACGGGTTGATGGTCAGTTCCACGAGCATCTCGCCCTGGGGCGTGCGGACGAGAATTTTCCCGTCCTGGGCGCGGAATTCCACGAGAAAGATATCCGGCTCGTTATGCACGCTCACGGCCAGACGGCCCTCTGCGGTCCCGGTCAACAGTTCCCAGCATTCGTCGGCGTTCAGGTTCGCCGCGGGATCTTGCGCATCAGAGAGCATGATCGTCCTTCCACGGCCGCGGGCACGCCGTTGGCCTTATCTATTTCCTCGTCCGCCGCTCGTGCGCCCGGTGATGTACGGCCCAGCTTAACGCCGGATTTGACCCGTGGAGCGTTCACTAGCGCAGCCCCGAAGGATACGGAGCAGCTGCACCGAACGGGCAAACTCCCGCCGGGGCTAGCTCAGGCATGCTTTGAGGTTGTCGTCCAGAGCTGCGAGGAAGTCTTCGGTGGTCAGCCATTCCTGGTGCGGGCCCACCAGAAGCGCGAGGTCCTTGGTCATCTGGCCGGCTTCGACTGTCTTGATGATGACGTCTTCCAGAGTGACAGCAAAGTCGACGACAGCGGGGGTGTTGTCCAGTTTTCCGCGGTGCATGATCGCCCTGGTCCAGGCGAAGATCGAGGCAATTGGGTTGGTGGACGTGGGTTTGCCTTGCTGGTGCTGGCGGTAGTGGCGGGTCACAGTGCCGTGTGCGGCTTCTGCCTCAACGGTCCTGCCGTCCGGGGTCATGAGTACGGAGGTCATGAGACCGAGTGAGCCGTAGCCCTGGGCGATGGTGTCCGATTGGACGTCACCGTCGTAGTTCTTGCACGCCCAGACGTAGCCGCCGTCCCACTTCATCGCCGAGGCGACCATGTCATCTATCAGGCGGTGCTCGTAGCTGAGGCCTGCTGCTTCGAACAGGTCTTTGAACTCGGCGTCGAATACTTCCTGGAAGAGATCCTTGAACTGGCCGTCGTAGGCCTTCAGGATGGTGTTCTTGGTGGAGAGGTAGACCGGGTAGTTCCGCTGCAGCCCGTACGCGAAGGAAGCGCGGGCGAAGTCGCGGATGGAGTCGTTGAAGTTGTACATGCCCATGGCGACCCCGCCGCCGTCGGGGTATGTTACCACCGTCTGCTGGATCTCTTCGCCGCCGTTGGAGGGGGTGAAGCTCATGGTCAATGTGCCCGCGCTGGGGACTTTGAAGTTGGTGGCCATGTACTGGTCGCCGAAGGCGTGGCGGCCGATGATGATCGGTTTGTTCCAGCCCGGAACCAGGCGCGGGATGTTGGAAATGATGATGGGCTCGCGGAAGACCACTCCGCCGAGGATGTTGCGGACGGTCCCGTTCGGGGACGGCCACATCTTCTTCAGACCGAATTCCTCGACCCGGGCCTCGTCAGGGGTGATCGTGGCGCATTTAACGCCGACGTTGTGTTCCTTGATGGCGTTCGCGGCGTCGATGGTGACCTGGTCATCGGTCGCGTCGCGGTTCTGGATGGACAAATCGTAGTATTTCAGGTCCACATCCAGGTAGGGGATGATCAGGCGTTCCTTGATGAACTGCCAGATGATGCGGGTCATTTCGTCACCGTCCAGCTCCACAATGGGGCCAACGACGTTGATCTTTTCACTCATACGGTCTCCTATTTTCGTGGGCACAATGGCCCGGCTGCGGAATCGGTTCGCCGCCGGCTCGGCCCTTCGGGTGCAGCCGCAACGGTGCTAGCGGGCGCTGATGCGCGGCCCGCGGCGGGCGAAGCGGTCTTTGAGCCCCCGGAGCTCCGCCGGCTGCTCCGGCGGCAGCGAGTCCCCGAACTGGGCATACCAGCGTTCGATGCTCTCAATTTCCTCGTGCCACTCCCCCGGGTCGACGGCCAACGCCGCCCGGAGGCGCCCGGGGGTGACAGCGAGACCTCCAATATCGATGCCGTCCAGTGCGGGGACGAAACCGATGGGGGTGTCGATGGCAGCGGCTGTCCCCTCGAGGTTCGATGGCCCATTTCAGGACGCGGGAGTTGTCCCCGAATCCGGGCCAGAGGAAACTCCCGTCGGCGCCGCGGCGTCCCCATCGAGCCGGACCAGGGTGCCGGCGGCAACCAGTCCGTCCGTGAGCATGCGGTATTCCGCATCTGATCCGTCGACCCAGTGGATGCTGTCGGGCCGGGTCAGGCCGGCAACTTCGCCGACCCATTCCGACAGGCGGGCAAGGGCGGCCGGGGCGGTGTCCAGAACGTTGGACGGTGTCGTTTCGTGCACGGTTCTCTTCCTTCCCCCGCGCTGGCTCACGCCGGCGGGGATGATCATCGAAGGGGTGGTGCGGTTCATCAGGGTGCAACGGCCGGCGGCTGAGATGCGGGAGCAGCCGCTGGTCCGTCCGGGACGGCTACGTCTTCCTGTGATTTACTATTTGATGATTCCATCATTTTATATAATAGTTCATACTCACCCCTTCACCCGTCCGGGTCCACGCGGACCGGCCGCTTAGAGGGCCTCCCGTCAGCTTCGGGCCCCCTCCGGCCGGCGGCCCGCCAGGCATGCCCGCGAATCCAGTAACCGTCCACCCAGGACCATCTGGTCCGGTCTCTGGCTCAAACCGTCCCGTCAAAGGCAGACGACAGGGAACCCGAAAGCCGGTGGCCAGGATGTGCAGCCATGGCGGTGGCGCCCCGACACGGCGAGGGCATCCGGGCCATGGGCGACGGCCTGCCGAATCGTGCCCGAAGAAACCCAGGGCACGGCTGGGGACGGACTCGCCCTTCCCCTGTTATATTGGATGATGGAACTATCAAATAGTCAGCAAGTGCGTAGTGTGATCGGTCGGGAGGCAGGCATGGAAGAGTTCTCGGATTTCCGGGCACCGTTGTATGAGGTGAAGGCGAACCTTTTCAAGGGCCTGGCGCATCCCGTGCGGATCCGGGTGCTGGAGCTCTTGTGTGAGGCTCCGGAGGTGTCGGTGACGGATCTTCTCGCCGCAACGGGTCTGGAGGCCTCCCATCTGTCCCAGCACCTGTCCGTGCTGCGCCGCTACCATCTGGTCCGGGGGGAGCGGCGGGGGCTGCAGATGTTCTACTCACTGGCATACCCGCAGGTCGCTGACCTGCTGTCAGTGGCACGTCTGCTGCTCAACGACATACTGCACACCACCCGCGAGCAGCTCGAACATTCAGCCGCCACGTCCCCTCTGACTGCGGTAGCCGGCAGTTCACAATGAAGGCCCTGACCGCGGCCCGGGCCCTGCTGCCGGGCTGGAAGGACTATGCAGATCTGCCCCGCACCTGGAAAGGCGATCTCATCGCCGGGGTCACCGTGGGCATCGTCGCCCTCCCGCTGGCACTGGCCTTCGGGGTCAGCTCCGGCGCCGGAGCAGCCAGCGGGCTGATCACCGCCGTCATCGCGGGCATAGTCGCCGCCGTCTTCGGCGGGTCCAACATCCAGGTTTCCGGCCCGACCGGGGCGATGGTCGTCGTCCTGGGTCCCGTCATCGCCAAACAGGGCGCCGGGGCCCTGGCCGCGGTGGCTGTCCTGGCCGGAGTCATCGTCGTCGCTGCCGGTGTGCTCAAGCTCGGCCGCGTCGTGACCCTGCTGCCCTGGCCGGTGATCGAGGGCTTCACCCTCGGGATTGCCATGATCATTTTCCTCCAGCAGGTCCCGGCCGCCTTCGGCGTCAAGGCCGGCCCAAGCAGCAACGCCGCGGTCTCTGCCGTCCAGGGACTCGCAACAACGTCCCCCGCCGCCCTCCTGGCCCCGGTGGCACTGGTGGCACTGGTCGCGGTGATCATGTTTGCCGCACCCCGGATCCACCCGCAGATCCCCGGTTCCCTCATCGCCATCGTCATCGCCAGCATCGCCGCCCAGGTACTGGACCTGCCCGTGGCCCGGATCGGCACCCTGCCCGACACCCTGCCGGCCCCGGTCATCCCAGCCCTGGACTGGGGAACGGTGACTGTCCTGGCCGGGCCGGCCGCGACCATCGCCGCCCTCGCGGCGATCGAGTCACTGCTCTCGGCCCGGGTCGCCGCGTCGATCTCCGATACCGGCCCCTACGATGCCGACCGTGAACTCCTGGGCCAGGGCCTTGCCTCTGTGGCGTCCGGGTTCTTCGGCGGCATGCCGGCCACCGGAGCCATCGCCCGCACCGCCGTGAACATCCGCTCAGGCGGCCGGACCCGGCTCGCCGCCATCACGCACGCCCTGGTGCTGCTGGGCGTCGTGTACCTCGCCACCGCCCCGGTCTCGCGGATCCCCCTCGCCGCCCTCGCCGGTGTCCTGATGGTCACCGCCACCCGCATGGTCTCCCTCAGCACCCTGCGCAGCGTCATCGGCTCAACCCGGGCCGACACGGTCGTTTTCTTCGTCACGGCCCTGATCACGGTGTCCTTCGACCTGATCGAGGCAGTGGCGATCGGCATCGCCGTCGCCTCCTTCTTCGCCCTGCGCACCCAGGTCAAGTCCAGCGGCGTGCACCGCGAAGAGATCCCCGGCCCTATTCAGGACGGCGATGAGCACATCGCCGTCTTCCGGCTCGACGGAGCCCTGTTCTTCGCCGCCGCAGAACGCGTCCTGGACCGGGTCAGCGCAATCCGCAACGTCGACGTCGTCATCATCCGCATGTCCCAGCTCCAGGTCCTGGACGCGACCGGCGCCCGGGTCATCACCGACATCGTCAACGCGCTCGAACGCCGCGGCATCACCGTGCTGATCAAAGGCATCCAGGAACGCCACCTCGCCCTGGTCACCCGGGTCGGTGTGCTGGAATCCCTACGCCACCACAAACACCTCTTCAATGAACTTCCGCCCGCCGTCGAACACGCCCGCAGCCACGTCGCCCGCGCCAGGGCCGCCCGCGCCGCAGAACATCCCGCACAGGACAAGGCACACGACGCCGGCGAGGACCCCGCCCCCGGCCGGGACACGGCTCCCGGCACGACCACGGTCCGATGAATGATAAGGAGCATCCTTTGCCGCCAGCACCCCTGGAATCCCGGACCGAACGGCACCGCGTGCCGCACTACCTCCTGGGGGTCGGACTCGCGGCCCTTCTTCTGTTCGACCTCCCGGCACTTTTCTCGGGGCCCACAAACCCGGCCTGGCTGGCCGCGGTGGTACTGACCGGCCCGACCGTCGGCATCCCAGCCGGGATCGCCGCGTTCCGGCGCCGCAACAACTCACGCGGCCGGCCCGCGGGAACAGCCGCGCCGCGCAGGAGCCGGCCGTGAGCGTGGACGGCATGCCGCTGAGTGCGTGGAACCACTCCAGGCCCGGAGGGACCGGTTACCCCGCGGACGCGGCGGCCTGGAACCGCTGGTACACCGAAACCGACCGGAGCTGGGCGCCTGCAAGCTCATCGGTCCGCGCCGCACTGAACGGTCTGGCACCTGGCCGGGCCCTGGATCTGGGGGCCGGCGACGGACGCAACGCCGTATGGCTCGCCGGCCGCGGCTGGCAGGTCACAGCCATCGACTTTTCCGCCGCGGCCCTGGATATCGGGCGCGAGCGTGCCTTCGCCGAAGGCTTCACGGCACTGATCGACTGGTCAGTCGCCGACGTCACCACCTGCACCCCGGCACACGGAAGTCTGGACCTTGTCCTGGCAGCTTTCCTCCACCTGCCCGGCGCCGACCTCGAACACATCATCACCCGCACCGCCCCGGCCCTGGCCCCTGGAGGGATCTTCCTGTATATCGGCCACGACCCGGCCGACCCGCGCGAGGGCACCGCCGGAACCCGGGACCCCGCCGTTCTGCACGACAGCACCGAAGTTGCCGCCTGGGCCCGGAAGTCGGGACTGCAGGTCGAGTCAGCCGAACCCCGGTCACGGCCCGTCCCCGGCGCCCGCCGCCCCGCGCTGGACTGCGTGGTCCTTGCCAGAAGCCCGGACCGGGCCGCCCCCGTCCCGTCCTTCTCCGCACCCTTGTCCGCCACGAACACCGATCGTAAGGTCCCGTCATGACCACGAGCACCACCCTCCCCGCCGCCCCCGCCGCGGCCCCCGCCGCCGTGGTCCCCCGCTCCAAGGGCCGCATCGTGGTCAGCTGGATCACCACCACCGACCACAAAACCATCGGGTTCATGTACCTGATCGCGTCCTTCACGTTCTTCTGCCTCGGAGGAGTCATGGCGCTGCTGATCCGCGCCGAGCTGTTCGAGCCCGGGATGCAGATCCTGCAGACCAAAGAGCAGTACAACCAGCTCTTCACCATGCACGGCACGGTGATGCTGCTGATGTTCGCGACCCCCTTGTTCGCCGGCTTCGCCAACGTCATGATGCCCCTGCAGATCGGCGCCCCCGACGTTGCGTTTCCCCGGCTGAACGCGCTGGCCTTCTGGTTCTTCCTCTTCGGCTCCCTCATCGCCGTCTCCGGCTTCATCACCCCCCAGGGCGCGGCGTCGTTCGGCTGGTTCGCGTACGCGCCGCTGTCCAACACGACCTTCACCCCGGGCATCGGCGGGGACTTGTGGGTGTTCGGCCTGGCCCTGTCCGGTTTCGGCACCATCCTTGGCGCGGTCAACTTCATCACCACGATCATCTGCATGCGCGCCCCGGGCATGACCATGTGGCGGATGCCGATCTTCACCTGGAACACCCTGATCACCGGCATCCTGATCCTGATGGCGTTCCCGCCGCTGGCCGCGGCCCTGTTCGCGCTCGGCGCCGACCGTAAATTCGGTGCCCACATCTTCGATCCCGAAAACGGCGGCCCGATCCTGTGGCAGCACCTGTTCTGGTTCTTCGGACACCCGGAGGTGTACATCATCGCCCTGCCGTTCTTCGGCATCGTCTCCGAGATCTTCCCGGTCTTCAGCCGCAAACCCCTCTTCGGCTACAAGGGCATCGTCTACGCAACGATTTCCATCGGCGCCCTGTCGGTCACGGTGTGGGCCCACCACATGTACGTCACCGGCTCGGTGCTGCTGCCGTTCTTCGCCTTCATGACCATGCTGATCGCCGTTCCCACGGGCGTGAAGTTCTTCAACTGGATCGGCACCATGTGGGGTGGTTCGATCACCTTTGAAACGCCCATGCTCTGGAGCCTGGGCTTCATGGTCACGTTCCTCTTCGGTGGCCTGACCGGCATCATCCTGGCCTCCCCGCCGCTGAACTTCCATGTCTCCGACACCTACTTCGTGGTGGCACACTTCCACTACACCGTCTTCGGGACCGTCGTGTTCGCGATGTTCGCCGGTTTCTACTTCTGGTGGCCCAAGTGGACCGGCAAGATGCTCAACGAGCGCCTGGGCAAGATCCACTTCTGGATGCTGTTCCTGGGCTTCCACGGCACCTTCCTCATCCAGCACTGGCTCGGCGTCGAGGGCATGCCGCGCCGCTACGCGGACTACCTGCCGCAGGACAATTTCGCCTGGATGAACCAGTTCTCCACCTACTCCTCGTTCCTGCTGGGCGCCTCGCTGATCCCGTTCTTCTGGAACGTGTACATCACCTGGCGCAGCCCGGAGCGGGTCGAGGTGGATGACCCGTGGGGCTTCGGCGGGTCCCTCGAGTGGGCCACGTCCTGCCCGCCGCCGCGCCACAACTTCACCTCGCTGCCCCGGATCCGTTCCGAACGTCCTGCCCTGGACCTCCACCACCCCGAACTGGCTCAGCTGACCCACGACACCACCCACAGCCCGGCAGCGGCGACACTCGGGGCCGCCGACATCGGAGGACGCGACGTGCGCTCCCCGAACCCGCGCGACTGACCGGCCTCGCGGCCCGCCCCTGACCCGACCGCAGACCCGGAGGACAGTCTTGGAAGTACACCTCACAGCCGTCCACGTCGCCGCCGGCGAAGTGGAACTGATCGAGATGCGGGCCGACCAGGCCCGCTCCGCCCTCGTCGAGGCCCTGTGCCGGGCCATGGCAGCCGGAGTCCCCCCGGACACGGCGGCGGCCGCCGCCGGCATGGATGTCGCCGAGCTCTTCGACGCCGTCCGCCGTTACGTCCCGGCCCTCGCCTCCGGCCCGCATGCGGCCGACAACGATGACATCCGCTGGCTCTGAGCGAGCCGCGAAGCGGGCCCGAACCAACTGCGGTCTCCACTCAAGCTGCCATAATCACCCGCCAGCCACAAATACCTAACACACCACCATCCAGGGAGACAGCATGTACCAGACCGCCCCAGAGCTCACGCACGGTCCGGGTGACCCGGCCGCAGGATCACGGGTCATCGGGACCGGGTCATTCCAGCCCGCCCGGGTGCTCACCAATCATGAACTGAGCCGGATCGTGGACACCAGCGACGAGTGGATCCGGGATCGTGTCGGAATTCAAACACGCAGGATCGCAGACACCGAAACCGTGTCGGACATGGCCATCGGGGCGGCAACCGAAGCGCTGCAAAGCGCCGGGATCGACGCGACAGAGCTCGACCTGATCATCGTGGCCACCGTCACCGCCAAAGACCGCTCCCCCAGCACCGCAGGCAGGGTCTCCGCGAGCCTCGGAACCCGCGCACCAACGGTCTTCGACATCAACGTCGCCTGTTCAGGCTTCACCCACGCCATGGCAATCGCCGACCACGCCATCCGTGCGGGATCCGCCAAAACGGCCATGGTCATCGGCGCCGAAAAGCTCAGCGACTTCACCGACTGGTCCGACCGGAGCACCTGCGTGCTGGTCGGCGACGGTGCCGGCGCAGTCATCCTGACGGCCGCGGACGACGCCGGGGTCAGCCCCGTCTGCTGGGGCTCAGTGCCCGCACTGGCGCACGCCGTCCGGATCGAGGAGCCCTCCCTGTACTTCGAGCAGGAAGGCCTATCCATCTACCGCTGGGCGATCACCCAGGCAGCACAGCTCGCACGCCGGACCTGCGAAATGGCCGGCATCGCCCCCGAGGACCTTGCCGGCTTTATCCCGCACCAGGCGAACCTGCGCATCATCGAACCCCTCGCCCGTCAGCTCGGCATACCCGGCGACATCACCGCCAGGGACATCGTCACCTCCGGGAACACATCCTCGGCGAGCATCCCGATCGCTCTGGCGAAACTCGTCCGTTCCGGGCGTCTCCCGCCGGAGAGCCCTGTGCTCCTCTTCGGCTTCGGCGGAGGGTTCTCCTACGCAGGCCAGGTCATACGAACGCCGCAGAAAGCGGCTGCAGATATCCGCGCCGAACCCCTGTCGCATTTCTGAGAACCCCTCGCCGGAAGGACGCGGCCCCCGTCGGACGCTGTCGATTCGGCCCCTGTCGTCCAAACCTATGGTGTTTCTCCCTGCGCCTGGCTGCCCTCCGGCGGGCTGCCGGAGGATCACCGTTCCAGTCTGGCTCGGCCCCCTGACCGGCCCGGGCCGCCTTCCGGTCCGGCGCATGGCCGGCCGGAGAGTAGGCAGTCATGGCCGGGCATCCGGAGGCTCCGGGAACTGAAGTTTCCCGGAGCGCTTGCCAACCCGATAGAAACCCGATCGAAACCCGATAGTAAGTAGACTTAGGGTGGTGGTGAGAGAGACCGGGCAGCAGGGTTTTCCGCCCTCTTGCACGCACCTGTTCCCGGCCGCTGAGCGAAGGCGCAGAGGATGCCCTCCAGTCTTCGAGCCTTGTCCAGTCAACGGTCCCGGGTTCATCGTCACTCATCAGTCAGCGCCACTCACCCCAGCGCGACCCACGAAAATCCGCATGGAATCAGGTACGGCCCTCAATTGCCGGGATTCCTGCCAGCTTGATCGGGCCTGCCAATTGAAAACGCCCCGCCCATCAGCCTGGGCCGGGCGCAACCGTCCCCGCAATATGAGTGGTGAGGCCCTGCTGCTCTGGGTGACCTGAACGGTAAGACGCTTCTCATCGAGGGCGCTTCAGGTGCCGTCGGCAGTGCCGCCGCAGCGTTTGCCCTCGCCGCTGGCGCCACTGTCATCGGCACGGGGCGCGAGAGTAACCATCCGTACCTGCAGTCTCTCGGCGTTCGCCCCACGACGTATGGTCCGGGACTGGCCGAGCGTGTGGCTGTCCTCGCGCCCGGCGGCGTGGACGCAGCCCTGCATTCGGCCCCGTCCGACTCGCTGTCCGATCTGCTGAGCATAGTCGGGGACACCTCGCAGGTCGTCACCGTTATCGACGACCAGGGGGCCGCGAGACTCGGCGTGAGGAAAGTCGACGCCCGCAACGACTCAGCCCTCCTGCGGCACGCAGCCGCGCTCGGGCGGGATGGGCTCTACACGCCCCGCGTCGACCACGAGCTCTCCCTAGACGACATCATCGAAGCACACACCCTGGCCGAAAACGGCATAGGCAAGGTCGTCATCACACAGCCCTGACCTCCGCGCCATAGATCAAACCTCTGTGGGGCCTCACCGACCGGTGAGGCCCTTCAAACGTCGTCCACACAGCTCCGACGTCACCGAGCGAGAACGCCGCCTCCGACGGAGAAAGCATGCTGGCATTCGCCTTGCCCGGCTACTTACCACGGCGAAAATCGTGCCAGAAAGCACTGCGGTTCACACACTCCGCGGCCGTTACGCGACGAGACGTCGCATAACACTAGGGTTGTGCGACGGTCCAGACCGATAGCGACTCGGCCATTCGAACCGAAACGCAGCGGCATTAAATCTGTGAGCAGGAGCGCTCAGTGGCGGCGTTCTGACAACGATCCGTGTCGGGCCCGCGCCTGGTTTGACAGTCCGTCTCAGTGCGTGATCGAAGCCGCCACCGCAACACGGCTCACGCATCTGCGCACGTGTTGCGGTGCGCCGCTGCAAATAGCCGCACGAGGGATGATTCTGAGCCATCGTTCGAGAATTTTGGTCGAGTTGGCGTCAGCGGTGTGCCAACTGCTCGCGGACTGCGGTTGCGACCCGTGCCAGCGCTCCGCCAAGGGCGTCTTGCTGCACGTCAGTCAACGGGTCGAAGACGAGCTGTCGGACACGTGCGACGTGGCCGGGAGCGCTCTCGATGACTTGCTGCAGCCCGGCATCGGTGAGTGTCGCGAGCGTATAGCGACCGTTGTTCGGATCCGAAAAACGGCGGACCCATCCGCTGCGTTCGAACCGGACCATGACCTTCGATATTCTCGGCTGGCTACTGTCGCACTGTGCCGCGAGGTCGCTCAGCCGCAGGGTCTGGTCGGCGGCCATCGAGAGTCGGGCCAGGACGCTGTACTCGAAGTTCGACATGCCCGCATCCTGCTCGAGCTGGCGGTCTAGCAAGTTCGGGAGGCCGATGACGATCGTGAGCAGATCCTGCCAGACGTCCTGCTGGCTGTCGTCGAGCCACCGGGGGGAAGTTTTCATGGCACCCAAGCATATCAAGGATCATCTGGTTTGACTTGCCTAGGCAACTGCGCCATGCTGTTCACGCTTCCCTAGGCAAGTGAGCTGGCCCGTTCATCAGGCGGACAGCCGACTAGAGAACGCCCACTAAATATCAGAAGGAGCACCAGTGAAGGCGATTCGCTACCACGAGTTCGGCAGTACCGAGGTCCTGCAGGAAGAGGAGGTGGACCGCCCGACGCCCGCACCCGGCGAGGTGCTGGTGCGGGTCGTCGCCACGTCCTTCAACCCGGTCGACGACCACATCCGACTCGGCGTGCTGGCCAAGGTCATCCCCACGCCACTCCCGATCACCCCTGGCCTCGACGTAGCGGGCACCGTGGTCCAGCTCGGCGACGACGTCGACGCCTTCCGGGTCGGTGACGCAGTGATCGGCATGTTCCCGCTCGACGCGCACGGCGGCGCGGCGGAGTACGCCGTGATTGCAGCCGACCTCCTCGCCGCGGCGCCGACCACGCTGCCGCTGGCCGACGCGGCCGCGCTGCCCCTCACCGGGCTCGCCGCACGACAGGCGGCGGTCGAGCTCGGACAGGTGGCCGCAGGCCAGACGGTCCTCGTGAACGGGGCAGGTGGTGCCGTCGGCAGTATCGTCGTCCAACTCGCCGCCGACGCGGGTGCGACCGTGACGGCCGTCGACAGGCCGCAGCACGCCGAGCGGCTCCGCGCGCAAGGGGCGTCGAACGTCGTCGGACCGCTCGACCTGAACGCAGGCCCCGGAGCCATCGGCGGGCCATTCGACGTGGTCGTGAACCACGTGCGGTTGTCCACGGAGGAACTAGCAAAGCTGACTGCGTTCGTCGCGGACGGCGGCATCGCCGTCAGCTCCGCCGGAGCCATCCCCACCGACGAGCCTCGATCGACCCGAGCCGCCAACGTGTGGGTCGCCCCGAACGGTGCGAACTTGGCCGACCTGGTCGCACGACTCGACGACGGCCGCATCGAGCTCAATATCGTCGATCGGCGTCCACTGGGCCAGCTGCGCGCGGTTCACGAGGATGCCGCAGCGGGCAAGCTCGCCGGGAAGACCGTCATTACGGTCGGCTGACCGCTCGTGGGAAGTCGTCGCCGGCGACTTCCCACGAGAACGAACCTGCCGTTGGACATTTTCACTTTTTCACAAGCTGCCCCTTCTTGCCCATGAGCTCGGCCATTTGATCCGGAAGAACTCCGTGTGGCAGCTCCTGGTCAAGGTCCTGATGGCCACGTTCTTTACAGCGATAGCTGCTGGTGCGTACTTTTCCGTCCAGGGACAGATCCACCATGATCCTCGATCATGGCTAGCAGCCGCGGCATGTATGGTTTCGTGCGGTCTCTGGGCCTCACTGTGGGCATTCTCCAACCGTCAGCATGAACGTGAGGCTGACCGGTTTGCTGTAGCCGTTATCGGCCTAGTGGGTGCAGCCGAGCTCATGGAACACAACAACACCTCAAACAGCCGGCCTCCCCACCGTTGGTCTCCATCGCGGCTCATTGCCACCCACCCCCACCCTGTCGAACGCCTGTCAGCTATGGAAGCCCACTTCAAGAGCAACCAGGCTCAAAGGGAAAACTCCCGATAGGGTTCCGCGTCTGGACATAGCAAAGGGAGCGCCCTGGTACGGACCAAGGCACTCCCTTTCTACTGTGTTGTTGGATAGCGGCCAACGCTGACAGCATGCCACAGATAGATGGGTCTCCCCGTGGGCCGGTAGCTCATGTACGGGGCCCGACTACGCGTGATGGCCTAGCGTCCCGATTCCTTGGAACTGGGACACACCCCGTGGGACACTCGCCGACGGATCTGGATCTGTCAGTTTCAGAAGTCGTCTGCACTGGATCCCGCGGAAGTACGGGGCGAGTGCAGAGGACTGTTGACATCGGGTTGTCAGAAGTCCCGTGCACGGTCATCCAAATCTTCAGAAGTCCCGTGCACCAACAGCAGCAGCTACGGAGTTGAAACCTTGATGGTCTTCGTTGCCGGGACCCAGCGGTAGAGGGTAGGTACAGAGACGCCGAGGTTCTTGGCGACTTCCTTGGGCGGCGTGCCCTCGATGAGGAGCTTTCGTGCGGAGCGGATTTTGGAATCCGTCATGACGCGTTTGCGGCCCCCGACCCTGCCTTGTTCCCTCGCCGCCCGCAGGCCGGCCTGTGTACGTTCGACCATGAGCTCTCGCTCCATCTGGGCCAGCGATGCCATCACGTTGAAGAAGAAGCGCCCGGAAGCGGTCGTGGTGTCGATCGCGTCGGTCAGGCTGATAAAACCAATGCCGCTGTCGCTTAACCCGCCGGCGAAGTCCAGCAGGTCTTTCACGCTCCGCCCGAGTCGGTCCAGCTTCCATACGACGAGGGTGTCACCGTTGCGTAGTTGGTCCAGTGCCTGGGCGAGTCCGGGGCGCGTGGCTTTGGTTCCGCTGATGGTGTCCTCATAGATGCGGTCGCATCCTGCAGCCCGCAGCGCGTCGCGCTGGAGGTCAAGTGCGCACGTCAAGTTTCTGAGACAGTTTCATCGTTTTATTTCGGTTACGCTGCCAGGGATTCCTGGTCGCGGATCTGGTGGGCTGTGAGGGCTG
>NZ_JBEPNP010000038.1:0-19698 GCF_040546335.1 Arthrobacter sp. UYEF20 | reverse complement strand
CCCCCCCCCCCCCCCCCCCCACGGGCCGGCCGGTTGTCCTCATTCATGGGTGGCCCCTGTCCGGGGAATCCTTCGCGGCCCAGGTCCCTGCCCTGCAGGCTGCTGGCTACAGGGTGATCACCTATGACCGTCGGGGCTTCGGACGTAGCGACAAGCCCCGCTCTGGCTACACCTACGACACCCTCACCGAAGACCTGCACGCCCTCCTCGAGGCACTCGGGCTCACTGATACGACCCTCGTCGGATTTTCCATGGGCGGCGGTGAAGTAGCCCGCTACTTCACCAAGTACGGTACCGACCGGGTGCGCAGCGTCGTTTTCGCCGCCGCCGTCCCCCCGTACATGATGCAAGGCCAGGACAACCCGGACGGGCCGCTCACCAAGGACGCAGCAGCCGGGATGACTGCCGGCCTGACGAAGGACGAAGACACCTTCTACGACGATTTCACCCGGCAATTCTTCTCCGTCAACGGGGAGCTTAAAGTCACCGAGCAGCAGCGTCAGGAAGCCCTCCAGCTCTGCAAGCAGGCTGACAAAAAGGCGGCACTGGCCTGTCTGGAAGCTTTCGGCACCACCGACTTCCGCGACGACCTGCCCACGGTCACCGTCCCGGCCCTCGTCCTGCACGGCGACGGCGACGGCACCGTGCCCTTCGAAGGATCCGGTGCCCGGACCCACGCAGCCCTGCCCGGCAGTGACCTGCGCGTCCTTCACGGCGCACCGCACGGCTGCAACGTGAGCCACCCCGAGGAGTTCAACCAGGCACTGCTGACCTTCCTGCAGAAATAGCGTCCCAGCGCTACAGCCAAACATCACGGCAGCGAGAACAGGGTGAGGCGACCACGAGGGCGCCTCACCCTGTGCCAAACGTTCGTTTCAGCGACCCCCTGAACACTCCCTCCTGGACCGTAACAGCCTGGGCACGACCGGAACCGTAGGGAATTACCGGGAGCCGTGTCTTGTTGCCGAGGCCATGACACTTCTTCCTACACAGCCAGCACCTGACCTCTCCCTGGCCCTGGTTGGCGGGGGAACTACCGATGATTTGAAGCTGGGTACCGGAGCCGGCGGCCGTTTCAGCCTGGTTGTTTTCTACCGGGGCCTGCATTGCCCGATCTGCCGTAAACAGCTGGCCGAGATCGACAAGCGCCTCGGGGACCTGAGGGCGGCCGGTATCGGCCGGTCCGTTGCGGTCAGCATGGAAACACAGGACCGAAGCACCCGGATCGTGGATGAGTGGTACCTGGCCAGCCTCCCCGTGGCCTATGGCCTGAGCGAGGATTCCGCCCGGTCCTGGGGTCTGAACCTGTCTCAGGCGATCAAGGACGGCGAGCCGGACCTCTTTAACGAACCGGGCATCTTCATCCTGGACGAGGACGGGACGCTGTTCTGGTCCAGCACCGCCACTATGCCCTTCGGCCGGCCGTCCCTGGACGATGTCATCGCCGGGGTCCGCTACGCCCAGGACCATGACTACCCGGCCCGCGGCGCCGCCTGAGACATCGCGTCAGGGGAGTCCGGCGGATGGGCGGGGCCGCCCCTGCGCCGGGTTCCACAGTGGTTCGCGTTGAATAGAGAGGCAATACAACCATGAACACACACCCCCGGTGCGGCGCGACCAAGTCGAGGTCGCGGGGACCGCGCCCAAGGCAGGGTGGCGGCAGGAGAATGTCAGCTGGTGATGGGTGTGCAGCGGGCACGGCCACGCCGGCAGATGCCGCCCGCCGGGGCGTGGGTACAGGTGGCGGCTCCCTGGCAGGTCGGCAGTTGTCAGGGGCCCGGTTGTGGGACGGGAAGCCTGGCGAGGATTTTTCGGAGCAAGTCCGGTGGGGGTTCGGCGTCCAGGGATCCGTAGGTCAGCGTCAGGGCTTCGTGCGTTTGTGTGACCCGGAGGGCAAATCGGCCCCGAAGTGCTTCGGGGGCGGATCGGAGAAACTCATCGACGGCCGATCGGCCCTGGCTGCCGAGAGCGCCGACTGCATACAGTTCGGCGAGATCCAGGAGCCGGCCGCCGGCCAGGTCCTGGATGATGTCGTCGCTGAGTGCATCCGGTCGGTGAGCATCTGTCATTGTTTGCCACCCGGACAGGGCTCTGGGGCCAGTCGGGACGCCATAAACAGTTCCGCCGGAGGGTGAGAGGCTGTTGGGGACGCCCGGGGAACCGGATGATTGGTGAGTCGGGGTGTGGCCATGTGCCGCGTCCCGCCGTCCCGTTGGTGTCGATTGGTTCCTATGGTTATTCGGAGGCTGACGCCGTCGGGATGGGATCCGGGGACGGCGCCTTCGGGCGACGAGGGCCTTGAGCGGTTTCTTGCAGGCGGGGACGTGTTGCGTGGGGAACGTCTTCGCGGGTGCAGGATCCTCGGACTGCCCTGTGGGATATCCGTCGGCCGGAGACTTGTTCCAAGCCGCGGGCCCGGTCCGGAGCCCGGCGGCAACGAAGGACAGTTATGAGGGAAACGGTGACTGTTGCGCTCCACCCCGGATCAAAGGCGGGGGTATTCGGGTACGGGGCCGGTGAGCCGTATGCCCGTGCGCTGCGGCGTGGCGGCGGCAGCCTCACGCTGCGTCCGGAGAGCGGGGAACCGGGTGCCGCCTCCGGTGCTGGCGTCGTGCAGTTCGATGTCCTGGACTGGTGCGCGGAGGCCAGCGCAGTTGAACTGCGCCTGCTGCAGGGCCTGAACGGGCCGGTGCTCGATATCGGGTGCGGTCCGGGGCGGATGTTGTCCGCGGCACGGACCCTGGGGCTGGGTGCGTTGGGTCTGGATACGAGCGCGGAGGCGGTGGCACTGGCCCGGGACCGCGGGGTCCGGGCCCTGCATCAGTCGGTGTTTTCCGGTGTTCCGCTGTCCGGGTCGTGGCAGTCGGTGTTGTTGCTTGACGGCAATATCGGTATCGGCGGAAACATTGCCCAGTTGCTGGGCCGGTGCCGGCAGCTGGTCGCGCCCCGGGGACGCTGCTGGTCGAAGCTGACCCGGACGAGGACGCCGACGCCGAGTACCTGGCCGTACTGGAAGATGGTGGCGGGAACCGGAGCGAACCGTTTCCCTGGGCGAGGACGGGCCCGGCAGGGCTGGCGTCCCGGGCGTCGGCGGCCGGCTGGGCGGTGACGTCGGTACAGTCCGTTCAGGGCCGCGTCTTCTGCCGGCTTTCCCCTGTGCCCGCACCGGTGCGTCCGGACCGTTCAGAGGAGTAGATCGCGGCCGCCGCGGTGAGGGCAAGAACCGTCCAGAACCAGAGGAGGTGTCCGGCGTAGTCGGCTTCCAGGACGGTGGTGTTGCGGGCCACGGACTGTGCCTTGAGCAGGATTCCGGTGATCAGGGTGACGACGGCACCTGTCATGAGGGCCCCGCGCAGCACCGCGGCGGAGACGGGCCGTAATCCCGAGCCCAGGCGGGTCAGTCCGGCGCCGGCCAGGGTCGAGAGCGGCACAATGACGCCGTCGTGGAGTAGTACGGCGACGGCGAGCCATGTCAGCAGCCCGACGAGCTGGGAGGGGCCGAGCTGGGTGGGGAGGCCGAGCAGGCCGTAGCCGGTCAGCCCGGCACCTGCCACGCCGAGGGTTATCCGGACTGCTTTGACGGTTGTGGCTGTCTTCACGGATCGGTCCGAAGTGAGGGGCGGGGTTTCCTCGGGCGGGGTCACAGGACCTCCACGGATTCTAGCCATTTGGTTTGGAGGACGCCGGGGCGTCCGGGGGCGATGATCCTGGCGGGATAGCCGTGGTCCAGGTCCAGGACGGCGCCGTTGAGTTCCAGCGCGACGAGTGTGCGTTCGTCCCGGGCGTATTCCGCCGGCATGGACATGAGTCTGTACGCTCCCTCGGGTTCAAGGCTGGTCACCCGCAACGCCGAATCCGGCGGTGCCCCGACGGCACCGAGCAGGTCCCTCATCGTCACGCCGCGCCACTGGGCCATCTGGCTCCAGCCCTCGACGCAGGCAATCGGGAGCTCCTGGCTGGTCTGAGGGAGCGCGCGGAGTTCGGCCAGGCTGAACTTCCTGCTGGTTCCGTGGTGGATGACGGTCAGGGACCAGTCCCCGGCACGGGCAAGACCGGCCACCTTCGCGTCGGCCGCGGTCCGGTTGACCGGGACCGATTGCGGCCCGGTGCCCATTTTGCGGGGGGCAAACAGGTTCAGGGGGCCGAGCCAGGAAAAGGACTGTCCGGCGGTGGTGATTACGAGCGCAGCTGTGCCCGCCCCGACGCCGGTAAGGAAGGCCCGCCGGGACCACCGGCCCGGCGTTGCCGTGGCTGCCGGCCCGGTGTGGGGGGCATCTGCCCCGGCGCTGACCGCTGGACCCGCCAGTGGAGGGGCTTCGATGGAACGTTTGCGCCAGTGAGCCGTGATGGACGGAAGTTTCACGCCGATGTGCAGCAGGAGTGAACCCCAGATGACCCATGCCAGCCAGTAGTGGGTCTCGCGGAAGGGGAAGGGCCAGGGATACCACTTGTAGGTATTGATCAGCCCGGTTGTCAGCTGAAGCAGCGAGGAGGCGATGAACAGGGCGATCGAGGCCCGTTCGAGGCCATGGGTGACCGATTTGACCGGCGGCCACGTGAGCAGCTCCGGATACACGGACCACAGCTTGGCCAACAGCAGCGGAATGGACGCGATCCCGGTGGTGACATGGATCCCCTGGGTGAGCTGGTAGATCCAGACAGGGCTGGTGGGGAAGAACATCCAGGAGGGAGGATTCTGCAGGCCGTGGCTGAACAGCCCGGTCAGGAAGCACACCGTGAAACTCAGCCCGAGCCAACGGCCCAGGACGACCGTGAGCCGGGTGCTCCGCGTCGGGGAGGCAAAACGGGCGGCGAGGGCCTTCGTCAGCCTCTGCGGGTCGGGCCTTTGCATGCTTACATCACACCACTATTCAGGATCAGGCGGGGGACAGAAGACCCCGGAAATTACTGGAAGCCGAAGGAAGAGCTGCTTTCAACCGGGTGAAGAATCCCGGGGCGGAGTAGTGACGGAAAAGTGCCGCGGCCCTCCAGTGGGGAAGGAACCGCGGCACGTTCCTGCCGGTGCAGACCATGTCTCCGGCAGGTCTTGGCGGTTGTTACTTGGTGTTGACGGTGATTTTGGCGATGCCGACGAGCATGTCGGCTTTCACGGCGTCGGTCTTGAAGGTTTTGTTCAGCAGGCCGGCGGCGGTGTCGGAGATCAGCACGCGGGTGCCTTCCAGGATGGCGGTGTCGCCGGCCTTGGCGAGGGGCTTGAGGGTGGAGCCGTCGAGGTTGAAGATGTAGGCCTGCTTCGCGGCGGTCGTGCCGTTGACCGCGACGTCACCGTAGAGCTTGGAGGTGCCCGGGTCGATGGTGAAGTTGGTCAGGTCGACCTTGGTGTCCCCGGAGGTCAGGGAGAAGCCGGAGCCGGCGTGGCTGATCAGGCCCTGGACGTAGGGGCGGTAGTCCTTGGACGGGTCGTAGTAGTCGACCTTGCCGCCGGTGATCGGGAAGATGAGGGAGCCGTCGGTGAGTGCGGCGGTGCCGATCACGCCGGGGGTGAGTTTGAGGGTCTCGAGGGCCTTGGCGAAGGACGCGTCGAGCTTGACCGCGGTGGACGTCCCGGTCAGGGCCGGGATGGAGGCCAGCGGCTTGGGCGCGGCAGCCGCGGCGGAGGAGGAGGCCGAGGCGGTGCTGGCCGGGGCCGAGGAGCTGGAGTTGGACGGGCTGCAGGCGGCCAGGGAGAACATGAGGGAACCGGCGGCGGCGATTCCGGCGAAAGTCTTGAGGGAGGTGCGCATGGGAATACTCCTTGAAGTCGTGGTCCTGTCCCGTTGCGGCCGTGGTGCGGGCCGTGGATTTTTCACCGGGGCGGGTTTTTTGTCTGTCAGGAGTACTTCGGCATCCACGCCGCCCCGGATGGGTTCCAGGAATACCGTGACCATTCCGTTACGCTGTGTCCCGGCAGATGCTGCCTCGGGTCCGGGGCCGGTCAGTGCCGATCTGGAGGCCGGTTACGGCGACCCGGGGGAGACCGTGCGGCGGGCGATCGGTGCAGGGATCGTCGGGGCCAACCTTGAGGACCAGATGCGCCCGCTGGCGGAGGCCGTGGAGCAGATGGGCGATGCCCTCCGGGCCAGGCAGGGGCGAAGAGATCGATTTCGTCCTCAATGCCCGCACGGACGCGTTCCTCCTCGGACAGGACAGGGCCCCGGGGGAGGTCCTGGCTGGTCCCTGATGTCCTGGGAGAGCCGCATGGAGCAGAACTTCGGTCCGCACATCGAACAGAAGTGCGCGGTCTTGGCCGGTTCGGCGGGCAGGGTCTCGTCGTGGAACGCCTCGGCTGTGGCCGGGTCCAGGGAGAGAGCGAACTGGTCACGCCAGCGGAACTCGAACCGGGCCCTGGACAGGGCGTCGTCGCGTTCGTGGGCGCCCGGGTGGCCCTTGGCCAGGTCGGCCGCGTGGGCCGCGATCTTGTACGTGATCACTCCGGTCTTGACGTCGTCCTTGTTCGGCAGGCCGAGGTGTTCCTTGGGCGTGACGTAGCAGAGCATCGCGGTGCCGTAGCGGGCGATATCCGTGGCGCCGATCGCCGAGGTGATGTGGTCATAGCCCGGTGCAATGTCGGTCACGAGCGGGCCGAGTGTGCAGAACGGCGCGCCGTCGCAGAGTTCCTGCTGGCGTTCGACATTTTCCCGGACCAGGTGGAAGGGGATGTGCCCGGGGCCTTCAACCATGACCTGCACGTCGTACTTCCACGCCCGCTTGGTGAGCTCGGCCAGGGTGTCCAGTTCGGCGAACTGGGCCGCGTCGTTGGCGTCCGCCGTCGCACCGGGCCGCAGCCCGTCCCCGAGGGAGAACGCGACGTCGTACTTGGCGAAGATCTCGCACAGTTCGTCGAAGTGCGTGTAGAGGAAGTTTTCCTGGTGGTGTGCGAGGCACCAGCCGGCCATGATGGACCCGCCGCGGGACACGATCCCGGTGACCCGGTTCGCGGTGAGGGGGACGTAGCGCAGCAGCACGCCGGCGTGGACGGTCATGTAGTCCACGTCCTGCTCGCACTGTTCGATCACGGTGTCCCGGTAGATCTCCCAGGTCAGGTCGTTCGCCTCGCCGTTGACCTTCTCCAGCGCCTGGTAGATCGGCACCGTGCCGATCGGGACAGGGGAGTTGCGGATGATCCATTCACGGGTGGTGTGGATGTTATCGCCGGTGGAGAGGTCCATCACAGTGTCGGCACCCCACTGCGCGGCCCACTGCAGCTTGTCCACTTCCTCGGCAATGGAGGAGGTGACAGCGGAGTTGCCGATGTTGGCGTTGATCTTCACGAGGAAGGCCTTGCCGATGATCATCGGCTCGGATTCGGGGTGGTTGATGTTGTTGGGGATGATGGCCCGGCCTGCGGCGACTTCGCTGCGGACCAGCTCCACAGCGCAGTTCTCCCGCACTGCCACGAACCGCATCTCGGGGGTGATGATGCCTGGCGTGCGTAGTACATCTGGGTGACGGTCCTGCCGTCGAGGGCACGGCGGGGCACCGGCTGTCCACCCTTCCACTCAGCGGACGCGGCGCCGCGGCGCACGGCGGACTTCCCGTCGTCGAGCAGGTTCCGTTCCCGGCCGCCGTAGGGCTCGGTGTCGCCCCGGGATGCTATCCATTCGGACCGGAACGGCTCCAGACCGATTACCGGGTCACTGCCGCACCCCAAGGCATAACGGCCGCGGAGACGGAATGCCGTTACTACCGGGGTGGATGATGACTGCTGTTCCCCGGACGGACCCATCTCCGGAAGCAAGCCCAGCCACGGGCACGGCGCATAACCGGATCATCCGCTCCGATGCTTCCCGTCCGTGGTCGCCCAGAGGCTGCCGTCCTTCGGCCTGGGGAAATTCAGTAGCGGCGAACGGGATTGGCCTGGTTCTGGGGCTTGGGGACCAACTCGCGGAAGAGTAGCGCCCAAGCCATTGTCGGTTCGCATACGGCTGTAAAGCATGCCATGTCCGGGCCAACGCAACGCCTACGGACGTCCGGGTGACTGCTCAGGCTGAACAAGGCGAACTTCCCATCGCCGTAAGGGAAAGCCACTCCAACTTGGTCATATTGATGCCTAGCGCTACTTTTCCGCGCAGTGGTCCTCGACCCCCATATCGCTCTTATGCTTCTTCTTCGGTGTCTCTGACGCTTGGGGCAGCTCCGCCCCGACAGAGGTGCCGGGCGCTCCTGAGCTGGGCTGACATGTCCCGGAGGGCCGTGATGGTTCCCCTGATGGTTCCTGTGATCTTGGACTTTCCCGTACGCGGAAAGTAGGTGATGGGCAGTTCGGCAATGCGCCACCCGTGCCTGTGCGCTGCGAGGAACATTTCCAGGGGATAGCCGCTGCGCCGGTCCTGCAGCCGCAGGGAAACCAGGCCCTCCCGGCGGGCCGCGCGCATGGGACCGAGGTCGGTGATTTTTTCCCCGGTGAGACCCCGCAGCCGCCAGGCAAGCCAGACGTTGGCGATCCTGGCGTGCACCGGCCAGGACCCGTGCCTCGGCTGCCGGCTGCCCAGGACCAGATCGGCCGTTCCGGACAGGACTGGTGCCAGCAGCGTCGGCAGCTGCGCCGGGTCCATCGATCCATCGCAATCACAGAATGCCACGTAGTCAGCGGTCGCGGCCCTCAGGCCCGCATGCGCCGCCGACCCGAAGCCGCGGGTTCCCTCCCGGACCACCATTGCACCGAGTTCAGCAGCCAGCTCGGCGGACCCATCCGTTGACCCGTTGTCGGCCACGATGGCCCGGTATCCCTGGGGAAGCCGGGAGAGCACCCAGGGCAGGGCGCCCCGTTCGTTGAGGCATGGCAGAACAACGTCGACACTTGCTGCGGATCCTGATTCGTCCACCCTTTGACGGTAGGCCCTCGGACCGGTCCCGACTACAGGCAAACCGTGTGAACGCCGACAAATGGTTAGACCTCGCGCTTTGCCCGGCTCTTGCCGGCTGGTTCTCGATGCCTCGGGCACAGCGGAGCCTTCGGTCCTGACCGGCATGGACCTGCGGCCGGGCGTTAAGCCGGTCAGGACCCGGCGGCCTGCCTGTCCGCTCCGGTGGGCGTTCGGTGTTGTTCAGATGTCGGGTTTGTTGCCGGCGAGCATGGTTCCGATGTAGGCCATGCCGAGTCCGGCCAGCAGCGCCGCCGTTCCGACGCTGCCGATCAGCCCGAACCACTGTCCGTAGGTGACCAGGCGGATGAGGCCCAGGACGATCATCACTGCCCCGACACCAAACAGTATCGGGCGCGATCCGAGCGTGGTCCCGGCGAAGCCGATCAGGGCAAGAACGAGAAGAACCACCGCTTGTACCGGATTGACCGGCACCAGCTTGAGCGGGTCATAGTCGATGAGTGCGAATACGGCGCTTGCCGCGGTGACGGCACTGAGTATCAGCGCCCGGCGACGGGTCCGCTGATCCAGTCCGGCCCGGGGGGTGCCGCGGAGACCGGTCATGACGCCCTCAGCGCCCACTTGGCCAGGCGGTTCGACGAGGTCCGCCAGCGCGGACGGAGCAGGCCGTCGAGCCCCGCCGTCCGGCCGGCGGCCGTCGCAAGCAGCACGGCGTGCACGGCGAGCATGAGGTAGTAGGACCAGTGCCACTCGTTGGGTGCGTTCAGGACCGACATGGTGATCGCCAGCGCCTGTAGGATGCCGATCGCGGCCCAGAACCGGGTGAGCAGGCCGGCGAGCAGGAACGCGCCGAGGCTGAACTCGACCAGCAGAGTCGCATAGCCGAACAGCGTGAAGTTCGGTAGCACGACGTACTGGACCAGCCAGGAGAACGGCGGCACGACCGGGTGTTCGACGGCATAGCCGGTGAACTGGAAGAGACCCGTATGGTCGTTGCGGCCGAAGTCGGGGGGAATCTTCCAGCTGACGTTCTGGATCCACAGCAGGGCCACGGCAATTCGCAGGCCGGCGATGACGGCACGGGCGGCCCTCCCGGCATCGAGTCCCTCGTCGGCTGCCGTACCGCCCGTCGTCGTGGGTTCAGCCAGATCAGACACGGCAGGATGCCTTCGCCTGTTCTCCCGGAAGGGTGTTGGTGCAGCGGGCGGGCTCGGCCGGCCATCCCGCTCGTCCGCCGTGTGTACGGGCGACCGGTGCCTCGACGTGGGGGGTCATGGCTTCATGGTAGACCCGGTCGGGTCCTTTGGGGACCCGGTGGATCTTACGGGCGGCGGACATCCGGTGCCTGCGTACCGGAAGCCGGTCTGTCCGAGGACAAATCCGGATTTTGGAGCCTGGCTACGCGCAGGGGAAGAGTCTGGCGGCGGCGCCGGCTGCAGCCCATTGCTCGGCGAAGAGCCGGTAGACCTCGCTGAGCGCCGGCCCCAGGGGCTCGATCTGCGTGCTGACCAGGGCCCGGTCATCTGTCGCGGCGACGGGGTGCCAGTACACCCCGTCGGCGGTGACGGTGACTTCCGGGACAAGTGTTTCGCGGCTGAACTGGACCCCGGTGTCGGCGGCACCCTCCTGCGCGACTGGACGGATGACCTGGTCCGCCCGGGGGATGCCCAGCCCGTCGAGGAAATCGTGCAGCGCGGCCAGGTCCGTCGCGTGCGGCGAGGCGATCGTGGCAGCCACCCGGACCCGGAAACCCTCCCCGAGCGCGACGCCGACGCCGGCCACCGCCCGGGCCCAGCTGCCGGCACCGCGGTGCCCATCGTGGATCTCGGGGGTCGGGGAGTCCAGGCTGATCTGTAGGGCGAAGTCCTCGCGCGGCATGGCCCGCAAGGAACGAAGCCCCGGCCCCCGGAACAGCATGCCGTTGGTCAGCAGGGTGGTCGGCAGCAGCCGGACACAGTCTGTGACAATGCGGGCGATGTCGGGCAGCAGAAACGGTTCTCCGCCGGTGAGACACACCTCGTGGACGCCCCAGTCGGCGCCGGCCCGGACCAGGCGGGCGATCCGTTCGACGCCGAGCTCCCGGCGCTCGGCCCGCGGTGAGGACGCGACACAGCAGTAGTCGCAGGCCAGGTTGCAGTGGAAGTTCGTGTACAGCCAGAGCCGGGCCCCGGGCAGACGGTCCGGTCCCAGCGTCACCGCCGGGTCGGGCAGGCGGCCGCGGCGTACGAGGACGGCGCCAGCGTCGGCGGGTGAGGTGGAGATGAGGGTATTGCCCGTTCGTTCGCACCAGCGTCGGACCAGGTCAAACTCGGCTGCTGAGCTTATGGTTACCGCACCGGTGGCACCCTCGGCCAGGGCCCCGGCCATGCGCATCAGGTCCAGGATTACCACCACTTGGTCACCCCCTGTTACTCGACGGCGGCGAACAGCCCGGCGTAGCCGTCGAGTTCGGGCCGGACCCAGCGGTGCAGCCCCTCGAGCTCCAGGATCCGGCGGTGCTCGGGCCGTTCCCAGTCCATGGCCAGCAGTGTGTTCACCCACGGCTCGTAGCGTTCGGCGGGCAGGGTGTCCAGGGCGGTGAACATGCAATGGCAGTACGGTTCGGTCTGCCAGACCGCCTCCAGCGCTTCGGGCATCAGCTCCCCGCCGCCGATGCCTTCCCAGGTGGTGATTCCGATGGCCGCGATGTCGGCCTCGCCGGCGAGTACCGCGTCGATGGCGTCCAGCTCGCTGCGCCCGGTATCACCGTGCTTGCCGATGTCACTGTCGAACCGCGTCACCTCCAGCCGGTCGACGTCCGCGCCGGTCCGCGCCAGATAGTACAGCGGCAAGATGGCGGCCTGCGCCGAGTCCGCCGAGCCCAGGGCCAGCCGGCCGCCGGTCTGCAGGACAGTGCGCACATAGGCCAGATTGGTGTTCCAGGCAATGTCGACCTGTCCGGCCCGCAGTGCCTCGACCTGGCGTCCATAGTTGGAGAACAGTACGAAGTCCATCGGAGCCGGCGACTCCGCGAAGTACTCACGGATGCCTTCCCAGATGGGCACCACATTCGGGGTGTAGGCCACGGCCCCGATCAGCAGCTGCTCGGACATCTTCACTCCCTTAGAACAAAGGCAGGCCGGTGATGGCTCTGCCATAGAAGTCGTAGAGCGCGTCCGCCGTCGGCGCCATCACCGAACCCGCCCGCGCGTCACGGAAGGCCCGCTCGACGGGCAGGTGCTTGGAGAACGCCGCACCCCCGCAGACGCGCATGGCCGCGTCGGTGATCTCAAGCGCAGCGTCATTGGCCGAGGCCTTCACCCCGAGCACGTGCAGCATCGTCTCTTCCCCCGGGGCTGCCACGCTTCCCGCGGCATGGGCCAGATAGGCACGCTGCGCTGCCAGGCTGATGCCCATCCGGGCGATCTGGGCCCGGATGGTCGGCAACGCGGACAGCGCCTGGCCCAGGTGTTCCAGGCGGGCCGCGCCAACGTGCTCGACGGCGGCCCGGGTCGCAGCAGCCGCCAGTCCGAGCGAGACCGCCGCGTTGCCGAGGTTGAACCACGGCAGCACCGTCTGCATCATCAGCGCGAACCCCGCCGCCGGCTCACCGAGCCGGTACCCGACCGGGATGTCGACGTCGACAGTCATCGGTGCAGAGTCGTTGCCGCGCAGCCCCAGCCCGCGCCAGGGACCTGCAACGCCCAAACCCGCGGCGCCTCCCGGAACGGCATACAGGTCCACCTCACCCGGCACACCCGAGGGCGCACCGGTCGAGACCACATAGACATCGGCGTGGGCGGCTGACGTCACCCAACTCTTGTCAGCACGCAACCGGACCGTATCCCCATCAGTGGTCGCCGTCGAGACAGGCGCCCAGAAATGCGACCGGGATCCCCGCTCACTGAAGGCCAACGTGCCCAATGTTGCCCCGCTCGCCATCCCGGCCAGCAGGTCGGGCAGATCCGGAGGCGGCGCGGCCGCAATCGTGACCGCGGCGGCGGCATGCATCAGATAGATCATCGCCGTTGAACCACACGCCTCCGCCAGCGCGCAGACCACCTCCGTGAACACCACCGGCCCGGCGCCGGCACCGCCGGCCTCGACGGGCAGCACCAGCCCCAGCAGTCCGGAAGCCCGTAACTCCGCGACCGCCTCAACGGGGAACACCCCGTCGGTGTCCACCCTCTCGGCGTTCTCCCGCGCGACCCTGACGACATCCTCCAATGCCTGGCTGGTTGACACTTGGCGCATCATTTTCCGTCCGTCGGGCCCACGCGGGCAGGGCACGTGCCAGCCAAGATCTGCCGATCAGGGTCACGGCCAGCACCCCTTGAGTATCCACGCCGCCCGGGCCGCTGACCAGAGGCGAGACCTTACGGTTCCCGAACGCCCGGGCGCGGCCGCCTCACCGCCGGTCGTGGGTCACCATCAGGATGGGTGGCTTTGGGCGCCAGCGACGTGATCGGCTGCCGGGGCAGGAAGCGGAAGAGCACGGGCTCATTCGGTGGCAACCTCGCCGGACTCTTCCAGGCCATCAGCCCCTGCCTGCTCATGAAATATGGCATGAATGGGCTGCGACGATCGATAGACCGTTAGCGTCGGATATTTCACTAATTCACAAGCCCCTACTACATCAACGGCACAGCGTTCCTGGCGTTCTCCTCCATCGCCGAAAAAACCGGCCGCCAGCTCCGGGACGGCCGGTCATTGTCGTTCCTGGGCGGGCTGAGCGAAGGTGTCGAGACCGTGGCCGTGCACAGCCTCTGGCTGATCTTTCCGGGCGCCGCGTGGGAAATCGCATCCGTCCGGGCGCTGCTGGTCATGGCCAGCAGCGTCCAGCGGATTATCGCCGGCTACCGGTCCCTGCGGTGAGGCGAGGTCTTGTCCAGCCAGCGGCGGCGGAACCTGACCAGCCCCGTCATGGCCCGCCGGACCACCGGAGAGGCCAGACGCTCCCGGACATCGGCGACGGCGGCATTCCACACACCGTCCGAAAAAGTGGGGTAAGGGTGGGTCGTCCCGGCAATGTCGGACGTTGTCATCCCCTTCTGGACCGCCAGGGTCAGCTCGGAAAGGGATTCCCCGGCCCGCGGACCGACGATCGTGCCGCCCAGGATTTTTCCCCGCCGGTCCACGATGAGCCGGGTGAAGCCTCCCGTCGTGTCTTCGGTTACGGCCCGGTCGACGTGGGTGTGACGGACTGTCCTGGCACGGTGCTGCAGGCGGTTATCGGCTGCGGTAAGCCCGACGGCGGCCACCTCCGGGGAGGTGAACGTCACCCGCGGCACGATGCCGCTGACCCGGCGTTTAAGCCCGAGCACCGCGTTGGAGGCCGCCACCGACGCATGGACGCCAGCCAGATGGGTGAACTGGGGGTTCGCGGTCACGTCTCCCGCGGCCCAGATGAGCGGGTTGGAGGTCATCATCCGCGAATCCGTGATGACATGGCCGTCCTCGTCCAGCCGTACCCCGACCCGTTCCAGGCCAAGACCCGCGGTGCGTGGGGAGCGTCCGGTGGCCAGGAGAACGACGTCGGCGTCCACATCAGCGCCGTGCGCAAGCCGGAGCCGGGATCCGGCATCCGTGGTGACGGCGTTCTCGACCGTGGAGTTCTCGAGGATGCGGACACCGTCGGCTACCAGGCTGTCCCGGACGAGGCCGGCGGCGTCGGGCACCTCCTTGGGGAGGATCCCGGAGCGGACGATCATGGTGACCTCGGATCCGAGGCGGGCGAAGGCCTGCCCGAGTTCGCAGGCGACCGGGCCGCCTCCCACAATGGCCAGCCGCGCCGGAAGGGCATCGAGTTCCCAGATCGTGTCCGAGGTGACAGTCGCCCCGGGGGCCAGTCCCGGGATGCCGGTGCTGACCGGTGCCGCGCCGGACGCGATCAATGCCTGCCGGAAGCGGATCGTTCTGCCGTCAACCTCGGCCACCCCGGGGGTGCGGAACGTCAGGGTGCCCGTGATGACCTGCACGCCGGCGGCTTCGAGTGCCGCAGGGGAGTCGACCGGTTCGATCGTGCTGATGGCGGCGAAGATGCGCTGGCGCACCGCGGCGAATTTCGGAGGTTGCCCGGTCAGCGCGCGCACGGTCCTGGCGTGTTCGGCTGCCGACAGGAGGGTCTTGGACGGGACGCAGCCGGTCCACAGGCAGTCCCCGCCGGTGCGGGCCTGCTCGACCAGAAGGGTTCGTGCGCCGAACCCGGCCGCCGTGGTGGCACCTATGATTCCGGCCGTCCCGCCTCCGACCACCAGGAGGTCTACGATCGGGTTCTCGACTACCATGATGGACTCCTGGTGGTGTTGTTGAATGCCGGACAGTGCGCCTGCCGCTGTGCTTTTGTCCGCCAACCGCGTCGCTGCGCCGGAACAAACCTGAAGGAGCCCCTCCATCCGCGACAAATACACGCTGTTTGCCCCGTTCTACGACCTGTTGTCGGGCGAATATCCTGTCTATCATGCCGGACGGGCCCTCGGCATCGATGCCTTGGCGCCCGCGGCGGGCCAGCAGGTGCTGGACATCGGATGCGGAACGGGGCTGAATTTTTCGCTGCTGCAGGAGCGCATTGGTGCCGCCGGGACCATCGTCGGCATCGACCGCAGCGCCGGAATGCTCCGCCAGGCGCGGCGCCGCGCCGAGGCCCGCGGCTGGCAGAACGTGATCCTGATCCAGGCGGACATGGTGCTGCTGGACCCCCGGTCAACCGCCGCCCGCATCCAAGCGAGCGGGGGCTCGGCGGTCTCCGATGCCGCCCTTGCGACCTACTCGTTGTCCCTCATGGGGGACTGGCAGCAGGCCTGGACGAACACGACCGGACTGCTCGCCACGCATGCGCGGGTCGGGGTGGTGGATATGCAGGACCCGGAGGGATGGGCGCGGTGGCTGACTCCGCTGGCACGGCTGGCCTGCGCACTGGGAGGATCCGACATCACCGCCGCCCCCTGGCGAGCCGTCGAGGAACGGTGCGTCGACGTCGTGCGTGCCTCGGCCCGGGGCGGGCACCTCCAGATCCGAGCCGGAAAGATGATGCATGACGGGTGAGCCCCCGCCCGGTTCACCTCCTTGGCTTCACCGTGGCGCCGGGCGCAGCTCCCGATGTTTATCTGCTGTGTAGTGCAGATTACTGAACGGCGTCCCGGCCCGGCCATACGTTGAAGACGTCAGCAAAGAACTCTTCGATGGAAGGTCGCCGTCATGGCTTCTGCATCAGCTCTTTCCCGTCCCACGGCCGGCACCGGCGTTGGACGGCGCGTTCTGGCCGGGGCCGCCGGAGGCATCGCCGGCGGTATCGTCTTCGGCGTGCTCATGGCGATAATGGGCATGCTGCCCGTCATCGCGTCCATGGTCGGCTCCACCTCGGCCGTGGTCGGGTTCGGCGTCCACCTGATGATTTCGGTACTGATCGGGCTGGGCCTGACGGTACTCTTCGGCAACCGGTTCCTCACCGCGTATGGCCGCGGCGCCCTCGTCGGGCTCGGTTACGGGGCCATCTGGTGGGTCCTTGGGCCGCTGATGATCATGCCGGTCATGATGGGCATGCCCCTTTTCGCCGTTGACCTCACCGCCCTGATGAGCCTCATGGGCCACATGATCTATGGCGTTATTCTGGGACTGGTGGCGGTCCGCGTCCTGAAGAGCCGGGCATGACCGATACCTGCCGGGTCGATGTGGCGGCCACCGTCTCCGGAGACCTGCGACCGTGGGCCCCGCGGCAACGAGAGGCCGACCCGCTCATGGCAGAACCCACTGACCCGTTCAGTTGTTTGAATGAAGTTGATCTGTTCGCTGATCTGAGCGCACAGGAAATCGAGGCCATGGACCTCATGGCCCCGGCCCGGCTGTTCCGCCGCGGGGAACTGCTGTTCAGCCAAAGCCAGCCCGTCAAGGCCCTGTTCATCCTCAAGTCGGGCCGGGTGCGTATTTTCCGGGTCGCCGAGGATGGCAAGGCCCTGACCATGGCCATCCTGGAACCGGGCGCGGTGTTCGGGGAGATGATGCTCGTGGGCCAGCGGATGTATGACAACTACGCCGAGGCCATCGAAGACGCGGCGATCTGCCAGCTCAGCGTGGAAGAGGTCGAACGGTTCCTGCTCTCGGATCCGCGCATCGCCATCCGCATCTCCCGGCTCCTGGGCGAACAGGTCGCCCGCCTCGAAGAACGCCTGACAGATTTGGCGCTGCGGCCGCTGGCCGCCCAGGTGGCGTCCACCCTGCTCAAACTCGGTGACGCCGCGGGGCCGCCGCGCTTCGGGCAGGCCCGGACTATCCATCTGACCCACGAACAGCTCGCCGGTCTCCTCGGGGCCTCACGGGAGGCCACCAGCAAGATCATGGGTGAGCTCACGGCCAAAAAGGCCATCCGCCAGGGCCGCGGACGCATCGTCATCCAGGACCGCGACGTCCTGCGCAAACTGGCCCGGAGCACCTCATGATCACAGCCACGTTCCACGGACAGGTGATCGCCCGCTCAGAGCAGACTGTCTATCTGGAGGGCAACCACTACTTCCCCGCGGAGTCCCTGGTGCCGGACACGCTTGAAGACAGTTGGGTCCGGACCCTGTGTTTCTGGAAGGGTGTTGCCCGCTACCACCACGTCCGCGCCGGGGGCCACCGGGCACCGAACGCCGCCTGGTCCTATCCCCGGCCAACACCCCTGGCCCGGATGATCAAAGGCCACGTCGCCTTCGCCCCCGGCGGGGGCGTCATCGTCAGCGACGACCATCCCTGACCGTGCCCCTGCGCGTCGGTTGGCTTCTTCCCCGCCCAAAGTTTTGTCCTGTCAATCAATCCAGAGATAAGTGAGTACCCGCATGCCACGCATTCCCGCCCACACCCTAGCCACAGCACCTGAAGCCTCCCAACCGATCGCCCGGAAACTGGAGCAGAAAATGGGCAAGCTGCTGAACATCCACGCCGGCATGGCACACTCCCCGGTCGTGATCGCCTCCTACGAGGGGATCTCCGCCGCCATCGCGGCACACGGCAGCTTCGACGCCCGCACCCGCGAAGCGATCGCCCTGGCCGTCGGAAACCAGAACGGCTGTGACTACTGCCAGGCCGCCCACACCCTCTCGGCACGCCGGGCAGGGCTGGACGATGAGCAGATCCTCGCGGTCCGCGCCGGTGAAGTGGACTTCGACGACAAACTCGAAGCGATCACCGGTGTCGCCCGTGAAGCCGCAGCCAGGACCGGGAACGTCTCCGACGCGACCTGGCAGGCGGCCCTTGACGCCGGCTGGAGCGCCGAAGAGCTGTCCGAGGCGTTCGCCCACATCGCGGCAAACCTGTTCACCAACTACTTCAACCACTACGCCGGAACCGAACTGGACCTTCCCGCAGTCCCGGAACTGACCGTCTGACACGCCGCGAGTCGGCAGGAGCAGGCGTCTGCTCCCGTCTGCTCCACGCTCCCCGGCGCCTTCCACACGGCCCACGTAACTTCGGGCTAAAAGCACCGAGGTGCTGAACAAGGTATCACGGACCCTGACCACCGGTGATCTGCTGAGACTGAACCAGGACGTCTCCGGCGACCGCAAAATAAACCCCCGGCACGCGGCCGCAGCCTGGCTCAAAGACGAGGGATTCACCCATAGACCACGGGGCGGGCGCTGGGCCGGGGCATGACGGCCGCGATCCGGCGTGCCCGGTCCGCATCAGCCCGCTGTAGCCAGGGCCGTCGGAAGGTCGGGCAGGGAAGTAATAGTGAATTCCGGGGCTTCGAAGTGGCCCGGATAGGCTGCCCCGGTCCTGTTCAGCCACGCCGTGCGCAGTCCCGCGCGGGCCGCGCCGTGGATGTCCCACGGATGGACAGCGACCAGCAGCATGCGCCCAGCATCAGTCCCGGCGGTGGTGGCGGCGTATTCGTAGGAGGCCCGGGCAGGCTTCCACGCGGGGGCGTCTTCGACCGAGAGCAGCATCTCGAACGCGTCCCGGATCCCTGCTGTCGTGAACAGCTTCCCGGCGATCCGGGCCGGGCCGTTGCTGAGTGTGATCAGCCGGAACCCGGCAGCGGTGAGTGCCCTGATCCCCTCGGGGACGTCCGGATGCAGTCCGAGGCCGGTCATGCCGTCCATGATGTGTTCGACCGCCGCGTCCAGGTCACGGTTAAGCTCCACCCCGGTGAGCAGCCCCCTGAGTGCTTCTTTCCCGATCCCGGCGAAAGAACCGTTGTCCCCGCTGGCGGTGAGTGCGAACCCGTCGCGCAGCAGCGTGGCAAACCAGAGCCTGGCAAGTTCAGCCGGGGCCCCGGCCTCGCTGAAGCGCGCCCCCATGGGGGACATATCGGAGAGGGTTTCGTTGACATCAAAAACGATGACTGACGGTGCAGTATTCATGGATTCTCCTTGTGCTGAAGTGTTGGTGCCCAGAGACGGTCGGTGAGTTGGATGAAAGTTAGTGTTCATGGCGGGTCTTCTTCCGGTGTGGAGGGGCAGGGGGTCAGGAGGCGCAGCAGGAGAGTTTGGAGACGTCAATGGTGTAGGACTGGGCGGCGATCTTGATTCCTTCGGCCATGGTCAGGTAGGGGCTCCACAGGTTCGCCACCTGCTCCACGGTCATCCCGGCTTCCAGGATGTAGACCCCGGCCGCGGCCAGGTCCCCGGCGTCCCTGGCGACGGCGGTGATCCCCACGATCCGTCCGGTGCCGGCGTCGGCGACGATCTTGATGAGGCCGCGGGTGTCACTGTTCACGAGAGCCCGGGGGACGTATTCCAAGGGCAGGACCCTGCACTCGCACCGGATGCCGGCCGCGTTGGCTTCCCGGTCGGTCATCCCGACCGCGGCCAGGGCCGGGCTGGTTGCGCACGTCAAGTTTCTGAGACAGTTTCATCGTTTTATTTCGGTTACGCTGCCAGGGATTCCTGGTCGCGGATCTGGTGGGCTGTGAGGGCTG
>NZ_JBEPNP010000037.1:0-20666 GCF_040546335.1 Arthrobacter sp. UYEF20 | reverse complement strand
CCGGGAGGGTGTGGGAGAGTAGGTCACCGCCGGACAACCATTAAACACGGTCGAGAGCCTCCAGACACTTCTCTGGAGGCTCTCCCGCATTTAACGGCTTGTATCTGACCTAACGGATTGTGGCTGCCATTTCCTGAAGCGCGCATATTTCTGGCTGTGAGCCGCCTAGCTTTTCACCTATCCGTCCAGCGGCGGAGTGCGCGGGGGAGTGGTCCGACGGTTGCCCGACGCCTCAGCGGCGGCGGCGAGGTGCAGGAGCGCGCTGTCGTCGTATGCTCGGCCGGCGATTGTGAGCCCTACGGGCATACCGGTGTCGGCCATGGTGCCCATCGGAACGGTCACGGTCGGTATGCCGAGGTGTCGGGGTACGAGGTTGCCGTTGGCCACCCACACACCGTTGCACCAGGCGTGGGCGGCGGATGCCTCGTTCGCGTCGGCGTCCGCCGGACCGACGTCGGCGACGGCGACGGCCGGGAAGATGACAGCGTCCAAGCCGCGCTCGTCCATCCATTCCTCGAGGTCCTCGCGGCGGGTTTCCTCCAGTCCCCGCAGTCCTTCGGCGAGGTGTGGGATTGCATGAAGCGGTGGGATACCTTCCTCCCGTGCGCGTACGGCGTATCGGGCGAGGTCGAAATCCAGTTCACCGTAACGGTCGGGCAACGCACCCTCCGGATGGGGGAAGATCCGCGGCCCGTCGACGTCGGCGAGGTGGTGCAGGTCCGGGTCGCCGTTGGCGTCGAGGAAGTCGTCCCAGGCCCACATCGACAATTCCCACAGTTCGTGTTCCAGGTACTCGGGGCTGACCAGTCCGCGGGTGTGGATCATGGGCGCACCGGGGCGGTCGCCTTCGTAGTTGGTCACAACGGGGAAATCGACTTCTACAACCTCGGCGCCGGCGGCCTCCAGGTCACCGCGCATGGTCTCCCAGAGGTCGAGGACGGAGGGCCGGGTCTGGATGCGTTGTCCTGTGGGCCCGCCGATGCCGGGGGAGGCGCCTGTGCCCGCGTCGGGGTCGGCGTTGATGTACATTCGTGGAACTCCGAGCCGGGTGCCCGCGAGAACCCGCGCGGCGGCCGTGGCGTCGGTTAAGGGGCCCTTCGCAGTTGAGCGTGGTTAGGGTCGTCTGAGACTCCGCCGCGGCATTGGCGGTTTCGGTGCGGCGTGGTGCGGCGGGAAAGAGGTCAGGGCCTCTTTGAATTGGTAGCGACCAAGCAACCAATACCCAAAAGAGACCCTGACATGAATAACTCTATGTCTTGTTCCGGTGGCCGCTGGTGCACGCGCGCGGATACGCTGCTCGGTGTCGAGGGCATCCACGTCAGCTCCGTCACGGCAACCGCGATCGGCCTGCTTCTTCGTGTCGAGACCGGCGAAACCGTCAGCGGCTGCCCGGACTGCGGCGTCGTCGCGGTCGGCCACGGACGCCGCCAGGTCCGCCTGCACGACATTCCCTGTTTCGGTACGCCGGTGCGGCTGCTGTGGGCCAAGCGTGTCTGGCGGTGCCCGGACCCGGACTGTCCGAGGACCACGTTCACCGAGGAACACCCGCTGGCCGGGCCGCGGGCGAAACTCACCACCCGGGCCGTTGGATGGGCGACCGACGCGTTGCAGTGTTTCGACACCTCGGTCTCCGCCTTGGCCCACCAGCTCGGAGTCTCCTGGCACACGGCCTGGGGCGCCATCAAGGCAGAGGCCACCCGGCGCATCGGGATCACCGGCCGGTTGGCCGGCGTGGACGCGCTCGGCGTTGATGAGCATGTCTGATCCCACACCGGCCCGCCTGGATCCGGCATGGTCACCGGGATCGTGGACCACACCCGCGACGCCCACGGCGTGGTCCACGCACGGTTGCTGGACCTCGTTCCGGGACGATCCGGGAAGGCCTACGCCGACTGGCTCAAAGACCGCGGGGCCGGGTTCACCGCCGGGATCAAGACAGCGGCGCTGGATCCGTTCCGCGGCTACGCCAACGCGATCCGCGACGAACTGCCCGAAGCCATCGCCGTGTTAGACGCGTTCCATGTTGTGAAGCTCGGATCGGCCGTGGTCGACGAAGTCCGCCGCAGGGTCCAGCAGGAGACCCTGGGCCACCGAGGCCGCAAGGGCGATCCGCTCTACGGAATCCGCCGGACGCTGCAGATCGGCGCCGAACACCTCACCGAGAAACAGACCGCACGACTCGATGCCAAGCTTGCCGCCGGGGACCCCGGCCACGAAGTCACGCTGGCCTGGCAGTGCTACCAGAGGCTCCGCAACATCTACCACGCCAGACCGGAGAAGGGCCGGGAACTCGTCAACGAGGTCATCGCGTCATTCCCGACCTGCCCGATCCCGGAAATCGCCAGGCTCGGCCGGAGCCTCCGGGCCTGGAAAGCCGCGATCCTGGCCTACTTCGACACCGCTGGCGCCTCCAACGGACCCACCGAAGCGATCAACGGCGTCATCGAAACCACCCGCAGAATCGCCCGCGGCTTCCGCAACTTCCCCAACTACCGACTCAGATGCCTACTCGCCGCCGGCGGACACCGCCCCTACCGGATCAAACAGACCAACCATGCCTAAATGCGAAGGGCCGGTTAAGGCGAGGGTGCGGTACGAGTCGGGGCGCACGCTTGACGCCGCCGGGATCTCGATCCAGGGTTGTACGCGCCAGAAGTCGCCGCGGGCCTCGGTGTCGTCGGCGACGACGACGTCGAGCACCTCGAGGAGGTCGGCCATGGTTCGGGTGTGCGGGACGACGACGTCCATCGTCGGTACGAGTGGCCAGTTGCCCCGTACAGAGATGATCCCGCGTGAGGGTGTGTATGCGCACAGGGCGTTGTTGGAGGCCGGGGCCCGGCCTGAGGACCAGGTCTCCTCGCCGAGCCCGAACGCTGCGAAGCTGGCCGCCGTTGCCGTGCCTGAGCCGTTTGAGGAGCCGGAGCCGAAGGCCGCGGTCAGGCAGTCGGCGTTGTAGGGGCTCTCCGCCCGGCCGTAGACACCGCGCTGCATGCCGCCGTTGGCCATCGGGGGCATGTTGGTCAGTCCGATGAGCACCGCTCCGGCCGCGCGCAGTCGTTCGATAGTGAAGGCGTCGCGCCGGGCGACGAGGTGCTCGAAGGCTGGGGAGCCGGCCGCCACGGTGAGCCCGCGGATCTGGAAGCTGTCCTTGGCGGTGTAGGGGATGCCGTCCAACGGCCCCGATACCGCGCCGCGGGCACGGCGCTGATCGGAAGCGCGAGCCTCGGAAAGGGCGTCGGGGTTCATGACGACGAGGGCGTTGAGGCAGATCCCGGTCCGGTCGTAGGCCGCGATCCGGTCGAGGTAGAGACGGACCAGTTCCTGGCTCGTCACACGGCTGGACTCCAGTGCTGCCCGGAGCTCGGCGATAGTCGCCTCGACGACGTCGAAGGTGCTCATCGGCGGTCCTCCGCACCCATTGCTGTCCGCCGGGGAGACGGCTGCTGCTGGGTGATGCAGTGGATGCCGCCGCCGAAGGCGAAGATGTCGCGGGCGTCAACCAGCTCGATAGTGCGGCCGGGGTAGGCATTCGCCAGGATCCCCGCCGCGACGGCGTCGTTCGCGTCGTCGAACGCGCACAGGATGACCGCGTCGTTGGCGACGTAATGGTTGATATAGGACCAGTCGACGAAGCCGTCGCCTGCGTCCAGGACCGTGGGGGCGGGAACATCGACGACGTGCAGACGGCGTCCTGCGGCGTCGACGGCGTTCTCCAACACCGATCGGATCTCCCTGCTGATCTCGAAGTCGGGATGGCGCGGGTTCTCCTGCCGATGGACCAAGACCGTCCCGGGACCTGCGAAAGCGGCGACAATGTCCACGTGGCCGCGGGTGCCGAACTCGTCGTAGTCACGGCTCAGCCCGCGCGGGAGCCAGATCGCTTTCGTGGTGCCGAGGCGGGCGTGGATCTCCGCCTCCACCTCGGCCTTGGTCGCCCCGGGGTTGCGGCCGGGGTCCAGCTGCACGGTCTGGGTCAGCAGGACGGTGCCCTCGCCGTCGACGTGGAAGCCGCCCCCTTCGTTGACAAGGAGGCTGGGCCGCAGTTCGGCGCCCGCCTGGCCGGCGACGAACCGTCCGACGTACTGGTCCTTTTCCCAGGCTGCCCATTCCTGGGCGCCCCAGCCGTTGAAGACCCAGTCCACGGCCACCAGGGTCCCGTCCGGCCCGTGTGTGAACGTGGGTCCGGAATCGCGCAACCAGGCGTCGTCCAGGGGCGCGTGCACGACCGTGATCCCCTCACCGAGTGCGGCGTGGGCCGCTTCTGCGTCGGCGGGTTCAGTGACGACGGTCACGGGCTCGTGGCGGGCGATGGTCCGGGCGATGGTCCGGGCGACGGCGGTCCAGGCGCGCCGAGCGCGCTCCAGGGTGTCGCTGCCGGCAACACCGAAGGTGTCGTTGGGGGTGGGGAAGGCAATCCAGGTCCGGTCGTGGAGGTGCCACTCTGCGGGCATCACCGTGTCCGTTGCTATGGCAGGTTTCATGGCGGGTATTTCTTTCGATGAGTGAGGGATGGGGAGGCAGGCAAAACCGTTGCTATGGCGCAACCGCCGCGACGGTGGCGTCGAAGGCGACACGTCCGCCCACCACCGTGAGGCGCGTCCGATTGGTCAGCAGCTGCTCGGCCTCGGAGAGGAAAGGATTGGTGTCGAGGACGGTGAAGTCGGCGAAGTGGCCGGGCACGATGCGGCCCTCGCGGTCCTCGGCGCGGCAGGAGTAGGCAGCGTCGCGGGTTCCGTGGCATAGGGCGTCGGCCAGGTCCAAGGCGTAGTCGGGGTGGGTTGTGAAAAAGTGAATTATCCGACGCTAAGGTTTTGCCGGGCGTCGTGCGCTTCCGGGCCGGCAGCAAAGCCGAATCCACCGGGCACGTGAATGCACCTGCCCCGCTACCGGTTCGCACCACGGATCCGGTCACGAGTCCGACCTGGCGATCCAGGAACACTACACCGACACGGCCGGATTCACCGACCATCTCTTCGCCCTCATGTCAACATCCGCCGGGCACGCCTGGGCGGCCGCCATGTCGCCCTCCTCACCGCGGACCTGAAGGGAAGAATCGTCATCGACGACACCGCCTGCCAGATCCACCCTGAGCTTCCGTGCCCCTTCGTCCCCGGCGTCGAAGACTGGAAAGCCGCTGTGGAAACGCCTCCGGCACTGGGTGGATTCTGGATGACTGAAGCTTTAGCGAAGTTTTAGCCAAGTATTCGGGTTTCCGATTGAAGGCGCGTCCGCTTCCAACTTAGGCTGACGCGCAGCCGGTATCCCCGGACCCCACTGCCCGCGCCGCCGGGCCGCATGTCATTGGAGCACTACTCATGTCACTAGCCAAGAAGCTCGGCGCCGTCGTTCTGACCGCCGCCGTCCTCACTGGAGCCGGAGCCGGTATCGCCAACGCGGCACCGACGAAGGCGCCGGGCTCCGTATCCGCCAAGGCCACCGAAGCGGGGGCCAAAGCGGATCTGAAGAAGCAGGCCGCCGCCGCGAAGGCTGCGGCCGAAGCGAAGAAGGCCGCCGCGGCCAGCGTTGCTGCTGACAAGCGCGCCGCCCAGACCGCTAAGGTGATCGAGAAGAAGGCCTCCGCGGCCCAGAAGAAGGAAGCTGGAGCGGCGAAGTCTGCCGCGGCCAAGGCCAGGGCGGCAGCTGAGAAGGCGGCCGAGGCAGCTGATGAAGCAGCCCAAGAGGCAGCCGATGCTGCCGCCGAAGCCGCAACGGCTGAAGAGGACGCCGCCGCCCCTGCCCCCGTCACCGGCCAGCCGACCCCGGAGGACCCGGCAGAACAGCCGGCTGCCTGACCTGACATGCCCGGAAGTACCCCTTCCCGCTTCGGCGGGGAGGGGTACTGCTGCGTTCAGACGCCTTTCGGGAATCGCCGCACACAACCCGGTCAACAGCCCCGGGACCCCGGAGTATGCCGTGTGAGGGGAACAGGACGAGCCCGAGACCAGATGAACGAGGGCGGCTTCCCGAAACGGAGCCGTACTTCCAAGGCGCCGGGACGAATACCGCCGACGAGATCATCTCCACCCCGGATGAAACCCTGCGCCAGTCCGTCCGGTAGCTTGGCTTGAGGAACGGGTTACTATTCCTGATGACTAATCCTGTGTTATCCCGGTCAGTCGCCGGCTCCCGGGGTGAAGTAATTGTGGGCGTCCAGATACTTCACCGTGGGCGGTGCTGGGATACCGACTTCGGCGCTGAACGGGCCGATCTGGTCCTTCGCGAAGGCGTCGTAGAGTTCCTTCGTCTGCCACAGGTCGGGGACGAGGATCCCGCCGTCGGTTGCGGCCACCCAGTGGCCGAGGGCACCAGCCGGCCCAGGCCCTCCCGGAGTAAGGCCCATCTTGCTAATAACTTGGTCGTATTGCTCCAACGTGGCGCCGGCAAATCGCGGCGCCGGAGTGGTCGAGTCACTAGCCATGCCTGACCGGCCGGGGTGAAGGCATGCCTGCGCGACTTGGTCCTATGCCTGTTGTCTTCCCTTAGGCCCGATGAAGCGCATGGGCCGGGGGTGATGTGGTTGGCTCGGCACCATTGACGGGCATGCCGTGCCTGAAGCCGGTGTGTCCGTTCCTTGGAGCCGGGTTTCAGATGTTGTCGTCCGCAGGGGGAGACTGTTCGCCCGTCGCCGGCATCGGGAGGTAGTAGGCGGAGTGGTACCGGTGGTCATCGCCGGTCAGCACCCAGGCTGCTCCCTTGCGGACGCGGAAGCGGTTGTTCACCGCCGTGCGGTCGTGGCGGATTAGGTGGGCCAGGACCCGTGCCATGACGTCCTCATGCGTGCACAGGACGGTTCCTGTCCCGCGCGCCTGCGCCACCAGTCCCAGAGTGTCCTCGATGCGGCCTGCGGCCAAGTGTTTGGATCGTTCCACGTCAAGGGATTCCCGCCGGGCGAGTTCGGCGACGGTTTCAACGCAACGGGCCGGAGGGGACGATAGAACGCGCTCTATGTTGAAAATCGATCCCAGCACCGCCAGGGACTGCGCCGCTTTTTCGCCTTCGACCGCGAGCGGCCTGCTGTCATCGGAATGCTTCCATTCGGTGTGTTTCGTGGCTTGGGCGCCGCGGACGAGCAGCAGCATTTTTTCCCGCGCAGGTACCGGGCGCACACCCAACTGCGTCTGCAGCTGGGTGCCCAGGGCGATGATGGCGGGCCGGTCCCGCGGTTCGGTTACCGTTCGTAAGGCGGCGGGTAGGGTGAGCCATCGGACGGCGTCGACCTCCTTATTGGCGGTGAAGTGTCCTGACTCCGCGGCCGCAGCCCAGTAGCGGACCGATTTGGTTCTGTTCTTGCTGTCTTCATACCGGATGCTGGGCAGTTCGGCCCCGAGGCGGCATTCGAAGCCGGTTTCTTCCCGCACTTCCCGCGCCGCGCATTCCCGGCCTGATTCACCGGGCTCCGCTTTGCCCTTGGGGATCGACCAGTCCCCATGGCCGGGCCGGTGAATCAGGAGTACTTCGAGGGCGCCCTTACTGCCGATTCGCCAGGGCAGGGCACCATAGGTGCCCGGAAGGGTCTGGCTCATGCGGTTGTCTCCGTCTGTGTCAGGGCCAAGGCGCGTGCTGGAGTGTCCCGTGAGTGCTGGAGCGTATCCAGACGGCTGTAGAGACCGCCCGAGGCCACTAGATCGGTGTGTCGGCCGCTCTCGACTATCCGGCCGTGGTCTAGGACGAATATTTGGTCGGCGCGTTGGAGCGTGGAGAGCCGGTGGGCGATGACGATAACCGTCCGTCCGACCATGAGGCGGTCGAGGCCACGCATGATGTATTGCTCGGAGATCGCGTCCAGGCCTGATGTTGGTTCATCGAGGATGACGATGGGAGTGTCCCGCACCAGCGCGCGGGCAATGGCGATGCGCTGGCGCTGTCCGCCCGAGAGAGTGACGCCGCGCTCTGCCACGGGTGTGTCGTAGCCCAGCGGCAGATTCCGGACGTACTCGTCCACGTAGGCCGCCTCGGCCGCCGCAAGTACTTGCTCGCGGCTGACCCCCTCGGAGCCGTAGGCGATGTTGTCGTAGATTGTCCCGCGGAACAGGATGGATTCCTGAAGCACCATGGAAATCTGTTTGCGTACGGTGGCGACCTGCAGGTCCCGTACGTCGATCCCGTCCAGCAGCACGGCGCCCCGGGTCACGTCGTACAGGCGCGGAATCAGACTGACTATGGATGACTTGCCGGCTCCCGTGGGACCGGTAATGGCCACGACACTGCCTGGCTGGGCTGTGAGATCAATCCCGTGCAGGACATCACGATCCCCCTGGTAGCCGAAGCTGACCCCGCGCAACTCCACCCCGCCGGCGAGCCGCGGGGCGGGCATTGCCCCCGGCTTGTCTGTGATGGCCGGAGCCGTGTCCAGAATCTCCTGGATACGTTCGGCACTGGCCTGTCCGCGGCTTATCACCGTGGTCAGTTTCGCCAGAGCCTTCATCGGCGCGTACAGCGCCTTAAGGTAGGCAAGGAATACAATCAGGAGGCCCAGTGTCATGGTTCCTTCCAGCACCCGTTGCGCACCGACCCAGAGCACCAGTACCGTGCCCACGGTGGCGATGACATCAACCAGCGGGGAGAACATGGACTGAAGCCGAATGACCCTCAGGCCCACGTCCATCCTGCCGTTGTTCCGGGCACGGAAGTCCTCTTCGTGGCGTGCTTCGCTGGTGTAGGTCTGCATCACCCGCACTGAAGAGAATGTCTCGGACATGGCTGCGGCTATGTCGCTGTCCTTGCTGCGGGCTTCCCGGGAGGCCCTCTTGATGCGTCGCCGGTAGACCAGCACGGTCACGAACAGCAGCGGGGCAACTGCCAGGCCGATCATGGCAAAGGCCGGATCGACGAGCACGCAGATGGTGATGATGAATCCGAGAATGAAAGCGTTGGGCAGCAGCACGGAGAGGATCGACACCATGAGCGCACGCACGTAGTCGACGTCCGTGGTGGTGCGTGTGACCAGGTCCCCAAGGCGCTGCTTGTCGTGGAAGGACAGGGACAAGCGCTGCAGGTGGGTAAAAACATCGGCCCGGATGGTGGCCATGGCCTTCTCACCGACACCGTTGAGTATGCGGGTCCCCAGATAGTCCGCGCCGGCGTTCAGCACTGTCATCGCGAGCAGAGCCGATGCCGCCAGCAGGAGCACCTCGAGCGGCCCAAGTCCGGCCAGTCCAGGGAAGGAGGGAGCCCCGTGCTGTCCGGAACTGCCAGCCTGCTGCAGGACGTCATCGACGATGATTTTCATCGGCCAAGGCAATGCCACTTCCATTGCCGCGACGAAGATAACCAACAGCGCGCCTCCGGCCATTGCCCAAGCATAGGGAGCGATCGCGCTGCGGAACCGCCAAAAAGTTAGAAACATCTCACCCTCAATAATGGTCGGGGACACAAACGGAGGACCTCGCCGATATTCCAAGGATGCAGTGAAGCGTAGTTGCGCCAAGTCACGGTGAGTAACCCGTCCGAAAGCGGTCACCAGCACTGGGCCTGCACGAATTTCTGAGGTTAGCAGCGGCATTCCCGGACAACTCCGAAAATGGGCAATGCTGCGGAAACCCTGCGGAATCGCCCGTCACAATTGCGCCCGATCTACAGGAAACCCCAGGACAACTCCGACCACGGTCGGCGCTGCCACTCGTCCCATACGTAGAGGAATGCCCTGGCCCCCCCACTCTCCTCCAATACGGTGGAAAGTCTTGGTCGCCGCCGAGCAACTCGATGTCGAAATCGTTGTCCACGGCATGCCGGGAAAGAAGCGACATCGCGAACGTCGACTCTGAAGAGGAGCATCAGGAGTACCGCGAGGAGAACGTAGGCGATCGATAGTGCTGTTCCGATCGTCGTTATGATGGTTCCCCAGGTCCGCCTCTTCTTCTTCTTCTTGGGGAACTGTTTCGCGTACTCCTCGGCCGTGCCGAATTCGGCTTCCGGGGGAGTCCCTGCGGCGGCCTCATGCGCCCGCACCGTGTCGATTACTTCGGCGATCTCGGGTTCGGACAACCCGCGGAGTCTGAGGTTGAAGGTCAGATTTCGCGCGTAGCTCATGGGCTTGCTGCGTGGGAGACTTCAGTCCGCCGGAGTGAGGCCAGCACGCACTCTTCGGTTCGTCCCCGGATACAGGCCGTGGATGTACCTTTGCACGTCGATCCTCTTTACAGCCGTGCACACGATTCCCATGATGCTCATCTGGGACTGGTATTACTGAGCGCAGGCTTCCGGTGGTGTATCGCGGTCGAGTGCGGACATGTCTGAGTATGTTCTGGGGTGCCTGTGGCAGCAGGGTCTGCTTCAAGCATCCTGGAGCGGGCACAACACGTCAGCGCCACGGGGCGGGACTTGTACCGCAGGCTGGAACGATGTCTGAGGCTCCTAACCGCCTCCGACCACCGCTGACCGCAGGCCAGAGGGTCGGTCGATATCATGAGGGCATGAAGGAACGCCGCATGGTGCTCAAGGCAGTGAAGGCGTTTCACACGTTGGCATGGTTCACGATCGAGGCCGGCATGGTGTACATCCTGTACTCCGGCATTCGGGGACAGTCGGATCCCTACGTGTCAGGCTGAGTTGAGGCCAGCGGCTCATAGCAACTCCGCAAAATCGTAGGGCGAGAATCAGGAACAGCATCAATGTCTATCTCCACGATTTCCCCGGTGCGGGAAGATGGGTCCATGAGTAATTCTGGCCCTCGCGCCGGCGGTCCAAGGCCTCGGCGGTCATTCACCCCGGCACAAAAGCTGGCCCATTTGGATGCCTACGAGACCGCCTGCGGGGACGGCTCCGGCGGCGGGGCCTACCTGCGGCGCGAAGGGATCTATTCCTCCCAGATCACCGAGTGGCGCAAACTCCGCGACGCCGGAGTGCTCGAGGGCAAGAAGCCCGGTGAGAAGATCGGCAAGCTCACTGCCGAGCAGGTCGAAATCGCCCGTCTACGCCGGCAGCTGGAGGTGAGTGAACGCAAGCTGGTACGGACGGAGGCCGCGTTGTCCATCATGGAAAAAGCACGGCAGCTTTTGGAGGATATCTCCGAAAGCGCGGAGCAGCAGCCCTGGTACAGGAAACCCTGATGGGCATCTACACGGACCTCACAGGGGCGGACATTCCGACCAGGGAAGCGGCCGTCCTGGCCGGCGTCCCGCGGGCGACCGCGACCCGCAAGCCCCGGATCCCGGTGGCCGTTTCGGCGCCTGTGCCGGCGAACAAAATCGGCCCCGCCGAACGGGCCCGCATCCTGGCCACCGTGAACTCGGAGCGTTTCGTGGACCTGGCCCCGGTACAGATCTACGCCCAGCTCCTGGACGAGGGGACCTACCTGTGTTCCATCTCAACGTTCTACCGGGTCCTGGCCGAGAACAGGCAGGTCAAGGAACGCCGCCGGCAGGCCCGCCATCCACCCCGGGCAATCCCGGAACTGCTCGCGACCGGCCCCGGCCAGGTCTACAGCTGGGACATCACCAAGCTGGCCGGCCCGGTCAAGGGCAAGTACTTCGATTGCTACGTGATGATCGACATCTACTCCCGCTACATTGTCGGCGTCTACGTCTACGTCCACGCCCACGAGTCAGGGGAGCTGGCGGTGGAAATGATGAAGGAAATCTTCGGCATCCACGGCATCCCGCAGATCGTGCACGCGGACCGCGGCACCTCCATGACGAGCAAAACCGTTGCCGCACTGCTGTCCGATCTGGAGGTGACCAGGTCACATTCGCGGCCCCGGGTAAGCAACGATAACCCGTTCAGCGAGGCGTGGTTCAAGACATTGAAGTTCGCACCCGTCTTCCCTGAACGCTTCGGCTCCCTGGCCGACGCGAGGACCTTCACGGCCGCCTTTGTTGAGCAATACAACCATCGCCATTGCCACACGGGGATCGGCCTAAATACCCCGGCAGACGTCCACTACGGCCTTGCCGCCGCGAAAGCCACCGAACGTTCCCTGACGCTGGCCGCAGCCCGGGAGAGAAGCCCCGAACGATTCAGCACCAGACGGGATCCGAAAATCCTGGCCATCCCCGACGCGGCATGGATCAATAACCCATCCAACAGAATGGCTACGGCAGTAGCCGCCTAACTCCCGCTGGCCTCAATCGCCTTGACAAATTCCGGATCGACGGGCCGGTTTGACAGCCTCTGTCGTGGCTGGGGTGACATTAGTGTTTGCGGCCAACGGCTTTCGCTGCCCGCTGACCGCGGTCGCAAGGAACCTAGGGGACAGCACAGGATCCGTCACCGACAGCTACCTTCCACAATGGCTAGCGAAGAACCTCCCGGCGATCCATGTGCCGCTGATCATCTTCGCCTGCGTCCTTCACTGGCGAAACCTCAGGCGTACGAGAGATGCACCTTCAGGACCACCTGGATAGCGGCCAAAGGACGCGTGCGTCGACCCCCATTTGGGGGGTGCCTCTCAGGCCCGGCCAGCTGTCATTTCTCCGGAGTAGGGGGTCGAGACTGGTAGTGACCGTTGATTGAGTAGTCGGTATTCTCCGGATTTTCTCAGGATTCTGTCGATGGGAGTGGCCGGCTTTGCCGCTGTCGGGAATGGCCCGGTGTTGCGGGAGTTGTTATCGGCTGTGGTCGCCGGGCGCGTATCCGCTCCAGGGTGATCCGGCTTCTGCTGCGATCCTGGTGGTGCTGGTGGTGCTGGTGTGGTGGTAACCGAGGGCCTGGGCCACCACCGGCGGCGGCGTCTGGAGGACGAGTTGTCGGATCGCTGCGGTTCTGCCTGACTGGGCCGGGATGCCGATTTCCTGCAGCAGATCGCGGATGCTTCCCGGGTCCATGGGTTGCCCGGCCCGGCGTCCGGGGAAGAGCCAGCGGGAGGCAGGGTTGGCGGCCGTGGTCATGTTGGGCCTGTCATCGAGGTATGCCCGCAGTAGCCCGGCCAGCGGTTCCGGAACCGGAGTCGGCGGTTCACCCAGGCGCAGCAGGGTGTGGTCCCCGTCGTGGAGGATGTCGTCGGTGGTGAGCCGGACGATCCGGCTTACCGGTTGGGCGTAGAGCAGAATCAATGAGCCGGCGACGCGGGAGCGTAGGGGCAGAGTTTCGTCGGTGACCAGGCGCCGGAGGGCGGCGAGCCGGTGATGCTGTCCCATCGGGGCCGGGTTTCCCGAGGATCGGACGGGGATGGTCAGGGCGGGCATCCGGCCGGTCTTCATGCACCACTTCAGGAAGGTCTTGGCGGGTCGGCGGGCGGCGTAGTTTTCGCTGTGCCAGGCGTCGAGGTCGGGTTGCCGGCAGTGTTCGGGGAGGACGCCGCGGCCGGTGAGCCAGGTCAGGAAGGAACCGGCCTGGATCAGCTGCTGCCGGGCCGCGTATGCCGGAGAGTTGCCCAGCGGTCCTTTGCCGGCTTTGGCCCGCAGTTTACGGAGTTGGTGCCAGGTGGCGAAGCGGTGCAGTACGCGGGTGTGTGCGGGATCAGTCACCGCGGCCAGATACGCGGTGAGCCATCTCTCGAAGAGCAGCAGTTGCCGGTCGACGGCGGGCAGGACCCCGCACTGCATGAGGATGTCGCGCAGGTAGGCTGCGGTCCGCCAGTTCGGGAGCTGCTGAAACGCTTCGTGGGTCAGGGCGAGCCGGCCTGCGGCGAGGTCCTGCAGCAGGGCCCGCGGCTGAGCGCGGGTCAGCCAGGCAAGCCCGCTTTTGGTCCGTTGCATCGTCAGCATTCGGTCGAACAGCGGGGTCAGGGGTGGGTGGACGAGGCCGGTGCCGTCATCCAGCAGCGCGGTGAGCCGGTCGGTGAGTGTACATCTGTGGCAGAGCCGTCCGGCGAGCAGGGGTCCTTCAACGCGGCAGCGGTCGCAGGAGAAGTCGCGGGTGATCCTCGCACAGTCCCGGCAGACCGGCATCCCGGAGGCGTCGCGGCCAGGCAGCAGCCGTTCGGCCCGGCAGCCGGGGCAGGATCCATGTGTGCGTGTGGCCTTGTCGAAGCAGGTCCGGCAGATCGGGCCGTCCGACCAGTTCGCCGCTTTCGCGGCCTGCCGACCGCAGCGGGCACAGGTGCGTATATGCCAGCGCTCATACTTCTCGCGGGTGTCGTAGGCGGGACTCACCGCTCGGGGGTGATCCTGGCGCGCTTGGGCCGGATGGTGGCGGCAAGGTCCACGACCTCGGCGCCCGCGCCGGCCGTGCGGCGCGGTGTCACGGCCTCGGCCCGGGTGGCGATCAGCTCTGCGGGGGTCACTTCCAGGATGTCGCAGAGCGCGGCGAGGACCGGCAGCGAGAGCCGCTCGGGGATCTGAGTGACCAGCCGCCAGACCTGCACCGAGGACAGCTCGATGCCGCGCTGGGCCAGTAGGGGGGACAGATCGGAGGCAGTGAAGATCCCGCGGGTGGCCATCACCTCGCGCAGCCGCCACTGGTAACTGACGTGTCGTTTCATCGGGCTTTCCTCACTGGCCGCAGGGCGGCCTCCATCGTGGCGTCCAGGGTCCTGCGGAGCGTTCGGGTGCGGAAGTCGGAGGAGACGCAGGTGTAGATCGAGGTGGTGGACGCGTGCTCGTGGCCGACCTGTTCCTGGACGAACCGGGCATCCCAGCCGTCCTCGATCAGGTGCGTGACGTAGGAGCGCCGAAAAGAATGGAAATCCAGACCCTTATCCAGGCCAAGGCTGTCCCGGTAGGTGCAGAAGCGGGTGTTCATCTGGGTGAAACCCACGCGTGAGGAGCGTTCCGAGGGCCATAAGGCTCCGGGGCCCGCGGTGGGGAACAGCGGGCGGGCCTCCTCGTTCCATTGCTGCAGGATCTCCGCCGACCAGTCGTAGACCGTCAGCACGCTGCGGCGCTTGGGCGGGGAGCCCTTCTTCGCCTTGCCGTGGCGGACGTAGAGGACGCCGTACTCCCCGAACTCCGGGCCCCGGGGGTTGCGGCCGAAGTCCACCACATCAAGCATCCGCGCCTCGTTGCGGCGCAGGCCGAAGGCGTACGCGGTCTTGAACAGCATCGCGTCACGGAACGCCGGCAGCCAGCCCTTGCGTCCGCGCCCGCGCACCCGGCCGACCTGTTCGTCCGCATGGTCGAAGAATGCCTGCAGCTCATCGCGGGTGAAGGCACGCTTGGCCGGGTCAGCCTCCGCTTCCTCGACATGCACGGCGGCGTTCCACTCGTGGATCACCTGCACCGGGTGGGTACCGAACCGTTCCTGGCAGGCCTCGGCCCAGCCGTAGGCGGGGTCGGTAACGAAGTCACAGAAGGAGCGGATGGTCCCCTGGTAGTTCCGCAGGGTGGAGCGGCGCAGGTTCCGGACCGAGCGCAGATCACCCAGCCACTCGTCAACCATCTGCGGTGACCAGGCCCACGGGAAGGCATCCGCGTGGCGGGTGAACGCCCGCACCGCCTTCTCACGACCCTCGATCGTGGAGAAGGCCAGGTTCCGGGCGAGCTGCTGGTTGCGCCACCCGTCCAACATGGCGGTGAAGACCTGCTCGTCCGGCCGCAGCAACGGCAGACCGCCGACCAGATGCAGACCCACGGCCCCCGGTGCGGGACTGTTCCCGACCATATAAATGCCGCCCTCCATCACTTACATCAGATGAATACATCCTTCATCAGATGAAATCTGATTGCAAACGTGCAGGTCAGAAGCGTTTCCATGGCCACGCGAGGCGTGAGTTCAGAGGCTCACCTGATGGTAATCCCGGATGCGTTGAGGCTCTGACCTGCGCCAACGGTGAAAGATCTCAAAATGTTCAAACCAACCGCAGTAGTACACCCAATGAAATTGCGGCCACTTGGACCATTGCGCGGGAAAGTAGCGCTAAGGCCATTTGGGGTGTCGGGTAACGATCGTTACCGAACGCCGTGCAAGCTTAGGGTCAGATATTTCACGAATTCACAAGCCTGTGGGTGAATCCCCGGTGGAGTGTCTGCGGGTCAGTTGGTGGTTGCCGCGTAGAGGTTCAGGCTGGCGGAGAAGATGATCCAGGAAATGTACGGGAGTAACAACAGCCCTGCGGTCGTGTTGATGGGGCCGAAGCGGAGAACGGTCAGGCCCGCTCCCAGGAACAGGGCGGTGATGACGAAGAAAGCCAGCCACAGGGCGGCGGTTCCGAGCATGGGGTACATGCCGAAGAACGCCGGTGCCCAGGCCAGGTTCAGGGCCAGCTGGAGCCCGTAGGCTGACAAGGCGCCTCGGCGGGGGGCCGACCGCTGGCGCCATATGAGCCAGGCCGCTACCGCCATCGCCGTGTACAGCACCGTCCAGACGGTCCCGAAGACCCAGTCCGGCGGTGTCCAGGGCGCCTTGTTCGCTGCCGCGTACCAGCCGTGGGCGTTCGCGATGATCGCCAGGGAACCTAGGAACGACACCGCGTGGGAGAGGGCAAGGAACGCCAGCAGCGCCGCGATCTGGCGGCCGGTGCCCGGCATTGGCCGCTCAGGCATGGGTTGTTCAGATTTCGCGGGCACTGGTAAACCTTGGCCAATTCCGGGGTGGCCGTCAACCCGGACGCTGCGCCGTGACCGGTACTCTCCAGGGCAACAGGTGCCGCAACCGGATGATTAGGCAGTCCGTGTGTGTTCGGCAGACGAGTTCGGCGCTGGACCTGGCCTCGCCCCGGCCCAGGCCGCCCACACCACCGGCGCACCCGTGGCGCTCGTCATGCTCATCGCCGGGCGCCGGGTTCGGTGCCCGGACCGCTCCCTGGCACGGGACGCTGGCGGGAGAGGAAGGCGCACATGCGCGGCCGTGCCTGTGCGGGGACTGAACAGTACAACCAGGGCGCGGCTGCTGTTTGGTACCGAGATCACGGCCGGGTGCATCGGCAGCATCCTCTGGGACGAATCCCTCCTCCCGATCTTCCTGGACGTCGCAGGGTCCCTGGGTCGGCAACAGCCTCCGGGACCGACTCCCGGCAGACGCCGACCCGCCCCGGGCCCCGAAACCGTCCGTAGACGTTATTTCACACGGGTGCCTGGAGGCGAAAGCGCGGCAGTGGTGCGATCCATCCGCCCGCACTTTCGTCCGACTGTTTGTCTTAGTGCTTCTTGAAGGCGTCTTTGACTTTTTCGCCGGCCTGCTTCAGATCGGCTTTGACCTGGTGGCCTTTGCCTTCGGCCTTCAGCCGGTCGTTGCCGGTGGCGTCGCCGGCGGTTTCTTTGCCCTTGCCGTGGAGTTTCTCGGCGGCGTTGTGGATCTTGTCTCCCAAACCCATGGTGGTTCTCCTTAGGTGGTGGCCCCCAGCAACGGGAATGCCGCGGAGGCCGATAGTCAATTGTAGGGACGACACCATCAGGAATGAGAGCGATGGACCATTGGATATCCATTGCCCAGGGGCCCGAACTGGCGGTCGTAGCCGGCCCGAGGATCCGGGCGGGAGATTGCCGCGGGCATCAGGGTGTGATTTCGGCGCTGGGCGGCAGGTCTGCTTCGGTGCTGGAACGGCCTTCGAAGACAGAACATACGTGAGGCCCCGTCAACAGCGCGGGCTTGCGGCACTAGGCGATCAAGGTGTGCAGATCGACCCCGAAGATGGCCACGAGCGGCCGGAGCACAATCGCGGCCAAGCCTTCCACAATGTTGCCGGGGATGTTCCATGCCACCACGTAGCCGTGGGTGGCATCGAAGCCACCGCCGGGGAAAACAACGAGGCGTCACCGACCCGGCAGATCCTCGGTTGCCCGCATTCATCAAGGCATTCCAACGTGGACCGCAAACACCCGAACCCGGCGAGGCCTGCAGCGGCGGAGTCAACGGATAAATCAATAGACATACCGCCACTCTGCCGCTGAGTCTCCAGCGCGCGCCGTCCTATGGCGGATCGCCGTTCACCCGTTGATGGTTGCCCAAAAGTACCTGTGTCGGACCGGGGCCGGGGGCCCGGTCCCGGGCGCGACATCGAATCCGGTTGGACGTAGGATTCACCTACAGGAAAGGACCTCCCGTTATGAGGCTTGAGGGCTGGCATCTGATCATCATCATCGTTCTCGTTCTGGTGCTTTTTGCTGCACCGAAGCTGCCGGGCATGGCCAGGAGCCTGGGCCAATCGATGCGTATCTTCAAGTCCGAAGTCCGCGAGATGAAGGAGGAGGGCCCTCCTGAGAAGAACGCCGCGGGCTCCGAACCCGTCGAGGGCTGGACCGTGAACCACCCGAAGTCCACGGGGGCCGAAAGCCGTACCGGAGACGGAACCGACGTTCCGCCGCCGGACCGCGCCTAAGACACCATGGCAGCCGGTAAGAGCAGTCGATCCAACCCCGAGGGGCGGATGGCGCTCCTGGACCACCTGAAAGAACTGCGGAACCGCCTGTTCAAGGCTGCGATCGCCGTGGTGCTGGGGACCGTCGTCGGCTTTGTTGTCTACCAGCCCTTTCTCACGGCGCTGATCAAGCCGATCCGTGACCTGAACAAGCATGAGGGCCGGCAGGCGACGCTGAACTTCGACGGCGTGGCGAGCTCCTTCGACCTGTTGATCCAGGTCTCCGTGTTCCTGGGCCTGATCCTCGCCAGCCCCGTCTGGCTCTACCAGCTCTGGGCCTTCATCGTGCCCGGCCTGCATAAGAAGGAACGGCGCATCGCCTTGTCGTTCGTCGCGGCGGCCGTGCCGTTGTTCGTCGGCGGCGTGGCCCTGGCCTGGCTCGTGCTGCCGAACGCTGTGCGGGTGTTGACGGATTTCACGCCCGCCGGGGGCTCCAACTTCATCAGCGCCCAGATCTACCTGTCCTTCGTCCTGCGCCTGCTGCTGGCGTTCGGCATCGCGTTCCTGCTCCCGGTGGTCCTGGTCGGCCTGAACCTGGCCGGGCTGGTCAAGGGCGCCCAACTCCTCAAGAGCTGGCGGATCACCGTGTTCCTGGTCTGCCTGTTCGCAGCCATGGCCGCGCCGGGCGCAGATGCCACGAGCATGTTCTATCTCGCCGTGCCCATGCTGGTGTTGTTCTTCACGGCCATCGGGCTCTGCCTGCTCAATGACCGCCGCCGGGAACGGCGGGCCCTCAAGGTCGCCGCAGAGACCGAGGCCGGCGCGGACCTGGGAACTCCCGGCTCCGAACTGGGGAATCTCTAGCCCTTGGCGCACCGGCTCATCCGCGCACCGTGTGCCCGGCGGGTCGCGGATCAGCCTGGTGACGGGCCCGCCGGCGGATGGGCCGTGCTGCCCTTGGCGGGGCAGGCGGGCGCCCTTGGGTGCCCGCCTGGCGTGGTCCGTCCGTTTCTGTGGTGGGTGTGGGATGGGTCAGGAGCTGTTGGCGCTGGTGTTGATGTCGCCGTTGACGCCCTTGGGGAAGAACCCGCCTTCGCGTACTGCCTTGGGGGTCAGGTAGGCGATGTTCAGGACCTGTCCGGCGCTGCGGCTGAAGGCGATGCCGTTCCCGTCGGTGGGGACGAGGTTGGCGGTGTCTTTGGTCCCGATTCCCTGGTCGAGGTCGGTGGATCCGTCGAGGCTGTCCCGGGCATCGGAGATGGCCTGGGCGGGCATCTGCAGATCGCGCGCGTACAGGGTGGTTCGGATGATGCCGGCGTGGTAGGCCTCGACGGCGAGGATGCCGGCGGCGGCCTCGAGGTAGGTTTTGTTGTCGATCAGCGGGGCTGCTCCCTTGTAGGCGGTGACGCCGACGTCCTCGAAGATGAAGGCGCCCAGGAGGAAGCTGGTTTCGTCGGCGAAGGGGTTGAATTTCTGGCCTGCCTTGATCAGGCCTGCGGCCTTCGCCGCGGCGGTGAAGCTGGCTTCCAGGTCAATCTGGGGCCGGGACACTGCGGCTCCTCCCAAAGCGGTGCGGAGGAATTTGACGTGGGATTTTTCGTCGGCGGCGATTTCTTTGGCGTATTTTTCGATCAGGCTGCCGGGCTTGAAGGGCACCTTGGAGCCGCCGGTGACGCCGCCCCGGGGGCCCTTGCCGTCGGTGAGGTCATCGTCCAGGCCCCGGCCCGTGACGGCACGCAGGTAGAACTCCGCTTCGAGGTATTCCAGGTTCAGGGCGAAGTTCAGGATGGCCCCGTCACTGGGCGCGCCGGCCGGCTTCTCTGCCTCCCTGGACGCCTGGGCCGGTGAGCTGGCGAGCAGGGCCGCTGCGCCGCCGATTCCCGCGATCCCGGCGGCCCGGAACAGGATGCGCCGGTCCATCGGATTTTCGGCGCTGCGGTTCAGTGCTTCGGTAATGAATTTCTGGTCGAACATTGGTGTGCTCCTGTCATGAGTGCGTTTTTGAGACCATGACATTCCGGAGGGTACTCCCGCCGGCTCCCCAGCCGGAAGAGGCAGCGCAAAACTGCTGCGTATGGGCGTACCCATTATGGTGACACTGAAGATTCGTTGTGATCCGCGTCACGGATGGGTGGCCGGGGACCCTTTTCATATTCTTTGTGGAGGTCTGCCGCCCAGCAGCCGGCAGCCCGTGGTGCGCTCTGCGGGGTCTCATCCTTGAGGTTTTGCTGAGTACTTCAACCTGCTTCAGGACCACCCGCGGCGCTGCTCACCAATTGGTGATCGTAGCCAGGGAAGACCGGAGGACCCATCCCAGACACAGCCTGCTAACGAATTGGTTGGAGTCGGCGTTGTACGCCGATCCCATCTCAGAGTTGGAGGCTCTTCATGACTGAAGTTACTGCCCATCATGGCTTGTTCAAGGACACGAACCTGCACGTCGACGACACGGGGGGGGGGGGGGGGGGGGGGGCCCCCCCCCCCCCCGCCCCGCCAATCGGAGTTGAACACCGCAACACGCCATCTAACCGAGCCCACGGAACCCACGAATACG
>NZ_JBEPNP010000036.1:0-20706 GCF_040546335.1 Arthrobacter sp. UYEF20 | reverse complement strand
ATTCGGCGGTCTCTTCCGGATCACGATCAGGCAGCTGGTTTGTCAACCCGCTGAGGATATGGGAGGTATCTTCTCCTGCAGCCACGTCCAACCTCGTTTCATCTTTGAATGTCTGGGCCAGTAGTTTTCATATTGTGAGAAAACTTTCTTGCAGTTCGAGATTATCTGGGTGACGATCCGCACGTCAAGGCGGGCGGACGGTCACAATCGGCTGCCAGGGCCTCCGGGACCCGGCAGCCGACGGGGAGTGCCTGAAGCGCCGGCTCAGGCAGAGGTGAGGAGCCTGCCCCAGCGCGGGTCCAGCGCCGGGGCGCCCGCCATCTTGAGGCAGTGCCACAGCGTGACGGCCACCGAGTCCAGAACGGGAACGCCCGTCTCGGCCTCAATTTCCGCGGTGATGTTGGCGCCGTAGAGGTTGGTGCAGAGGTAGATGATGGCGTCCGGCCTGGACGCCGCAAGCTCCAGCGAGCCCGGACGCATCTCGTCATCTGCCACGCGGGCGAACGACTCGTTGTCGCTCAGGCCCAGGAACCGGTGGTCGAGGGTCTTGATGCCGTCCCGTTGGTAGGACGCCACGATCTGTTCGTTGACGTCCCCGGTGTACGGAGTGAAGAGCCCGATGCGTTCGGTGCCGAAGGTTTTGAACGCCTCCATGTACGCCAGCGTGGACGTCGTGGCCGGGATGCCCGTGGCGTTGGTGATTTCCTCGACGAGCTGGCGGTCATGATCGGCGCCGAGCCAGGAGCCGGAGGTGCCGTTCCAGGCGATGACGTCCACATCGGCGGTGGCGAGGAGTTCGGCGGCCGAGCGCATGACGGCGGCATCGAATTGCTTGTCCGAGGATTTGTCCAGGGCAATCCGGGTGACCGGGATCCGGGCGAAGTGGATGGTGACGTCGTCCCGGTCGCCAAGGATCCGGTAACTTTGCGGTTCGAGGCAGGTGTTGGAGGACGGCACGATCATGCCGATGCGGGTGGCGCGGGTTACGGAAGGCATGCTGGCTCCTAGCTGGTGGCCTGGGCGGCGGGAGTACGGTCGGAAGTGTTGGCGGCCTGGTGCTCGCGGAAACCGTCGCGCGGCACGAACCGGCCAACGGGGCCGGGGTCGTGGAAGCCGTCGCTGTCCAGCACCACGCGTCCGGCGGAGACGACGACGGCGGGCCAGCCGGTCAGTTTGCGGCCGTCGAATGGGGAGAAATCCGTGCCCATGTGCAGTGCGTTGCCTGCCACGGTGCGTTCCTCGGCGGGGTCGAAGATGACCAGATCGGCGTCGAAGCCGGGGGTGATGCTTCCCTTGCGGGGAAGGGCGTTGATGCGGGCCGGGCCGGCCGCGAACACCTCCACGAAGTCCTCCACCCGGGCCTCGCAGCCGCGGGCAGCATCCATCATGGCCGTGAAGGTGACCGGCATGCGGGTTTCGACCCCCGGCAGGCCGTGGGGCATGGCGCGGATGTCATCGGACCGTTCGCGCTTTTGCGAGAGGTCGTAGCAGGAATGGTCCGAGGCGACGGTGTGGATGGCGCCGGCGGCCAGCCGGTCCTTGAGCTCGGCCACCGTTTGTGGGCTCCGCATGGGCGGGCAGCAGGCATACCACTCCGGCATCGCCGAGCCGTAGACCGTGTCGTCAAGAGTGATGTAGTGGGGGCACGTCTCGGAGTAGGCCTCCTGGCCTTGGCGGCGGGCCTCGGTGACCAGATCCACGGCTCCCGGCGTCGACTGATGCACAAAGTAGACCGGCGCCTTGGTGTACTCGGCCATGGCCAGGGTTTCCTTGACGGAGATTTCCTCCGCAAGCTCCGGCCGGGTCCTGTGCAGGTGCTGAATGCCGATCCGGCCGTCATCCGCGTGCTGCTGGGTGCAGTCCGCGATTATGGGGTCGTGCTCGGCGTGGATGTAGGTGAGGCCGTCCAGCCGGACCATCTCGCGCATGACCTTCAGGATCGTGTCCCCGTCCGCCATGGTGCTGCCGCGGTTGGTGGTGTACATCTTCACGGACCGGACACCCTCGGCGGCGAGCTGTTCCAGCTGCCAGGGAACGGTTTCATCCCAGCTGACGACGGACCCGTGCAGTGCCACGTCGCAGCGTGAGTCCCGGGCGAGTTCCTTCTTATGGAGGACCGCCTCCAGCGGCGTTTCCTGGGCGTCGCGGGGGATGCCGAAATCGATGATGGTGGTGGTACCGCCCCAAAGGGCGGCAGTGGAAGTGGTCCGGTAGTCGTCCAGGGTGCGGAAGCGCCCGGTTACCTGGGCCACATGGCAGTGTCCGTCGACGCCGCCGGGGATGACCAGCTTGCCGGCGGCATCGATGACGCGAGTGGCGGGGGGAACCGGTTCGGAGGCGTCAACAAGCTGGTCGATACGGCCCTCCCGGACCACAACGTGGGCGTGCCGCCGGCCGAAGCTGTTGACCACGGTGCCGAAGGCGATGACGAGTTCTGGGGTGTCGGACATCGGTGTCCTCCTCAAGTAGAAGTAGTTAGTTGGACGGCGCGGGCGAGGCAGGCTGGCCGGCGGAGCCGCGGGTTGCGTCCTGAGCGGCCGTCAGGGCGGCGTCGAGGTTCTCGGAGAGGCCGCGCCGGACCTTGAGCGGCGGCGGCGCGAAGGCGCCGGCGCGGTGCGGGCCGGATTGGAGCCCGACCACGGCTTCTGCCATCCGGATGCCGGCGGAGATGCCGTCCACCACGGGGACCGGGATCTGCCCTCGAAGCTCGCGCGCCAGCCCGGCGAGGGGTGCGCCGGCGAGGATCACGACGTCGGCCCCGTCCTCGGTGACGGCCTGCTGGCTGAGTGCCAGCAGGGTTGCCTTGAAGTCCTGCTGCACGGAGGCGATGCCGTTGAGGCTCTCGTTGATGGAACGGATCGACGCCAGCCGGCCGCCGAGGCCGAATCTCTCGACGCAGTCCAGGTACCAGGGCCGGATCCTGTCGGAGATCGCGATAATGGAGAACCGGTGGCCCTGCAAGGCAGCTGCGCAGAGGGCCGCCTCGGTGATGCCGACGACGGGGACGTCCGTGAGTTCCTTGAGTGCGGGCATTCCGGGGTCGCCGAATGCGGCCACCACAACGCCGTCGACGCTGGCGCCGTCGCGGGTATACTCGGCGACGATTTCGGCGACGGCTCCCGCCGCGATCAGGGATTCAAAGCGGGTTTCGATGTATTCGACGCCATACCCGGCGGTCCGGACCACGAGTTCGGTTCCGGGGGAAGCGGAGCGGAGCGCCTCCGCCTCGATCATGGCGGTAACATCGTCGCTGATATTGGGGTTGATGACAAGAAGTTTCATGAGTTCTTCCGATGAAGGGCGGGTTCTGTCCGGCTGAAATCCTCCGGAAACTGTTCGCGGTATTTGCCGATGTGCGACGCCGACTGGGCGGCTGCCCGTTCCGGGTCGCCGCTGGCGATCGCGGCGTACAGGGCGCGGTGTTCTTCGATGAGTTCCGGCAGGTCGCTGACGTGGCGGAAAAGCCAGTGCATCCGGCCCTGGAGCGGTTCCAGCGCGGACTTGAGGAAACCGTTGTCCGCGATCCGGGTGATGGCATCGTGGAATTCGCTGTTGGCGCGGTGGGCTTCCATGACGGCGCCCTTGGCCAGGCACCGGTCTGCCTCGGCCAGCAGTCCTTTGAGGCTGCTGCGGTCTGCAGGGGTGGCGCGGGTGGCGGCCAGGCGGCAGGCAAGCACCTCGAGGGACTGCCTGACGTCGAACAGATCCTCGACGTCTTTCGGACTCAGTGTGCTGACCTCGGCTCCGCGGGCGCCGCGGTCGCTGATGAGGCCTTCCTGGCGTAGCATGCGGAGCGCTTCGCGGACGGGAAGGCGGGACACGTTGAATTCAGCGGCGAGGTCCCGTTCCACCAGCCTGGCGCCGGGAACGTAGTGCCCTTCAAAGATCCTGTTGCGGAGGGTGTCCCGGACAGCCTCCCGAAGGGGGCGTTCCTTGTCCTGGGTCTCTTCTGCATTATGCATGGTTCTCCACTTTCGGTTCTTGTCTGGCATTGCGTTCCCGGCTTCAGGAACAGGTGCGTGGCTAGCTTAGACAGGTAGCCGCTTGTTGTAGTTCAGGGTCAGCACGGATACGCCCATGATGACGGCGGATCCGACGAAGTAGAGCAGCGCCCAGGTGTAGGAGCCGGTGGCACCCACGATCAGGCCGACAGCAATCGGGGTGACGAAGCCGGAGATGTTGCCGCTGAAGTTCATCGCGCCGCCCAGGACGCCGGCATTGGTCCGGCCGCCCAGGATGGAGGGGATGCTCCAGAAGAGGCCCACCCAGCGGAGGAAGAACATGACCACGGATAGGAGCACCACGGCGGTGGTGGGATCGGCCACCACTGTGACGCCGATCAGGCCGCCGATCACCACAACGCTGGACGTGCCCAGGAGCGTGCGCATCACGCGGTTGGCGGAGGCACCGGTGGACTGCCACTTGTCGGCGATCGTGCCGCCGAGGATTTCCCCGACAAAGCCGGCGCCGAAGATGACGAACGTGGACCAGCCGATGGTCTTGAGGTCGAAGCCCTTGGCCTGGGCCAGGTAGAGCGGGCCCCAGGTCAGCAGTCCGTAGAAGACGCCGTTGAAGCCCAGCCAGCCGAAGCACATGGCCCAGAAGGAACGGAATTTCAGGTAGGGCAGGAGGGCGCGCTTGCCCTTGCTGCCGTCGAGCTGCGCCTCGGCGTCTTCTGCAGCGTGGGAGGCTTCGATGTAATCGGCCTCGGCATCGTTGACGCCGCGGTGCTGGCGGGGGTTGTCCCGGACGTACCACCAGACGGCAAGGCCCATCAGTACTGTGGCTGCGCCGGCGAGCATGAACGAGAGGCGCCAGCTGCCGGTGGAAGCGATGAGACCGGTGATGAGGATGCCGCCCAGGCCGGCGCCCAGCGGTGCCCCGGCGTCGAGGATGGTGGCACCGCGTCCGCGCTCTGACTTGTGCATCCAGATCGCGTTGAGCTTGCCGCCGGCCGGCATGACGCCGGCTTCCGTGACGCCGATGCCCAGGCGGGCGATGAACATGCTGAGGAAGCCGCCTGCCAGGCCGGAGGCTGCCGTGGCAGCGCCCCAGCCGACGCAGGAGGCCGTCATGACCTTGCGGGGACCGAACTTATCGATCAGGAGGCCCACCGGGACCTGCATCAGCGCGTAGGTCCAGAAGAACGCGGAGAGCAGGAGGCCCACCAGCTCGGGGGCGAGGTTGAATTCTTTCTGGATGATCGGGAGGGCCACCGAGATGGAGCCCCTGTCGATGTAGTTGACGGCGACGAGGACCAGCAGGAGCAGGAACATTTTCCAGCGGACGTTGGTGCGACGTTGCACGCCGTCCTTGCCGGTCTTGCCGGTCTTGTCGTCGGGGAGCGGTACTGCGGTTTCAGTATTTTGAAGAGACACAACTTCTCCTTTACAGAGATGAAGAAAGCAGACGGGGAAAAGACGTGGGTGTTCGCGGGGCAGGAGGCCGGCTGGTGGGGCGTCCTGGGTCCTGATCCGGAGGAGCCGGCTGTGAACTGCGGCTCGGATCCGTAACGCGGACTTTTGGGATCCCAATTTGGGATCCCAAAATTGAGAATAGAAGTGACCCGTGCCACTGTCAATAGGTTTCCGCGCGTTGTGGCTCTCGAGGGTCAAAAAACCGATTGTGACTGCTTCGCGATGTGGTTAATACTGTGGTTAATACACCGGGAGACATGTCTGCGGGCCCCGGCTATCCCGCCGGAACTGCCGACAGGCACAGGAAAGGCCCGCGGGTTTGAACCGCGAGCCCTGTCCTGTCCATTCAGTTCTTGGCGGCTTAGCTGCCCCGGTAGGTCGAGTAGGCGTAGGGGCTCAGCAGCAGCGGAACATGGTAGTGCGCCTGCGCCCCGTCCACCAGGAACGTGAGGGTTACCTCGGGAAAGAAGGTCCCAGTTCCGGTAGCAGCGAAGTATGCCCCGGTGTTAAAGCCCAGCCGGTAGGTTCCGGAGGAAAGCCTGTCCGGGCCGAGCTCTTTGATCCGCCCGTCAGCATCCGTGGAGCCGGTGGCGAGCTGGACCCACTGCTCGCCGTCCAGGAGGTGAAGCGTTACGGCGATTCCGGCGGCAGGCTTACCGGAGCCGGTATCCAGTACATGGGTGGTTACGTGGGAGACGCTCACTTCAGCAGTCCTTCGAGTCGGAGCACTGCGATCTCGCGCAGCTGCTCGCCGATGATTAGTTCTTCCTGTTCGGGTGTGTGGTGGAGTCTGGAGTTGAGGGAAGCCAGGATCTCCTCCCGGCTGCGGCCCGCCGCGCGGATCAGGAACACCTGGCCAAACTTCGCCTCGTAGGCGCGGTTACCGTCCGCCAGGGCCTCGGCAACAGCTGCGTCCGGTGCACCGAGTCCCGCCTGTTCCGACTGGGATAGCAGGGCCTCCGTACTGTTGCCCGCCGCGCGCTCCCCGATCCGGGGGTGGTGCGCCAGGGCAGATTCCAGCTCCGCCGATGTGAACGGGGCGGCTGCCCGGCGGCCAGCATCAAGGAGGGAGCCGACGTCGGAATACGGCCGCGCGTTGGCGAGACTGTCAATCCAGCGCTGGATGTCCAGGCAAGGCCGCAGTAGCGCAACGGCCTCCGGTCGCTGGGCCGCATTAAACTGTTCGATTTGCATGGGACGGGTCCTCATGTGTCAATGCTGGCATCCACGGTGTGGGGCTATACGGAGAATCACGGAGAATCGTTCCGTATCGTGGAACTGTTATTTCAGCATGTGCAAAAGTCAACCCTACGGTCTGACGGGTGTCAACTACCCGCCGGTAGGCGACAGCTCGTACAGTTCCTGTACAAGGATGGCCAACCATTGGAGCGTTCGAAGCGGGGAACACCACACCTTCACCTTAGACGACCGGCCCCGAACAGTCCTCTGCCTCTCCTCTGGCACTGCACTGCGTGAATATGTCGTTGGATCTGACAGGTCTGCATGATCAATGAACCGCATCGAACGATTGCCATAAAACTACCCAATTCTCTTGTCTCCACCGCCCTTCAATGCCAATGTGAACGTTGTCCGGATACAGCCGGCACTGAAGGACAGGACCAGAAATTGACCGAATTCCAGATCTCGCCAGACGGCACGAAGATCGCATTCGAGCGGTCGGGTGCAGGGCCTGCATTGATCGTTGTCGGTGGTGCCCTGAACAGTCGCCGTTCGGCCGATATGCTGGTGCCCCTGTTGGCGCCGCACTTCACCGTCTACGCGTACGACCGGCGGGGAAGGGGCGAGAGCACCGACACGGCGTCGTACAGCCCGGACCGTGAAGTAGAGGACCTCAAGGCGCTGATCGATGCTGCGGGCGGTTCGGCCTACGCCTATGGCCACTCTTCGGGTGCCATCCTGGTGCTTGAAGCGGCGGGCGCCGGGGCGTCTATTTCCAAGCTCGCGGTCTACGAACCGCCATATCTGGCGGGGAACGCGCCAGGCGAACCTTGGCAGATCTTCCGGGACCGGGTCCAAGCTGCGTTGGACACGGGAGACCGGGGAGGTGCGGTGGAAATGTTCATCCGCCACACGGGTTCTGATTTCGATGAGGGGATGAAGACCATGCCGTGGTGGCCTGGCATCCTGAGTGTTGCCCACACCTTGCCGCACGACCTTGCGCTAACCGGTGACGGGAGTGTCCCGGCCGAGAGGCTGTCCAACATTCGAGGGACCGCGCTGGGGATCTACGGGGGAGCCAGCCCGTCCTGGGCCCGGGCCGCCATCAACGCCGTCGCCGAAGCCGTCCCGCGCATGCAGCAGGAAAAGCTGGATGGTCAGGGCCACGCCGTCGGTCCCGAGGCTCTCGCCCCGGTGCTGATCAACTTCTTCAAATAGGCCCAGGTTCTGCAGCCCCTCAAATAGATCTGCCAATCAGGCGCATGCCCCTTGCCTCGGCAAGATCCGCGCGCGGAACCGCTCCGCCTATGTGACTAAGGCGTGCAGATCGACCCCAAAGATGGCCACGAGCGGCCATAGGACAATCGCGGCGAGGCCTTCCAGAATGTTGCCGGGAACGTTCCATGCCACGAGATAGCCGTGGGTGGCGGCGACAACGACGCCGATCACCAGATACACGGTCCCGATCAGACCAATTCCGCGCCCGCCCGTTTGGCGCCTGCCAAATCCGCGTATCATCGCTCATCTCCCGATGTGGGGTGTGAACCAAATTATAGTAGCGTCCGGGGCCTTCGGGGAGGCATGCACTCCGTTCAGTTGCTTGCCCCGGGGACGGTGCTCCACGGGAAGCAGCGGCTGTGCGGGAGCGTTTAACCCGGTAGGGGGTCTTATTCATCAGGGGAGGCGCGGCTTCATGCTTAAGATAGCTGTGGTGCTCGGAAGCACCCGCCCGGGCCGCAGAGGGAAAGCCGTCGCAGACTGGGTCTTTCAGCAGGCGGCAAGTCGTACCGATGCGACGTTCGACCTTGTGGATGTGGCCGACTTCGATCTCCCGCTGCTCGATGAACCCCTCCCGCCGTCACTGGGGCACTACCGTCACGAATACACGAAGGCCTGGGCGAAAGCCATCGGGTCCTTCGACGGATACATCATTGTCACCGGAGAGTACAACCACTCCGTGCCCGGAGCACTGAAAAACGCCCTGGATTTTCTCTACGGGGAGTGGAACAACAAAGCGGTGGGCTTCGTCAGCTACGGCGGCACGGGCGGGATCCGGGCGGTGGAACATCTACGGCTCATCGCCGCGGAGCTGCAGCTGGCCGACGTCCGCGCGCAGGTTACCTTGCCGTTGGCCACGGAGTTTGAAAGTTACACCACCTTCACACCGTCGGACCGGGCCGTGAAGGGCCTGGGTACGGTCTTCGATCAAGTCATCGCCTGGGCCGGGGCCCTCAAACCGCTCCGCCAGTGAAACGGCTCAGCGCGTCGTCAATCCGGCCCGACGACGGGCCGCCGGAGCCGGCGCGGGCGGGAGGCGGGAGGCGCCATCAAGCCTGACCGGTTTCACCGGCGGCCGGCAGGAGCTGGCGGTTCCTGATCCGTGATGCGCCGAAATCGATCGCTAGCGCTCCAATCTCCCAGGGTCCGCGGTCCCTGGCCTTTGGGCGGCCCACCGCAATGTGGGGTGTCCAGCGGGGGAAGCGGAAGCCGAGGGCGCGTGAGCCGAGAATGAAGTCGTCGACGTTGTCCACAAGCAGCTCGTCGAGCAGTTCGTGCAGCGACTGCACGAGGCCGACCTGAAAGTCGTGAACCCGCTGCGGGACGTCCACTTCAAGTCCGCAGACGCTTCCGCCGCCCAGCACGATCAGCCTTTCGGCGCTTCCGGAAAAGCCTTCCAGCACCGGCAGCGCCTGCAGCCAGGCAACCGTCGCGCGGGAGGCTTCCGCGTTACCGGTGATGCCTTTGGTCCAGTCCGCGACGTCCCGGGAGAAGTCCTCCAGGACGCCGACGTGCAGCAGGGTCAGGTGCAGTCCCTGTCGCCTGCGTAGGGCATCGGCGTAGCTGCCCAGTTGCTCGTAATCCGTGGGCTCTGATCCGATGCTGAGTACCGGCACCTCCACCGTGATGCGCGGAAGCGTATGCATCCGGACCCCCTCTTGTTGCCGGCTGTTGACTCTTGAGGCCCTAATTTCGCCTGCCGGGAATGCGACTGGGCGCCTGCCCACTTCTGCCCGTCCGCGCTGATCCATTCGGGCCGCGGGTCACGCCGGAAGGCCAAACCTGGCGGACCCAGGTCAGCCCCCGGGCTTGGGCTCAGCCGTCTCTTCACCCACCCAGACGACCTGAACCCACCGTTGGCCCTCGTCATCCCACGACTCGGAGTGCCCCAGCCGGGCGATGTCTTCAAAGGCGACGTCGATGCCGTGGCTCTGCAGGGTTTCGCTCAGCTCTTTGGTGGCGGCCCGGACTGCGGCCGCGATGTCATCGGGAGTATCGGACGAGACGGGACGGGACGCTTCATAGGATGAACTCATGGGCACCATACTTCACGTTCGGTCCGCCGATTGGAACAGCCCGGGGTCCAATTCCGCCTGCCTCGATGATCCGGGCTGGCGAATCCCGGCTCGCCGGCAGCGGTGGAATCCGGCGGTCACGGCGCCGGCCGGGTCGGCAGGTTCTTGGTGGCCGGACCCTGGATGACGGCGCCGCCGGGGGCGAAGCGGGAACCGTGACAGGGGCAATCCCAGGTGACGTCGGCGGGATTGAAGGCGACGGTGCAACCAAGGTGGGTGCAGACGGCAGAGACGGCGTGGACCCGGCCATCTGCGTCTTTGTAGACGGCAGTGCTCTCCCCGTTCACTTCGATGACCGTTCCGTCTCCCGGGGCCAGGGCCGGGGCCAGGGCCGGGGCCGCATGGCCGGGGCGGCCGCCGAGCTTGCCGGCCAGCAGGGTTGCCGCGGTTTTCATGTTCTCCTGTACGAACCGCCGGGCGCTGGCTACGGGAGTGATCCTGTTGCTGTTGAAGACGCGGGCCCAGCGGTTCGCCCGGCCGTTGAGGGTGTCGGTCAGAATGAGGGCGGCGGCGGTTCCGTTGGACAGGCCCCATTTGCGCAGGCCGGTGATCACGAAGACATGCCTGGCGGCGGGGGACATGCGTCCGACGTAGGGTAGCCCGTCAAGCGGGATGCCGTCCTGCGTTGACCAGCGGTAGTCGACCTCGCCGACGCCGAGGCGGTCGTGGGCGAAGGCGGCGAGCCTGCGGTAACGCCCTGCTGTGTCGAAGGCCTCGGACGCGCGATGGCCTTCGCCGCCGACAAGCACGTAGCTCGCGCCGCCGGCGTTCGCGGTCAGGATGGAGCGCACCGGTTCGTCGGCGCTGATAAACGTGGCGCCCAGCGGCTGGGTGTCCACCCGTCCGGCCACGAGGTAGGAGCGGTGCGGATGACACCGCAGCTCGAACAGGCCCTGACCGCCGAAGGGTACATTCGTGGCGACGATGATGTCCCGGGCACGGACGGTTCCACTCCCGGCGTCGACCACGCACGGTGAGCCGTCGTGGATCTTTTGGGCGCGCGTCTCCTCGTACACAAAACTACCGTTGCCATCGACCGCCCGGGTCAGGCCCTGCAGGTATTTCACGGTATGAATTTGGGCCTGTCCGTCGAACCGGACGGCACCTTTGACGGCGAACGGCAGCGGCACATCGGTGGTGAAGGCGGCGGGAAGGCCGAGCCGGGAGGCGAGAGCGGCTTCAGCGCGGACGAGGCCCAGCGCGTCGTCGCTCTCGGCGTAGGTGTAGTTGGCCACCCGGCGGAAATCACAGTCGATGCCTTCCCGGGCCACCACGTCCGCAACGTGTTCGAGCCCGGCCTGGTTGGCCTGCCCGTAGGCGCGGGCAGTGCCGGCGTTGTGGCGGCCTTCGAGTTCGGTATAGGCGAGGCGGTGCAGGGATGTGACCTTGCCTGTCGTGTGGCCGGTGACGCCGGTTCCGACACGTCCGGCCTCGATCACCGCGACGGTTCGGCCCGCGCGTTTGAGGGCCAGTGCGGCGGTCAGCCCGGCAATGCCGCCGCCGACGACGGCGACGTCCACCTCCACGTCCCCGCGCAGAACCGGGTAGCCGGTGGTCCCGGCGCTGGCCACCCAGAGGGACTTGGGCTCGCCCTCGAGCCGTCCACCCGGCGGGCCGGCCGTCACGGCGTCACCCCGGCGCCGCGCAGTTGCAGGCGGGCACTCCCGCCGGTACGTCCCGAATAGCGCGGTCTACTCGCAAGCATGTGCTGATCATCCCGCCTTGGGGGTGGTTTATCAACGCCCCCGCGGTGGTTCCACGAGCCCTCGGCATCCCGCAAACGGACCGCCGACGACGGCCGTAACGAATCCGGCCGGGGCAGGCCGCCGTCGGGTTTCTTGGCCGAAGTTCCGGTGTTCCTCGAGGGTCAGGCCGAACGCCCCGACGAAATCCGCGGCGCGCTCCCGGGCCGGGGGAGTGTTGTCGATCCCGAAGGCGAGCGGCTCGCCGGCGAATCTCGTCGCGGCCCGGGCGTAGCGCATATACGGCGACCGGGAGGCGATGATCTCCGCGGAGAAGTAGTCAAAGGCGACGACGCTGCCCGGGGCCGACCCCGCGATCCGCCGCAGCGTTCCCTCGACCGAATCGCGGTCCAGGTACATGGTCACCGCTTCCCAGACGAAGAACGCGGGCCGGGCCGGGTCGAACCCAGCATCAACGAGCTTCTCGAACCAGTCTTCCGCCTGGAAATCGGCGGCCACGTACGTGGCGAGGTGCGCGGAGAGGCCTGCGTCCCTCAACATCCTGAGCTTGAAGGCCTGGGTCCGGGGCTGATCGATCTCGAAGCACCGCACGTTCGCTTCCGGTCTCAGCCGGTAGGCGCGGGTGTCAAAGCCGGCGCCGAGGATCACCAGTTGCTCGATGCCGGGGAGGTGCCGGCGGAGGGCGGCGTCGTAGAAGCTTGTCCGTGCGGTCTGCTGATGGCGCATCGGGGCCACACCGTCGTACGGATACCGGTAGATCCGGGGAACATGGCCCGTCATGAGATGGGCCGCCATCGTCGGGGTGGTCTCCAGGCGGAACCCCTCCCGGGAGACATTGGGCATGACCATCATGAGCCGCGCAGCGGGCTCATCGGGCCGGGTCCCCAGCCGGTGCTGCATGTAGCGGGTGTAGAGCGAAGCGAGCAGGGTCGCCGATATGCCTGTCCGCCGGCTGTAGACGAGCAGCTTCGGCACGGCCCACAGATAACCGACCGTTCCCACCGGGAGGAGCGCCACCTGGATCACGCGAAATAAACCGGCCGCCTCCATTCCTCGCATTCGCCGCATCTCGCCCCACTCCTCCTGCTACGCCCTTGCCCGTCCATGCTCCTCCGGCGGGTACCGGGGGTCAACACGTCCGCGGCCGTGGGCGGAGCCGGAGGCGGCTTAGGCCGCCAGCGGCATCGATTCGTGACGGGCCCCGACGACGAGCGAGTTCCCGTCGATCGAGACGGACACCTGCCCGCCGGACCGGAGGTCCGAGGCCACGAACAGATCAGCGATCCGGTCGTCCAGCTCGCGCTGGATCACCCGGCGCATCGGCCGGGCGCCGTATTCCGGCTCGTAGCCGCGTTCGGCGATCCAGTCCACGGCCGCTTCGCTGACGTCAAGCCCGATGCCCTGGGATTGCAGGCGGGCTTCCGTCTGGCTCAGCATCAGCCGCACGATCCGGCGCAGCTGTGCCTGGTCCAGCTTGCGGAACAGGACGATCTCGTCGATCCGGTTGAGGAACTCCGGCCGCATGGACTCGCGCAGCCGGCCCAGCACTCGGTCCCGCAGCGCCTTCTCGGAGCCGAAGCCGTTGCCGCCGTCGTCCTGGGACACAAAGCCCATCGCGCCGCCCTTGCTGGCCAGGAACTCCGAGCCGAGGTTGGAGGTCATGATGATCACCGTGTTGCGGAAGTCCACGGTTCGGCCCTGGCCGTCCGTCAGGCGTCCGTCGTCGAGCACTTGAAGCAGGAGGTTGAACACGTCCGGGTGGGCCTTTTCGACTTCGTCCAGAAGCACCACGGAGTACGGGTTGCGCCGCACGCGTTCGGTGAGCTGGCCGGCTTCGCCGTAACCGACGTACCCCGGAGGGGCGCCGACCAGCCGGCTCACGGTGTGCCGTTCGCCGAACTCGCTCATGTCGAAGCGCACCATGGAGTTCTCGTCCCCGAACAGGGACCCGGCCAGGGCCTTGGCGAGTTCGGTTTTGCCGACGCCGGTCGGTCCGAGGAACAGGAAGCTGCCCACCGGCCGGCCCTCGTCCCCCATGCCGGTGCGGTTGCGCCGGACCGCTTTCGCGATCAGCGACACGGCGTCTTCCTGCCCGACGATCCGCAGGTGCAGTTCCTCCTCGAGCTTGCCCAGGCGTTCCCGGTCGCCTTCGGTGAGGCGGCTGGCCGGGATCCCGGTGGACCGGGAGATGATCCCCGCGATCTGGTCCTCGCCGACGACGGCTTCCGGAGCGCCCGCGGGGGTGCCCGGGGCGCCGCCGGGAACTGTGGACGCGAGCTTGCTGCTCACCGACTGCATCTCGTCCCGCAGTTGCGAGGCTTCCTCATAGCGTTCGGCAGCGACGGCGTCGTTCTTGGACCGCTCGAGGGTGGCGAGCTGCTCGCGAAGAACTGCGACGTCGGTCCGTGAGCCGAGCTTGAGGCTCAGCCGCGCACCCGCCTGGTCGATCAGGTCGATCGCCTTGTCCGGCAGGAACCGGTCCGTCACGTAGCGGGCGGAGAGCTCGACGGCGGCGCGGATCGCCTCGTCGGTGTAGCGCACGCGGTGGTGTTCCTCGTACCGCCCCCGCAGGCCGTCAAGGATCTGTACGGCCTCTTCGATGCTCGGCTCGCCGACCTGTACGGTCTGGAAACGGCGTTCCAGCGCCGGGTCCTTCTCCACTTTGCGGTATTCGGTCAGGGTTGTGGCGCCGACGACGTGGAGTTCACCGCGGGCCAGGCGCGGCTTGAGGATGTTTCCGGCATCCAGGCCGCCCTCCCCGGCGCCGCCGGCACTGACCACCGAGTGCAGCTCGTCGATGAACAGGATGATTTCCCCGGCGCTCGAGCTGACCTCGTCCATCGCCTTGGTCAGGCGTTCCTCGAAGTCGCCACGGTACCGGGTGCCGGCGAGCATGGCGGGCAGGTCGAGGGCGACGACGCGCTTTCCGCGCAGTTGTTCGGGCACGCTGCCGGCGGCAATCGCCTGCGCCAGCCCGTCGATGACCGCGGTCTTGCCGACGCCGGCTTCGCCGATGAGGACAGGGTTGTTCTTGGTCCGCCGCGCCAGGATCTCGATGGTCTGCTCAATCTCGTCCGCGCGGCCGATCACCGGGTCCAGTCCGCCTTCGCGGGCCCGCGCCGTCAGGTCGCTGCCGTAGGTGTCCAGCATCGGGGTCCCAGACTCAGGGGATGCGGGCTGCCGCTCGCCGGGTTCCGTCTGACTGGGTGCCGTGCCGGGCGCGGAGCCGCGCGGACCGGACTGCTCGGCCGGGCCCGACTGCAGGGACTCCGGCGTGACGCCGGCAGCTGCCAGCACCTGGCCGGCGGGGGTCTCCTGATTGATGACCAGGGCGAAGAACAGGTGTTCGGGATCGACATACGTGGAGCCGAAGGCCCGGGCCACCTGGTACGCATCGAGCAGCGCGCGCTGCGCGGAAGGGGTGAGTGCGGGGGCAATTGCTGCCTGGCCGGCGGCCTTCTCCGGCAGGCGCTCCTCGGCGGCCTTGGCGATGCCTGACGGTGCCGCTCCGGCGTGCTTGATGTAATCGGCGGCCGGTTCCGTCTCGGCCATGACGCGCAGGATATGCAGCGCGTCGACATGGATGTGGCCGTGCTCGACGGCGAATTGCGCGGCGCCGGCCAGCACCTCATGGGTGCGCCGGCTCAGCAGCCTGGTGATGTCCATCGGGTGCCCCGAGCGGGACGCGCGCTGGCCCTGCAGGTAACGCGCAAGGAACTCGTCGAAGGAACTGTCGCCGGAACTCGCCGGTCCGAAAAATGTAGCCATGAAACCTCCATTTAGGAAAGTTGAGTGTACTGGACTCAACGGTGGGACCATGGATTTATTCCCGGTGATCCGATGAGAGCCCCGGGGCTGGTGCCTGGCCTCCAGCCGATGCGCCACGGCCTGGCCATGAACCGTCATGTCCTTGACCACGGGGCCCGTGGCGATCATGCTGGGCTCCTGTTCGCTCCGCCCCGACGGGAAGGCCGGCCATGTCCGCCATCAACTCAGCCACCCCCGCTGCGCGTTTCCGACATGTCTTGGCCGCAGCCGCCGCAGCCGCCGTTGCGGTGCTGATGCTCCTTGCCCCACCAGCTGAGGCAGCCACCACTGCCGCCCCCGGCAACGATTTGTCCTGGCCCCAGTGCGGTCAGACCTTGCCGAAAGGCCAGGCCTTCGCCATCGTCGGCGTGAACAACGGCCTGGCGAACGCCACAAACCCCTGTCTGGACACCCAGCTGACGTGGGCCCGCGCATCCAAGGGCGGGACTGGACAGGCGCCGGTCGCCCTGTATGTGAACACCGCCAACCCGGGCAAAGCCGGGTCGTGGTGGCCCACCAGCAACACATACGGCGGGACTACCGTGCCCTCCCCGTACGGCGAGTGCACCAGTGGATCCTACGGCGCGGCCTGCTCATACATGTACGGGTACGCGAAGGCCTATGACGATGCGAACATCCGCGGCGTGAGCAACCCCGCGTCCTACACCTGGTGGCTTGATGTGGAGACCGGGAACAGCTGGTCAACGGACACGGTGGCGAACAGGGCCGATCTCGAGGGCATGACCGCCTACTTCGCGAGCATCGGAGCCCGCACGGGCCTTTACTCCACCAGAACGCAGTGGGCCCAGATCGTGGGGACTGTGCCGTCTTCAAGCAATCTGTACCCGCTGCCCAGCTGGGTGGCCGGAGCAAACTCGCTCGCCCTGGCGAAACGCAAATGCTCGGACGCCGCCCTGACCGCCGGCGGCAAGGTCACGCTTGGCCAGTACGTTTCGGGCGGATTCGACTACGACTATTCCTGCATCTGAGGCACGCGCCCCGTCAACCGCAACGGGTTCCGCGCTGGCGTCAGCGACGCCCGTGACGGGCTCCTTCCGGAGGTCCCAGGTGTAGGGTTTGCCTCAACTGACGAAGGGGTCCACATGAGCTACAAATATCGCACCGTCCGGGTTCGCGGCACCGAGCTGATCGGAACCATTGCGCGCAAACACGGGGGTGCCCCGGAGATCTACGAAACCTCGAAGGACCCAAGCACCTCAGTGGTTCCGGTGTTCTTCCAGGCAACGGGCGAGCTCCGGTTTTTCGACAGGGCAATGCTGGAAGACGTCGTGACACCCGCCGGATAGCCGCGATGACGCATCCTCAGACCTGATGCCAGGACGGGTCAGGGCAGTCCTTTTGCCTGACCCGGACAGCTGCTCATTCTGTACCGCGGTGGTGGTCTGGCATGGACAATAGATTCATGAGGATTGAACTGCTCCATATCGATGATTGCCCAAACTCGGCCGTAGCACGTGAGCGTCTGGAAGCAGCCCTGACCGCCCGGGGGCACAACGGCATGGAAGTACACATGAGGCTTCTGAAGTCCGCATCCGATACAAAAGACACGGGATTCGCCGGATCTCCGACGATCACCGTCAACGGAACCGACATCTTCCCAACCGGCGCGCCCGCGGGCGATCTCGCGTGCCGGATCTACGTGACTCCCAGCGGTCTTGCGGGCCTGCCTACCGTTGATCAATTGACGGAAGCGCTCAAGAGCAACGGACTCTGACGCCGACCACACCTGCTCCTGTTGCGGCAGGACGATGCCGTGTAAAAAAGTTGCATGCCCTCGGGACCGCACCTGTATATATTTGCCGGCGATGCGGCTTGTGGGTTGCCCTCAGAATTCGGTCCGTCAACCGTGAACCCGTTCATCCGTCGGCCAGGAAACGGACTTCGCTTCGGTCATGACCGACGGGAGTCTCGCGTTACCGAGGATTTTGTGGTCGACGTCGATCACGAGCACCTCCGAGTGGACCTGTCCGCGGCCGGGATTCCCAGGCGGTCCAGTACCCCGGGGCGGAAGTTCTCGATCACGACGTCCGCGCGTTCCAGCCGTTCGCGCAAAACTGTCCGCCCGTCGTCGCTCTTCAGGTCCAGCGCAATGGATTCCTTGTTGCGGTTGCAGGACAGGAAGTAAGTGGGAATCGCCCTCGGGGCCTACGAAGGGGGACCCCAGCCGCGGCTATCGTCTCCCTGCCGGGGTTCTCTATCTGGATCACCCGCGCGCCCAGGTAAGCCAGCATCATCCCGGCGTGCGGGCCGGCGAGGGCACGGCTGCTTGTAGATCCTGTTCATTCGCGGAATATCCAGGCGGTTTCGTTTTGCGGTGGATCAGAGTAGGGGAGTGGCTAACCGTGAAGCGAATCGAATGAGATACCCATCGGGGTCTTGGACCAGGAATTGTGAGACTCCGGCGTCTGTATCGCCCGTTTTGTACCACTTGTTTTCCGGGGCCATGAAGAGCGGCCAACTGCCCGCCGAAAGACGTTCCACCAAAGGTGTTATCGCCGGCACAGAGACCTGGAAATTCACACCGCGGCCCAGCGGACTCTCAAGAGCGCCAGGGACCCAATTTCGCCCGACCGCGATCTGCTCGAGCATGACGTGCGCCGTTCCCGAGTGCAGATACGCGAACCCCTCCTCCGGCCGGTCGTAGAGAATCTCGAAACCACACAGCGTGACCCAAAAATCGAGGCTCGTGACGAGATCGGTGATTAGGAGTTCTGGCACAAGGCCTGGAGCTATGGGGGCTACTTCGCCCGACGCGGATGTCATGTCCCCATTATGGTGCCGTTCCGTCTCTCGGTCCGGCCCGTAATCCGTGCTTTCAACAGGCCTCTGGCTCTTGTTCGCTACCTCCACGCTGCAAGCAACAGTTGCTGCGCCCGGGCACCCGCCGTATCCGCCCCAAATGAGAGGCGACGAGTGGGACAAGAGTGAACTGCAAGGAATTTCCGACGGCGACCGCAGATTTCGCGGCCCGCGTCCTAGGAAAACGTTGATTTTCTGAAGGCACGGGGAGACCTGTTGGTCCTGGCCCGAACTTCAGAGTCGCCTCGGCCTCCGCATTAACTCTGCTGCGAACACCTCCTCCCGGCCTGTGCGCAACTCGTCGTCATGCTGCTCGCCGGATCCCCTGGGGTCAAAGTGCTGGCCACCAGCCGGGAACCGCTCCATGTCGACGGGGAATACACCTTCCGGGTGCCGTCATTGCCACTGCCCTCGCCCCTTCGGACCGACTCTCCCGACCTGGCCGAGCTGGACCGTCTGCCCTCTGTCCGGCTTTTCGTTGAGCGAGCAGCGCAGGTCCGGCCCGGTTTCGCACTCGACGCCGACAACGCGCAGGGGGTGACCGAGCTGTGCCGGCGGCTCGACGGGATGCCGCTGGCCCTGGAATTGGCGGCGGCCAGAACCGCTGTTCTCGAGCCCGCCGAGATCGTCCAGCGATTGGGCGATGCCTTGTCCCTGCTCGGCGGGGGAACCAACGGCGTCACGCGTCACCAGACGCTGCGCGGCACCCTGGAATGGAGCCACGAGCTGCTCACCAAACCGGAGCAGGTTCTGTTGCGCCGGCTCTCTGTGTTCGCGGGTGGATTTACCCTCGACGCCGTGGAGGCGGTCTGCGCTGACCCGCCCCTCCGGCAAACCGAACTGCTCGACCTGTTCGCCAAGCTGGTGGACAAGTCTTTGGTGGTCAGTGAACGAAAGGCCGCCGGGACCCGGTACCGGCAATTGGAGACGGTCCGCCAGTTTTGCCACGAGAATCTCGATCATGCGGGTGAGGCGGCCCAGCTGGCGGCGGCGCACTGCGCCTATTTCCTTGCCCTCGCCGACTCCCACAATCCCGAACGGGCCACCGGGGTGGTCATCGAACAGCCGAAGTTCCTCGACCGCGAGCACGACAATCTGCGCGCTGCGCTGCGATGGTCGTGTGCCCACGAGCCCGAGTCCGCGCTCCGGCTCGCCGCGAGCCTGTGGCGGTTCTGGTTCCTCCGCGGTCATGCGGTCGAGGGAGCGCGCTGGATCGAGCGTGCCTTGGCGGTGGCACCGGACCCGACCCGGCCTCGCGCGGCTGCTTTGATCGGTCTGACCGGACTGTACAGCAGGCAGGGTCGCAGCGATCGGCACCGGGCGCTCGGCGCAGAGGCCCTGGCGATCGTGCGGCAGATCGGCCAACCCGACGAGGTGGTGATGGCTCGGCTCATTGAGACCTCGCCGGCCTGGAGCACTTTCGACCTGGACGAGGCCGAACAGCTGGCAGCCGAAGTGCACACCGAGGCGATCGAGGGGGGCAGGGCCGAACATGCCGCTGCCAGCAGTTGGCTGCTCGGCCAGTGCGCGCTGTCCCGTGAGGACGGACCGCCCGCCGCCCGTCACCTCAACACCTGCCTGAGTGAGCTCGCGCAGTCCGACACCAGCACTCCACCCTTCCTGCCGGTGATCACGCCGAGCCTGCAACTGGTCCCGATCGCCGGACGGTTGGTTCCCTGCATCGAGGAGACCATGCTGTTGGGCAGGCGGGTCGGCGTCATCCAGGCCAAAGGCTATGTGCTGTCCGCGCTCGGCTACGCGGCCCGGCTGTCGGCGGACCCGCAGTCGGCGATATCCGTCATCGCGGAGGCAGCCGAACATTTCGCCGAGTTGGGAGATGACCTGGCCAGGGCGCAAGCACTTCACCAACTTGGCTGCATTTTGCGCGACTGTGGCGACCAAAGCGCGGCCGATGATGCCCTGTCTTTGGCACGGGAGCTCCGGCACGGCCTGGGCGACCGGCGGGGCGAGTTGCTGACCGAGCTTAACATCGCCCTGCTTCGCGCCATGGGTGGTGACGCCGACCGCGGCCTGAGCGACGCTCGGGGTTGCCTGTCCAGGTTCGAGTCAGCGGGAGATCAGGTGGGGATGAGCGCCACCCTGAACATTCTGGGGGCCGTCGAACTGATCTCCGGGCAGGTCCGGGCAGCACGGGAAATGTACAGGCGGGCAGCCGAAAGGGTTGCCCCATGGCGGCGACACACCGGCTGGCAAGGGTTGATGGTGGCCGAGCTGTCCAACGAACTCGGAGACCCGCATCGGGCGGCCCGCGAAATTGACCGGGTTGCGGCGATATTCGACCGGACGAGATGCGTCATCGCCGGTCAGCGACGGTCAAGTCCAAATGCGTGGTGTAACGCGGTTGCCGCGTGATCTTTGGTTTGTTTAGGCGCTGAGCGCCAGTTCTGGGGTGTTCGCTGCCTCCTC
>NZ_JBEPNP010000035.1:0-22439 GCF_040546335.1 Arthrobacter sp. UYEF20 | reverse complement strand
ATCGGCCCCGGGCGGATCAGAGCGGTCCGCGCCGGCGAAGGCGGCAAGCACGGCAGCGGACGCGGCGACGGCCGCCAGGGCCGCCCTGCTTTCCGCACTCCACGCCGTGCTGCTTTCCATACACTCAGTACATCAGGAGGCACCGACAGTAAGAGGCGGCGACATTTAAAGGCGCTGACATTCAAAGGCGGCGGCATTTGAAGGCGGCGACATCTAAAGGCGGCGCCGGCGGCCATTGGTCGTCGCCGCCGGTTCGCGCTGGTCAGCTTCAGCAATTTAGCTAGCCCGCAGTACGCCCCGGTGCCTAACGAAGGCGCCGGGGCTGCCGACAGTAGGAGGAGAACATCCTTCCCGCCGCTGAGCTGCAAAGCTGAGCAGAATAACAAAGCAGAATCGGCCCATGATCGTCGTCACACGCCTCAACGGAACGCGCTTCGCGGTCAATCCGGATCTGATTGAACGGATCCACGAGAGCCCGGACACGCATTTGGTGACGCTCGACGGCGCCGCCTACGTGGTGCTCGAAAGCCTCGCGGAGGTGGTGGAACTCATCGCCGACTACCGGGCCTACGTCCTCAGCAAGGCGCGGGATTTTCCCGCGGTCACGGGGTACCCGTTAAGCCTGGTGCCGACGTCGGACCCCGAGAACGAATCCTCCCTCCCCGCGCCCGAGCAACCAAGAAAGTAAGCCATGGATCCCGCTACAGTCATCGGGCTGCTCCTCGCCTTTGGCTCCGTCATAGCCATGGTGACCATGGAGGGCGCCAGCATTTCCTCCCTCCTGCTGCCCGCCCCCATGATCCTCGTTTTTGGTGCCACCCTTGCAGTCGGCCTCGCCGGCAACACCCTCAAGGACGTGCTGCAGGCCTTCAAGGCGTTGCCGAAGATGTTCATGGGGAAGACGTCCCGGCCCCAGGACAGCATCGACCAGATTGTCCGGTTCGCCGAAAAGGCGCGTTCCGAGGGGCTGCTGTCCCTCGAGGAAGAGGCCGCCAGCGTCAAGGATCCTTTCCTGGCCCGTGCCTTGCAGAACATAGCCGATGGCACCGACGCCGAGGACCTCCGGGTGCTCCTCGAGGACGAGATTGACTCCAAGTCGCGCAGCGACCACGCCAACTCGAAGTTCTTCGCCAGCCTGGGCGGCTACGCCCCGACCATCGGCATCATCGGCACAGTGGTGTCCCTGACCCACGTCCTCGAAAACCTCTCCAAGCCCGACGAACTGGGGCATATGATCGCCGCCGCGTTCATCGCCACCCTGTGGGGCCTGCTCTCCGCCAACTTCATCTGGCTCCCGTTCAGCTCGCGTCTGGCCCGCCTGTCCGAACTGGACATCGAACGGATGACGCTGCTGATGGAAGGCGTGCTGGCCGTGCAGTCGGGTGCCCAGCCGCTGCTGCTCGCCGAACGGCTCCGGTCCATGGTTCCCGAACACCAGCTCAAAGCCGCCGGAGGCGGCCGAAAGGGTGCCGGCAAGGACGCGGACACCGTGGACAAGGCCGCGTGAGTCCCAGGCGGCGCCCGCGCAAGAGGCCGGAAGAGCACCACGTCGACGAACGCTGGATGGCCTCCTACATGGACATGGTCACGGTGCTCATGTGCATGTTCATCGTGCTCTACGCAATGTCCACGGTGGACGCCAACAAATTCGAGAAGCTCCGCAACTCCCTGGCCACTGGCTTTGGGGCGACCGTGAGCGAGACCGTGGACACCGCCTCAGGAACGGTCGTGCCACCGGAATTGGCGGACAAAGACTCGGAAGCCTTCGCCGCCCAGAAAACCGCTGGTGCCCCGGTCGCCCCCGACGCCATGGCTGCGGCCATGAAGGAAGTGGACCGCCTGCGCGCCCTGGAGGAGCAGATGAAGGCAGGTCTGGCCGCCGCCGGACTCAGCGAGAACGTGGAATTCCAGATCGACCAGCGCGGCCTGACCGTCAAACTCATCGGCTCCCAGACCTTCTTCGCCCCTGACCGGCCCGAACTGACTGACCGCGCGTCCCAGGTCCTGCGGATCATCTCTCCGGTCCTTGGCCCCGCAGCACTGGAGATCATGGTCGAAGGCCACGCCGCCAACGGCATCACCGCGTACCCGTCCACCTGGGAGCTGTCCTCGGCGCGGGCGGTCAACGTGCTGCGCTACATGGTGGACCGCGGCGGGATCGCCCCCGGAACCATCGGCGCCGTCGCCTTCGGCTCCGCCCGGCAGGTCAACGACGACTCCACCCCGGAGCTGATGGAGCGGAACCGCCGGGTGGACATCGTGATCGTGTCCGACCAGCCCGACGTCGTCCGCGCGCTCATTCCCGAGGCACTGAAGCTCAGCCAGAAATAGCTGAAGCTCAGCCAGAAATAGCTGTGTTTTGCCTGCGGCGGTCTGCTTACGGTGGCGGATCCCTGGCCGATAGTGACAACCGTGAGTGTTATGGATGAGCGGGAAGTGATACGGGAGCGGACCGTCAGCGTCTATGACTTCCGGCGTCCCGCGACACTGGCACGGGAACACAGCCGCGTACTGGAACTGGCTTTTGAAACGTTCGCCCGCCAGTGGGGCACCCAGCTGACCGCCAAAGTCCGCGTCAAGTCCGTGGTCCGGCTCGAAGACGTCAGCATGGTCAGTTACGACGAATACGCCGCGTCCCTGCCCGCCGTCACGGCGATGGTGCTCAGCACGGTCGAGGCCCACGATTCCAAGCTCGTCGTGCAGTTCCCGGCCCCGGCGGCGCTCGGCTGGGTAAACCGGATGCTCGGCGCCTCCAACGATGCGCCCATGCCGGACCGCAAATTCACCCAGATCGAACAGGCCCTGATCAAGGGACTCATGGACGAGGCACTCGAAGACCTCGGCTACTCCCTCGGGCCGCTGTTGAGTGAATCCGTCCGGGTGGACACCATCCAGTACAACTCCCAGTTCGCCCAGGCGGCCGCGCCCAGCGAGCTGATGATCGTCGCCACGTTCACCATGAACGTCGGCAACATCAGCGCCCCGGCCACCCTGGCCGTCCCGGCCAGCATCCTGCTGGGACGGCTCAAGAAGGTCAACCCCACGGACAACCGCGGGGATGCATCGGCGCGCGTCAGCGCCCAGCTGGAGCGGGTTCCGGTCGAACTGTCCGTGCGGCTCTCGACGTCGTTCGTCACCCCCAGCCAGGTCCTTGGCCTCGCCGTGGGGGACGTGCTCACCTTGCCGCACCTGGAAAACCGGCCGTTTGACGTCACCCTGGACGGCGCCAGGCTGGCCACCGCGGCCCCGGCCCGCAACGGATCCCGGGCAGCTGCAGTCATTGTCACAATCGAGGAGAACCACCGATGAGCATCACCCTGACCAAGCACGAATTGTCGGCGGAGCGGCTCGTCGAGGAGCTGCCGAGCCCGGTGGCCCTCAAAGTTGTCGCGCTGGTCCCCGCCCGCGCAGCCGCGGCGTACGCCCGCCAGGCCGTCACCGCCACCTTCGTCGGTGCGGTCACGGCAGACCTCGCGCTGATGCTCAGCGACCGCACGTTCCTCGATGAAGCCGCCGGGGCAGGATCCCAGCTGGGGCACGTCTCGGTGACCGATGTGCTGCGCCCCGCGATGGAAAGCGCCAGCTCCGTCTTCGGCGCCGGCGTCCTGTCCGACCTGCGCGAATCCGACGCCTCCGGACTGCTCTCCGACCCGGACACGGCCGTGTTCGAACTCTCCGACGGCAGCAACGCCGCGGCCTGGTTCGCGGTCCGCCTCCGTGAGCACAGCACCGGGCAGGACCGCGGCGAGCTGTTCAGCGGCGGGGACGCCGTGGCCGGCCGCCTGGGCCGGATCAACAACATCGAGATGGCCCTCACCGTCGAGATCGGACGCACCCGGATGGCCGTCCGCGACGTGCTCTCCCTCGAACCGGGCAAGATCATCGAACTTGACCGCTCCGCCGGCGCCCCGGCAGACGTCCTGCTCAACGGCCGGCTGATCGCGCACGGCGAGGTGGTGGTCCTGGACCAGGACTACGCCGTCCGGATCACCCGCATCCTTGACGTGGCCGAGGGGCTCAGCTGAATGGACTCGCTGATCCTCGGGCTGCGGGTACTCGTGGCCCTGGGCGCGGTGCTGGGCCTCATGTGGTTCCTGCAACGCCGGCTCGGCCAGGGCACCGGACGGCGGCGGGCTGACCGCGCGCTGACCGTCGTCAGCCGCCAGAGCGTCGGCCAGAAGGCCTCGGTGGTAGTGATCGACGCCGCCGGCCAGCGGTTCCTGCTCGGCGTCACCGAGCACGCCGTCAATGTCCTGCACACGGGCGACATCCCGGTGGAAACGGAAGAAGCCGCCGCACCCGAGACGCGCCGCGGCACAGGGGAATTCGCCCGGATCCTCGCGGGCTTCGGCCCCCTCTCCGGCGGCCAGTACGGCCGCCTGGACAGGATCCAGGACGGCACGCACGACGACGGCGGCCCGGCTGACGGGGCCGGGGACGGTGCCGGGGACGGCGCTGACAACGTCCCGCTGTCACGCCGCAGCACCCTGCACCGGGATTCCCATGGCCGCGGACCCGCGATCCGCGCTGCCACGGCAGAGCACCCGCCCCTGCACGGTTCCATTCTTGCCGGCTCCACCTGGAAGCAGGCCGCTGCCGCTCTCAGGAGCGGACGCCGCAATTGATCCGCCTGCCCGCCGCCCGCCGCAATTCCGCCCACCTCACTTCCACCCGCCGCACTTCCGCACGCCTGGCAGTTGCGGCCCCTGACCGGCTCCCGCCGGCCAGGGCATTCGTGCTGGGCCTCGCCGCCGTCCTGCTCGCTGTCCTGCTGCTGTGGCTGAGCGCCTCGGCCGGCCACGCCGCCCCCATCGATCCCACCCCGCCGGTGGCGCCGACGGACCCGGCAAACCCGGACGGCGGCAGCGTCAACATCCAGATCAACGGACTGGACGGCAAACCGTCCACGGCGGTGCTGACCCTGATCGGGATCACGCTGCTCTCCGTGGCGCCGGCCCTGCTGCTGATGATGACGTCCTTCACCAAGATCTTCGTGGTCCTGGCCATGACCCGCAACGCCCTCTCGCTGCCCTCCATCCCGCCCAACCAGGTGCTCGCCGGCCTCGCCCTGTTCCTCTCGATCTTCGTGATGTGGCCCGTCATCAACGAGATGAACAACATCGGGATCCAGCCGTACCTCAACGGAACCCTGGACTTCAACGGCGCCGTCGGCGCCGCCTCCGGGCCCCTGCAGCACTTCATGCTGGCCCACACCCGGGAAGAGGACATCGCCCTGATGTCCCGCGCCGCGGGTGCCGAGAACCCGGCCACCCCGGAGGCCGTGCCGCTGCAGACACTCATCCCGGCCTTCATGATCTCCGAGCTGCGGGCCGCCTTCATCATCGGCTTCGTCATCTTCATCCCGTTCCTGGTGATCGACCTCGTGGTCTCCGCGGCCCTGATGTCGATGGGCATGATGATGCTGCCGCCGGTGATGATCTCCCTGCCGTTCAAGATCCTGCTGTTCGTCCTCGTGGACGGCTGGGGCCTCATCATCACGGCGCTGATCCAGAGCTATGCAGGCACCGGATGAACGCCAACGCCGTCCTGGACATCTGCCTCCAGGCCATGATCGTGGCCGCCAAACTCTCCGCGCCGGTGCTGGTGACGGCCCTCGTCGTCGGCCTGGCCATCTCGCTGCTGCAGTCCATCACCCAACTCCAGGAAGCCACGCTGTCCTTTGTGCCGAAGGCCGCCGCAGTGGCGGTTGCCCTGGTGGTCTGCGGGCACTGGATGATCTCGGAGATGGTCGCCTTCACCAACGACCTCTTCGCCAAAATCCCGTCCCTGCTCGGAGGCCTGTGAGGTGGGCATTCCGATCGACCCGACGTGGCTGGAAGCGCTCCTGCTGGCCACCGTCCGGATGACGGCATTCCTGATCGTGGCGCCTCCCTTCGCGCACCAGGCCTTCCCGGCACGCATCAAGGCCATGCTCGGCCTCGGTCTGGGCCTCGCGGTGTCGCAGCGCGTGTCCGTCGGTTACGCCCCGCGGGACACCGCCGGATTCGTCACGGGGATCGTCCTGGAACTCGTCACCGGACTGGCCCTGGGCTTCCTGGTCCTGGTGATCTTCGCCGCCATCCAATCCGCCGGCAGCCTGATCGATCTCTTCAGCGGCTTCCAGATGGCCCAGGCCTTCGACCCGCAGATGAATATCAACGGCGCCCAGTTCACCCGCCTCCTGCAGATGGCGGCCCTGGCGCTGCTCTTCTCCTCGGACGGCTATCAACTCGTCATCACCGGCCTGACCGGAACCTTCGCGGCCCTGCCGCTTGCCGGCGGGATCGACCTCGCCCAGCCGGTGCAGGCGATGACGACGGCGGTCACCGGCATGTTCCTTGCCGCGGTCCAGATCGCCGGACCGCTGATCGTGGTGCTGTTCCTGGCCGACGTCGGACTCGGCCTGCTGACCCGCGTGGCCCCGGCGCTCAATGCCTTCTCCCTGGGCTTCCCCCTGAAGATCCTCCTGACGTTATCGCTGGCGGGCTTCATGTTCCTGGGGCTGCCCAGAATCGTCTCCAGCCTCGCCGGCCAGGCGGCCAAGACAGTACTGGGGGTGGGCTGATGGCGGATTCACAGGAAAAAACCGAAGAAGCCACCGACAAACGGATGAAAGAGGTCCGCTCCAAGGGCCAGCTGTCCCGGTCCCAGGACCTCACCGCCTGGGTTGGCGTCGCCGCCGCCGCCATCATGATCCCGGCCACCGTGGACCGCGCCGCCAGCGCCGCGACGGACCAGCTCTTCAGCATCCGCGGCATCGTCGCCGAGCCCGATCCGGGCAAGGCCGTCAAGGCGCTTGAGGACGGACTGGCCGCGATCGCCGGGATCGTCGGTCCCATGCTGATCGTCGTGTTTATCGTGGTCCTCGCCGGCTCCGCGCTCCAGGGCGGCGTGCACCTGAAGAAGTTCAAGCTCGACTTCGAGCACTTCAAACTGCTCAGCGGGCTGAAGCGGTCCTTCGGGGCCCAGGCGGTCTGGGGCGGCGTGAAGGCGTTGCTGAAGGCCAGCGTGGTGGGTCTGGTGCTGTACAGCGTGGTGCAGGGACTCATTCCGGTCCTGCTGAGCGCCGGGGGACTGCCGGTGGCCGCAGTGGTGCAGGCCGCGGCCGGCGGCATTGCCGCGCTGATCCAGTTCGCCGTGGCCGCCGGAATCGTGCTGGCGGCCGCGGACTTCTTCGTGGTCATGCGGCGCAACCGGAAGAAGACCCGGATGTCCAAGAAGGAAGTCCAGGACGAGAACAAGAACAGCGAAGGCGATCCGCTCATCCGGTCCCAGCGCCGGGCCCGGCAGATGGCGATGAGCCGGAACCGCATGATCGCCGCGATCGGGGACGCCGACGTCGTGCTGGTCAACCCCACGCACGTCGCGGTGGCCCTCAAGTACGACCCGGGGAAATCCGCGCCCCGGGTGGTGGCCAAAGGCTCGGGACACGTGGCGGCCAGGATCAGGGAAGAGGCCGAGGCGAAGAACGTGCCGATGGTCCAGGACATCCCGCTGGCCAGGGCACTCCACGGAGCCTGCGAGCTGGGCCAGGAGATCCCGGTGGACTTCTACCGTGCCGTGGCCGGAGTGCTTGCCTTCGTGATGGCGCTCAAGGCCCGCGGCGCCGCCTCCGGAATGCACCGGATGAGCGGCGCGGCCCCTGGCATAGGAACTGCCGCAGGAAGTGCCGCGGGAAGCCCGGCATGAACACTTTTCGAACCAGCGTCTGTGAAAGGACCGCACTATGAACAACAGGCTCGCCCGACTGTCAGTGCCAATCGGCATCGTGGGCATCGTGCTGCTGCTGGTTGTTCCGGTGCCCGCGCCGCTGCTGGACTTTCTCATTGTCTGCAACATCCTGCTGGCACTGCTGGTGCTGCTGACCAGCATGTTCGTGAAGAAGCCGCTGGATTTCTCGGTCTTCCCCTCGCTGCTGCTCGTCGCCACGCTGTTCCGGCTGGGCCTGAACGTCGCCTCCACCCGCCTGGTGCTGGGGGAGGGGTACGCCGGGCAGGTCATTGAAGCTTTCGGCAAGGTGACGGTGGGCGGCTCCCTGATCATCGGCGCCGTCGTCTTTCTCATCCTCGTGGTCATCCAGTTCGTGGTGGTCACCAAGGGTGCCGAACGCGTGGCCGAGGTGGGCGCCCGCTTCACCCTGGATGCCATGCCCGGCAAGCAGATGGCGATCGACGCCGACCTCAACGCCGGGCTGATCACCGACACCCAGGCCCGCGAGCGGCGGGCCGAGGTCTCGGCGGAGGCGGACTTCTACGGCGCCATGGACGGTGCCTCGAAATTCGTCAAGGGCGACGCGATTGCCGGCCTCATCATCATCATCATCAACTTTGTGGGCGGCATTGCCATCGGCATGCTGCAGCGCGGCATGGAGATCGGCGACGCGCTGAGCACCTATGGCATCCTCACGATGGGCGACGGGCTGGTCACCCAGATCCCTGCCCTGCTGATGGCCGTGTCCACCGGCATGATCGTCACCCGGTCCAACGCGGAATCGGACATGGGCCGCACGGCGTCCACCCAGCTCCTTCAGTCGCCCAACGCACTCATGATCGCCGGCGTCGCGGCGATCGCCATGGCGCTGATCCCCGGCATGCCGCCCATCCCGTTCGTCCTCGTCGGCGCCGGGCTCCTCTTCGCGGCCCGCCGGATCGCGACCAGGCAGCGGCAGGAGGAAACCACCCGCGACGCCGAGGCCAACGCGCTCAATTTCCCGGAAATGGACCCGAACGAGAAGCTGCTCGAGGACATGCGCATCCACCCCGTCGAGATCCTGCTGGCACCGGACCTGGTGGACATGGTCTCCGGGGCATCGGATGACCTGCTGGCCCGGGTCCGGTCCCTGCGGCACAAGATCGCCATGGAGCTGGGGCTGGTGATCCCGCCGGTCCGCACCAGGGACAGCGTGGACCTGCCATTGTCCAGCTACGCGATCCGGATCGCCGGGGTGGAAGCCGGCCGCGGCACCGCGCCCACCGGCCAGATGCTGGCCCTGGGCGACAACCTCGACTCGCTCCCCGGCGCCGCGATGATCGAGCCGGTGTTCGGCCTCGCCGGCAAGTGGATTCCGGCGGAAATGCGCCACAACGCCGAGATGACCGGAGCCACCGTGATCGACCGCGTCTCCGTCCTGGTGACGCACCTGTCCTCGATCGTCACGGCCAACGCCGCCCGGCTGCTGTCCCGGGAGGATGTCCGGGTGCTCACCGAAGGCGTGCGGAAGCAGAGCCCCTCCGCCGTCGACGAACTCACCCCGGCGCTCCTCTCCCTGGCCGAGCTTCAGCGCGTGCTGCAGGGCCTGCTGGACGAACAGGTGCCGATCAATGACCTCGCGCGGATCTACGAGGCGCTCACGCTCCGCGCCAAGGTCTCCACGGACCCGGAGTCGCTGGTGGAATCCGCCCGCCAGGCCCTGGGTCCGGCGCTGACGGCCAAGTTCATGGACGGCCCGGTGCTCAACGTGATCATGATCGACCCGCTTCTGGAGCAGTCCATGCTGGAGGACATGCGGCCGGCCGAGGGCGGCAGCCAGATCGTCATGGGCCAGGACAGGCTCGACGCCGTGCTGCGCTCGATGGCCGCCGCCGTCGACTCCGCTGCCGCCGCCAACCGCCAGGCCGTGCTGGTCTGCGCGCCGGCGCTCCGCCCGGCGATCCGCCGCCTCGTCGGGGCCCATGCCGGCTCGGTGCCTGTGTTGTCCTACCGCGAAGTCACGTCAGCCAACGTCCGGATCGAAACAGTAGGAGTGGTCCGCCATGCCGAACCGCTATCGGCTTAAGGGAGCCTCGCTCGAGGAGATCCGCCGCAAGGCGGAACGGCAGCACGGCCCCGCAGCCCGCATCGTCTCGGCGGAACGGGTCATCAGCCCAGGGATCGCCGGCCTCTTCGCCGGGGACCGCTACGAGGCAATCGTCGAGGTGCAGACCAGCCACGAGGTCGTCTCGGGCGAGGTGGTTCCCGAACCGGACATCCTCGCCGAGGCGGATGCAGAGGCCGGGGCGAACGGCGTCGGCCAGCAACCGGCCGCCGGCCCCTCGCACCAGTTGCACGGCGCCGGGACAAGCGCGACGGCGTCCGCCCCGGCGCCGGCCTCGGCTGTTTTTCCCCCGGCCGTGCCGTCCGTACCGTCCGCTGCGACGGCGTCCGCCGCCCCCTCGCACCAGCTGCACGGCGCCGCCATCGCGGCCCTGCTCGAAGAGGCCGACGCGGCCGAGCTGAACCTGCACCGGCCCGGCAACACCGGTGTGTCAACGGAGTCGCCGGACTTCGCCGAACTGCTCGAGCAACTCGGCGCCGGGCTGCGCGCTCCGGCTGCCGGCTCCGCGGTCGTGCCGGTTCCGCGAGTGCCTGTTTCGCCAGTGCCTGTTGCGCGAGTGCCGGGGCCCGATGACGGCACGTCCGCCGCGCCGGCGCAGCCCCGCGAAACCGTTCCGGTCCCGCTGTCCGGGGTCGGTGACCTGGTGGTCCTCGTCGGACTGGGGGAGGACGCGCTGGACGCGGCCCTGGCGATGTCCATGGCAGCCGGCGGCGCGGACGTGCGCACTGCAGGGAAGCTGTCCGCCTACGGGCATCTGCACGTGGACGGCCGTCAAAGCGCGACGGCGGCCCGCGCCCACGCGGTGCTCACGGACCAGACTGTGCTGGTTGCCTTCGGGCTTGGAAAGGCCCGCGACGCCGTCGCGCGGCTGCAGTCCGTGGCCGCAATCTCCGCAGACCAGCTCTGGGTGGTGGTGGATGCCGGGCGCAAGCATGAGGACACCGCCCGCTGGGTCAGCGTCCTTGCCTCCCAGCTCAACGTCACTGCTGTAGCCGTCGTCGGGTCGGCGGAAACCGCCACACCGGAGACCGTCCACGGGCTGGGACTGCCCGTCGGCTGGGCCGACTCGGGCCAGGCCACAGTCGTGAGCGGCTGAGATGAGCTCATCTCAGCGGCTCCAAGCGCCGGAATTCGTCCGCACTGCCACACTGCGAAGGGTAGATTGAGAGGATGCTGGTACTTACACGCAAGCCGGGCGAACAGATCATGATCGGCGACGGCATCGTCATCACGGTTCTGGAAGGCCGCGGCGACGGTGTTCGGATAGGCATCGAGGCGCCCCGGGGCGTTCCGATCCAGCGCCGGGAAGTCATCGAGGCGATTGCCGCGGCAAATCGAGCGGCAGCAGAAGCCGGCGCCGGGGCGGGACCGGATACTGAGGACGCGCTGCGCGGGCTACTGCCCCCAGCTTCTGCCGGAAGCGCTGACTGACGCGTCGCCCGGCCCGTTATTAGCCCCGCTCGCCGCCGAGGTACTGCGCCAGCATAGGCTGCGTGGTCCGCCGGTTGATGATCAGGGCGCGCTGTACGTTCGCGGCGGTCGTCAGCTCTTCAAGGACCTCCGCGGTATCCGTCCCTGTCCCTGACCCTGTCCCGGTGCCGGACCCGCACCCTGTCCCTGTCCCGGACGCCCCGCCGGGGGAAGCGCCGGAAGATCCCGGCAGGCTCCGCTGACGCAGAGTCTCTTCGGTGGACCGCGCAGTGTCGCTGAGCTGGCGGAGCAAGTCCCGGAGAGCATCCAAATGCTCGCCCAGGACCTCCGGCCAGGAACCGGCCGGTGCACCGGCGATCAGTTCGGCGAGGGTGGCCTGGGCCGGCAGCCCCCATTCCGCCGCCACGGCCGCCGATTCGACGCTCCGGGCCAGCGCTTCAAAGCGCAGGCGGTCCAGGACACTCTCCACGTCGGTGGCGGTGACACTCAGCCACTGGAAATTCCCCGCCAGTACATGCAGGCGCTGTGTCTCGAGCCTGAACAAGAGCAGTTCCAGCTGACGGCGCTCCTGCCAGAGAGCTGCCGAAAGATCACCTGCACCCATGCGCCCCCTTTAGTCGCCACGCCGGCAGAAACGGTGCTGCCGCAGTTTCGGCCAAGCTTTTTCCTGAGGGTACACGCAGATTGTTGATAAGGTGATAAGTTTCCTCCATGGGTGCTGCGCCCGGGTATCGAACACCGCCTCCCATTGGCGGAATGACGGGCCGTTTGCGGGTGCGGCTCTCGGTGTTTTAAGCGGTTTGACGCTTCGGATCCGGTCTCATGGGGGGACACACTATTGAATCGCGTAGAACGCAACGAGCTGGTCACGCAGCACCTTCCGCTGGTGGGCTACCTCGTTTCAGATTTGTGCTCGAAAGCGTCACACCTTTCCCGCGATGACCTGGCGTCAGCGGGTGCCGTCGCCCTGATTACCTCGGCCGACTCCTTCGACCCGGATCTCGGCGTGCCCTTCGGAGCGTTTGCCCGCCGGCGCATCCTCGGCGCGTTCGCGGACGAGATGCGTGCGAGCGACTGGGCCACCCGCTCGGCGCGGCGACGGATCAAGGAGACCATGTCCGTCCAGGAGACCCTGGCCGCCGCCCTCGGACGTACCCCCAGCGTCGATGAGATCGCCTCCGCCCTCGGCGTGCAGCAGAGCGTCGTCGAGGCAGCCCTGGCCGATGCGTCCCGCACCCTGACCCCGCTCGACGACGCCGTCGTGGACACGCTGGCAGCGGAGACGCTGTCCCCCGAGCACTCCGTGCTCGCCGATGAACGGCTGCAGTACCTGCGCGCGGCCGTGAAGTCGCTCCCGGAGCGCATGCGCTACGTCGTCGAGGAGATCTATTTCGGCGACCGGACCGTGAAGGAACTGGCCGCGGAACTCGGCTCCACCCACGCGGCTGTGTCCCAGCAGCGCTCCGAAGCCATCCGGCTCATGCGCGACGGCCTGACCGCGCACTACGCGGACGATCCCGGGCAGACCTTTGAACCGCAGTCCCGGATCACGCCGCGCCGCCGGAACGACTACCTTTCCCAGCTGGCCGAGACCACGGCGGGTGGCATCACCCGGGCCATTTTCCCGCAGGGGCCGATGCTCAACGAGGCGGTCTGAGTTCCCTGCCCGGCAGATGGTAAGCCCCTTAGCAAGCTGACCGAGAAATCTCCTGACCGAGAAATTTCGGCGGGACGGTCGCCGTCCTGCTGGGCCCTGGGGTAGCGTCGAAAGCATCGGCCCTTGCGGTATCGGACGCAACGGGATCGGACCTACTCAGGAGGACGCATGAAAGCAACGCCAACACTCACCGCGAACTGTCAGGCAGTGCTCGTGGACCTGATCGAACTGCACGTCCAGGGCAAGCAGGCGCACTGGAACATCGTGGGGGCGAACTTCCGGGACCTGCACCTTCAGCTGGACGAGATCATCGACGCCGCCCGCGGCTTTGCGGATGACATGGCCGAGCGCATGCGTGCCCTGCACGCCCTGCCGGATGGCCGCAGCTCCACGGTTTCCAAGTCCACCGCCCTCGCGGAATTCCCGGCCGGCCTGATCAGCACCAAGGACGCCATCGACAAGATTGTCGCCGCACTCGAGGCGGCGGTCGGTACGATGCGCAAGGTCCATGACGAAGTGGATGAAGAGGACCCCACGACGGCGGACCTGCTGCACGAGTTCATCGCCAAGTTGGAGCAGTTCGCCTGGATGGTAGGTGCCGAGACCATGCGGGCCACCGCCAGCGTCACCACAGCTGACAGCAAGAAGTAGACAGTAAGAGGTAGACAGCAAGAAGTAGCCTCCCACACTCAGCCAGAGCGCAATCCAAGCGTCCGGCGCCGGGTTCCTCCCGGCGTCGGACGCTTGGCTTTTAAGCCTTGACATCCGGACGGATCGGCGAATACTTAAGTATGTGCTTAACAATCAGGGGGGCCGGCAGGAGGGGGAACGGGAGCTCGACGGCGTGTTCCACGCGCTCGCCGACCCCACCCGGCGCGCCATCGTGGCCCGGCTCTGCGAGGGCCCGGCGACGGTATCGCAGCTCGCGGAGCCGTTTCCGATCAGCCTGCCCGGGATTGTCCAGCACCTTCAGGTCCTGCAAGCCAGCGGCCTGATCCGCAGCGAAAAGATCGGCAGGGTCCGCAGCTGCAGCATCGACCCTGCCACGGTCCGGCGTGCAGAAAACTGGCTGGGCCAGCGCCGGACGCCGGCCGAGCGGCGCCTCGACCGGCTCGAGGGCTTTCTGGGTGCGGATCGCCCGGACCGCCCGCCCCAGCCTCCCGAGTGATCCAATTCCAGGAGCCCACCATGAACACGCCCGTCACCCACGCCAGCTTCAGCCTGGAACGCAGGCTGAACGCCCCGCCGTCGCGAGTCTTTCACGCGTTCTCGGACCATGCGAGCAAGAAAAAGTGGTTCGGCGGCCCGCCCGAATGGAACCAGGGCGAGTCCAGCCTGGACTTCCGGGTGGGCGGCCGCGAAACCGACGTCGGCGGCCCCGTCGGCGGCTTCGTCTCCACGATGCACGCGGTTTACCACGACATCGTGGAGAACGAGCGGATCGTCTACAGCTACGAAATGCTGCTGGACGGGGAGCGCATGTCCGTTTCGCTCAGCACCCTCGAGCTGGAGCCCGACGGCGACGGCACCCGGCTGACACTGACCGAACAGGGCGCCTTCTTCACGGGTACCCGTGACAGCGACCAGGCGCAGGTGGCAGGACGCAAGGAAGGCACCGGCGATCTGCTCGACGCCCTCAAGGCGTACGTCGAGGGCAGCTGAGCCCGGCCCGCTATTTGGCGGTCGGCACCTTCCGCAGGACGACGGCGGCAAGGACTGACGCTCCCGCCATCAGTACCAGTGCGATGGCGGCCGTGACATGTACGCCGGAATCAAAGGCGGCACGAGCGGCGGCCATCACTGCTTCCGCCAGCGGGCCGGGAAGGGCTTGCGCGAGCTCCACTGCTCCGGCGAGCGTTTCCCCGGCCTGGGTAACCCCGTCCGCCGTTGCCGCCTCCGCGACGCCGCCCGGGAGCCGGAGGTTGCCTTGGTACGAGGCGGTCAGGATGGAGCCGAGGATGGCCGTGCCCAGCAGCGAACCGACCTCGTAGCCGGTCTCGGAAATGGCAGCGGCCGCGCCGGATTTCTCCGCCGGCGCCGCACCGAGGATCAGGTCGTTGGAGATGGTCTCCGCGGCCCCGACGCCCAGACAGAGGACCAGCAGGGCCGCCAACAGGATCCCCGGGCCGCCGCTGTGGTCGCCGAAGGCCACCAGGAAGTAGCCCACAGCGCTCAGCAGCAGGCCGCCGGCCACCACGAAGCCCGGCCGGACTTTCCGCACCAGCGGCACCACCAACAGGCCGGCCGCGACGGTGGCGATCAGGGCCGGAACCATCGCGACGCCGGATTCCGAGGGGGACTGGCCTTCCAGCAGCTGCAGGTGCTGGGCCAGGAAGAGGATGAAGCCATTGTAGGAAAAGAGGGCGAGGACGTTTGCCGTGATGGCCGTGCTGAAGACCCGGTTGCCGAAGAGGCTGACGTCCAGCAGCGGGGCCGCCGTGCCGCCCCCGGCCCCGCGTTCCTGACCTCCTCGCAGCAGGGCCCGCTGCCGCCGGATGAAGACGTATGCCATGAGCAGGCCGAAGCCGATCAGGGCCAGCGGCGCCGGGGCCGGGCCATGGGTGGCCAGCTCCTTGATGCCGTACACCACCGGCACCATCACCAGGAGGGACAGGACGATGCTCGGCACGTCCACCCGGCCGGGATTCGGGTCGCGCGATTCCGGGATCAGGATGGGCCCGAGCGCCAGCAACGGCAGGATGATCGGCACAGCGACGAGCAGGATGGCGCCCCACCAGAAGTGCTCCACGAGCCAGCCGCCGAAGATCGGGCCCAGGGCGGCGCCGCCAGAGAAGCCCGCAGCCCAGATGGCCACGGCCAGCCGGCGCCGGTTCGGCTCCGGGAAGATGTTGCGGATCAGGGACAGGGTGGACGGCATCAGCATCGCGCCGAAGAAGCCCAGCCCCGCCCGTCCGGCGATCAGCCATTCGGCGCTGGGCGCGAAGGCGGTGACGGCAGAGACGGCTGCGAAGCCCGTGCTGCCGATGAAGAGAAGCCTGCGGCGTCCGATCCGGTCGCCCAGGCTGCCCATCGCCACGAGCAGCCCGGCCAGGACCAGCGGGTAGGCATCCACAATCCACAGCAACTGCACCCCGGAGGCGTCCAGGCCGCGCGCGATGGCGGGCAGCGCAAAGGTGAGCGCCGTGTTGTCCACCGCCACCAGCAGCACCGGGAACATCAGCAGCGACAGCGCCATCCAGTCGCGCCACGGCGCCCTCCGGCCGGTGCCGGCCAGTGTGCTGGTGCCCGCCCCGGTCATCGATGTGTTGTTCATGAAATAACTATACCGTCTGGACGGTATAGTTAAGAAATGGGTGGTTGGGCAGGCATGATGGGAACCATGCCCAGAAAACCCGTCGCCCGCGAAGCTGTCCTGGACGCCTTCGAATCCCTGCTCATCGAAGAGGGCGAACGTGCCGCCACGCTGGACGCCGTCGCCAGGCGGGCCGGCGTCTCCAAGGGGGGACTGCTGTACCACTTCCCGAGCAAAGAGGCGATGATCTCGGTGCTGCTCGAGCGCCTGGACGGGTTGCTGGCCGCGGACGTCAAGGCCATGGCGGACGCGCCGGAGGGGGCTGCGGCGTACTTCATCAAGTCCTCGCTCTGGGCGGACACGCGCTTGGACCGGGCGTTCGTGGCTGCCACCCGGCTTGCCGAGGTGGCTCATGAGGAAGCCCTCCGCCGTTTTGCCGCCGCCCAGGCGCGCTGGCTGGAACTGCTGGCGGGCGACGTCGGGCCCGCCATGGCCAAGGCTGTCCTCTACATGGGGGACGGTCTGTACTTCAACGCCATGCTTGCCCGCGGCCCCGGCGGCCCGCTTCCGGAGGTCGGTGCCGATCTGGAGAGCCTGCTGGCAGCTGTCGGACGGCTGCGCAGCTGACGGCTGCGCCGCTGGGAGCCCGCCCCTCCGCCGTGGTCGCCGGACGCGTGCCGGGTCGCCGTATGGTCCCGGCGACTCCGCAGCTGATCCGCGATTCGGTGGCTGCCGGCGGTGCGTGAGCGCAGCCCGGCTGCCGGCGGTTCGTGCAGCGGCCAGCCCAGGGACCGGCAGGGCCCGGCAGTTTGCGGACGCGTGCCCGGCGTAGGACAATGGGAGCTGTGACTGTTGTCACGAGCAATTGAATATGCCTTTGATCTGCGGCGGGAGAGTTCTGCTTGTAGGTACAAGCGGGCGCCGTAGGAGCAAATCCTCCCCAGGAATCTCTCAGGCCCACGTACCGCCGCGGCAAGGCAACTCTGGAAAGTAGCAGGCTGTCCCCTGACATGCTGTGCTCACCGACGGTGCAAGCGGAGCCCTGCGAAAGCGCGGCTGCGCGGAAACTCTCAGGTCCAATACAGAACGGGGAGGAACCCGAATCAATGTGGCGTACCCTGCGCCGCCTTAGTTATGGAGTTCCTTGTGACTGTTACCTCAGCTTCCACGTCCTTCGTTGACCGGCACATCGGCGCCCGCCGCCAGTCCGACGTCGACGCCATGCTGAAGGCTGTCGGCTACGACACCGTCGATGCGCTGGTGGACACCGCCGTTCCGAAAGACATCCGGCAGGACTCTCCGCTGGCGCTCGGCAAAGCCCTCAGCGAAGTCGAGGTCCTCGCCGAACTGCGCACGTTGGCGGGCAAGAACAAGACCGCGGTCCAGATGATCGGCCAGGGCTACTACGACACCCTGACCCCGGCCGTCATCCGCCGGAACATCCTCGAGGCGCCCGCCTGGTACACGGCGTACACGCCCTACCAGCCGGAAATCTCGCAGGGCCGGCTCGAGGCGCTGCTGAACTTCCAGACCATGGTCCAGGACCTCGTCGGCCTGCCGATCGCCAACGCCTCCCTGCTCGACGAAGCCACCGCCGTCGCCGAAGCGGTGCTGATGATGCGCAGGGCGAACAAGAACAAGACGGCCCACGACGGCAAGACCGTCCTCGACACCGACTGCCTCCCCCAGACCATCGCGATCGTCAAGGGCCGCGCCGAAGCCCTCGGCTTCGAAGTCGAGGTCGCGGACCTGTCCAAGGGCCTGCCCGACGGCGTCATCAACGGCGTCGTCCTGCAGCAGCCCGGCGCCTCCGGCCGCGTGTTCGACCACACCGCCGTGATCGCGGACGCCAAGGAACGCGGCGCGCTCGTCACCGTCGCCGCCGACCTGCTGTCCCTGACCCTCATCACCCCTCCGGGTGAGCAGGGCGCCGACATCGCCGTCGGCTCTGCCCAGCGCTTCGGCGTCCCGCTGTTCTTCGGCGGCCCCCACGCCGCCTACATGGCCGTCCAGAAGGGCCTCGAGCGGTCCATGCCCGGCCGCCTCGTCGGCGTGTCCAAGGACAACGCCGGGGTCCCCGCCTACCGGCTGGCCCTGCAGACCCGCGAGCAGCACATCCGCCGCGAAAAGGCGACCTCCAACATCTGCACCGCCCAGGCCCTGCTGGCGATCGTGTCCTCCTTCTACGCCGTCTACCATGGCCCGGACGGACTGAAGGCGATCGCCGAGACCACCCACGGCCACGCCAGGACCATCGCCGCCTCGCTGAAGGCCGCCGGCCTGGACGTCCTGCACACGTCCTTCTTCGACACCGTCACCGTCTCCGTCCCCGGCAAGGCCGCGAACATCATTGCCGCCGCCGAGGCCAAGGGGATCAACCTGCGCGTCATCGACGCGGACACGGTCGGGATCTCCACCGATGAGGCCACGACGGCGGCGATCGTCGCCGACGTCGTCGCCGCGTTCGGCGCGAGCGTCACCGACGCTAACTCAGACGCAGAATCCGGCGGTAACTCAGGCGCAGCGGCTGAAGGTTTCGGCCTGGACACCGCCGTCGAGCGCACCTCCGACTACCTCCAGCACCCGGTGTTCAACACGCACCGTTCCGAAACGCAGCTGCTGCGCTACATCCGCCGTCTCTCGGACCGTGACCTCGCCCTGGACCGCACCATGATCCCGCTGGGTTCGTGCACCATGAAGCTGAACGCCACGGCCGAGATGGAAGCCATCTCCTGGCCGGAGTTCGCCTCCATCCACCCCTTCGCCCCGGAATCCCAGACCGCCGGCTGGCGCGAACTGATCGAGGACCTCGAAGCCCAGCTGACCGAGATCACCGGCTACGACCAGGTCTCCATCCAGCCCAACGCCGGATCCCAGGGCGAGCTCGCCGGCCTGCTGGCGATCCGCGGCTACCACTTCTCCCGCGGTGACGCCCAGCGCAACGTCTGCCTCATCCCGGCCTCGGCCCACGGCACCAACGCGGCCTCGGCCGTGCTTGCCGGCATGAAGGTGGTCGTCGTGGCCACCGCCACGGACGGCACCATCGACCACGCGGACCTGCGGACCAAGATCGAGCTGCACAAGGACGCCCTGTCCGCGATCATGATCACCTACCCCTCCACGCACGGGGTGTTCGACGCCGATGTCCGCGAGGTCTGCGACGCGGTCCACGCCGCCGGGGGCCAGGTCTACATCGACGGCGCCAACCTCAACGCCCTCGTCGGCCTGGCCCAGCCGGGCCAGTTCGGCGGCGACGTCTCGCACCTGAACCTGCACAAGACCTTCTGCATCCCGCACGGCGGCGGCGGGCCCGGCGTCGGCCCGGTCGCGGCCAAGGCCCACCTGGCACCCTTCATGCCGGGCAACGCCGCCGATCCGGCCAACGGCGCCGACGGCACCCCGATCTCCGCCTCGCGCTACGGTTCGGCCGGCGTGCTGCCGATCTCCTGGGCCTATGTGAAGCTCATGGGCGGCCAGGGCCTGACCGAGGCCACCAGGTCGGCCCTGCTTGCGGCCAACTACATCGCGGCCCGCCTGAACGACTCCTTCCCGGTGCTCTACACGGGCGAAGGCGGGCTCGTCGCGCACGAATGCATCCTGGACCTGCGTGAACTCACGGCCAAGACCGGCGTGACCGCGGAGGATGTGGCCAAGCGCCTGATCGACTACGGCTTCCACGCCCCCACGCTCGCGTTCCCGGTGGCGGGCACCCTGATGGTGGAGCCCACCGAATCCGAGGACCTCGGCGAGATCGACCGCTTCATCACCGCCATGGTCTCCATCCGCGCCGAAATCGACCAGGTCGCCAACGGCGACTTCACCGTCGAGAACAGCCCGCTGCGCAATGCCCCGCACACCGCCGCCGCCGTCATCAGCACCGACTGGGTCCGCGAATACCCGCGCGAGCAGGCCGCCTTCCCGGTCCACACGCTCCGGCAGGACAAGTACTTCCCGCCGGTCGGCCGGGTCGACGGCGCCGCGGGCGACCGAAACCTGATCTGCTCCTGCCCTCCCCTCGAAGCGTTCGAGGACCACCACTCCGACGACTTCGCGAACTAAGGACAGCCACCAATGACTGAGAACTACACGGCCCTTTACGAAGAGCACAAGAAGCTCGGCGCCTCCTTCACGGACTTCGGCGGCTGGCAGATGCCGCTCAAGTACAGCTCCGAACTGGCCGAGCACCACGCCGTGCGTGCGTCCGCCGGCCTCTTCGACCTCTCCCACATGGGCGAAGTCTGGGTCACCGGCCCGGACGCCGCCGCCTTCCTGGACTACGCCCTCGTGGGGAAGATCTCCGCTATGGCGATCGGCAAGGCCAAGTACTCGCTGATCTGCAACGAGGACGGCGGCATCATTGACGACCTCATCACCTATCGGCGCCCGTCGGGGGCCGACGGCACTGACAATTTCCTCGTGGTCCCCAATGCGGGCAACGCCAAGGTGGTCGCCGCAGCCCTGGCCGAAAGGGCCGGTTCCGGCAAAGAGGGGGGCTTCGACGTCGCCGTCCAGGACGCCTCCGCCTCGACCTCGTTGATCGCCGTGCAGGGCCCCAAGGCCCAGGAGATCCTGCTCCGCCTGGTCCCCGCGGTACAGCACGAGCTCGTCACCGGCCTGAAATACTATGCCGCCGTGGACGTTCCGTTCATGTTCGGCGGCGCCAGCCAGGAGCTGCTGCTGGCCCGCACCGGCTACACCGGTGAGGACGGCTTCGAGATCTTCGTAGCGAACGACGACGCCGCCACCCTTTGGCAGGCGCTCGTCGCCATCGCCGAAGAGGGCGAGCTGACTCCCGCCGGGCTCGCCTCCCGCGATTCGCTCCGGCTCGAGGCCGGCATGCCGCTGTACGGCAACGAGCTCTCGCTCGAAGGCGACCCGTTCAGCGCAGGCCTGGGTCCCGTCGTCGCGCTGTCCAAGGAAGGCGACTTCGTCGGCAAGGCACCCCTGGCCGCCAATAAGGAAGCCGGCGCCGGAACCACCACGGGCCGCAAGCTCGTGGGCCTTAAGGGCCTCGGACGCCGGGCCGGCCGCGGCCACTACCCGGTTCTCAAGGACGGAAACGTGGTCGGCGAAGTCACCTCCGGCCAGCCCAGCCCGAGCCTCGGCTATCCGGTCGCCATGGCCTACGTCGACGTCGAGTTCACCGAGCCCGGCACCGCCCTGGACGTTGACCTGCGCGGGAAAGCGGAGCCCTTCGAAGTGGTCGCACTGCCTTTCTACAAGCGCCAAAAGTAGCCCAGCGGGGCCTGGTACCTCAGCGGTACCCGGCTCCGGGACCGGCTGGCCCCAGTTTTCACGCGTGCTCGCTCGTACCTCGCTTAGACGCACGCTTTCGAAAACCGCGACCAGCCGGCCCCTCGATGTCAGCGCACCTTTAGTACAACCGACCACAACAGGACTAGCGGGAACGGGCGCCTTCGAAAGCCAAAGGTGCTGGAGGGTGAACCGCCTACCGGGTCTCGGCTCTAGAAGATATCGAAGGGCCACTGTTTCTTCCCGGAGAACGGTTGACCCCGAAAACTGAAACTGGATATTAGCGGTGGGGGCGCGGCATCCGGAAGCGTGCGTCTAAGGGAGCGTCGCGTCCGCTCAGCGGGCGCCTTCGCGACCGAGCACGCGTGGGCCCACGCCATCAGGGTTCCCTGGCCGAGCTTGCGAGGTTAGGGAGATGGTGGGGAGGATGGCGAACCCCGCCACCCAACCCAGCCACAATTGTTGCGGCCCCACGACTTTTCAAACGTAAGGAAAAAACACATGGCAAAAGTAGCTTCCGAACTGCAGTACTCCGCCGAGCACGAGTGGGTTGCGCGGGGGGACGGGAACGTTGTGTCCATCGGCGTCTCCGCCGTGGCGGCCGACGCCTTGGGCGACATCGTGTATGTTGACCTGCCCGAGGTCGGGGCTGCGGTGACGGCCGGTGAGACGTGCGGTGAGATTGAGTCCACCAAGTCCGTTTCGGATCTGTATTCCCCGGTGACGGGCGAGGTCACGGAAGTCAACGACGCCGTCGTTGCTGACCCGGCCGTGGTCAACAGTGACCCGTATGGTGCGGGTTGGCTGTTCAAGGTCGCGGTGGAGTCCGAGGGCCCGCTGCTGTCGGCCGAGGAATACGCGGCCAAGAACGGTGGCGAACTGTGAGCAACACATCCGTCATTGAGCAGGTTCTCTCGCCGAGTCTGGACGCCTTGCTGTCCGATCTGGATCCGGAGATCGCGGCGCAGATCGATGCCGAGCTGACCCGCCAGCGCAACGGCCTGGAGATGATCGCCTCGGAGAACCACACC